>NCIH01000072.1:0-14491 GCA_002281975.1 Hydrogenophilales bacterium 17-64-11 | reverse complement strand
ATCCACCGAATAACCAGAAAAACCGGCGGCTTGACGGTTCGTTTATCCAGGAACGCGTTGAAACGTACTCAAAAGTGAATTGTTCAGCGCTTCCCTAGGCAGTCGTTTCATGTCGAACTCCTTTCGGCACAGGATGGGGGCCGCATTCGCGACGGCGCGCATGAGCCGGACACGACGACGCGGGCGGAACTTACTGCCAGCCGCCGCCCAGCGCCTTGTACAGCGCCACGCGATTTGCGGCCTCGGACAGGCGCACGCCGATCAGGTCCAGCTCGGCGCCGTAGAGTGAACGCTGTGCGTCGAGCAGTCCGAGGTAGCTGTCGACACCGCCCTTGTAGCGCGCTTCCGACAGGCGAAAGCCGGCTGCGGTGGCTTCGACCAGGCGCCGCCGCGCATCAAGCTGCTCGGTGAGGGTGGCGCGTTCGGCGAGGGCGTCGGCCACTTCGCGGAACGCGCTCTGGATGGCTTTCTCGTACTGCGCCACGTTGATGTCGCGCTGCACCTCGGCCACGTCGAGGCTCGCCTGCAAGCGGCCAGCCTCGAAAATCGGGATGCGGATCTGCGGCATGAAGCTCCAGGTGCCGGATCCGCCGTCAAACAGGCCGCCGAGCGTGCTGCTGGCGGTACCGGCGGCAGCGGTCAGGCTGATGCTCGGGAAGAAGGCCGCGCGTGCGGCGCCGATGCTGGCATTGGCTGCGCGCAACGCACGTTCGGCCTGCAGGATGTCGGGGCGGCGGGCGAGCACGTCGGAAGGTACGCCGGCCGGCAATTCGGCTAGCGCGCTGACGCTGTCGGTGAGTGTGGCGGGCAGCAGCTCGGCGGGCACCGGTGCGCCGGCGACGAGTGCGAGCGCGTTCTCGTCCTGCGCGACGAAGCTGCGGTAACGCGCAACGTCGGCACGGGCGCTTTCCAGCAGCGTCTGCGACTGCTGCAGATCGAGCGCCGAGACCGCGCCGGCTTCGAAGCTGCGGCGGGTCAGATCGTAGGACTTCTGCCGCGTTTCGTAGGTGCTGCGCGCCAGCGCCTGGCGTTCGCGGTCGGCAGCGAGGATCAGCCAGGCGCCGGCGACTTCCGCCACCAGGCTGATCTGCGCGCTGCGGCGCGCTTCCTCGGTGCCAAGATAAAGCTCCAGCGCCTGCGCATTGAGGCTGCGGATGCGGCCGAAGAAATCCAGTTCGTAGGCAGAGAAACCCACCGTGGCGCTGTACTGGCGGGTGACGTCGGCCTCGCCGCTGGATGTCAGGTCGCCCGGCAGGCGCTGTGCGTTCTGGCTGCCGCTGGCGCCGATCGCGGGGAACAGGTCGGCGCGCTGGATGCGGTACTGCGCGCGCGCCTTCTCGATGTTGAGCGCGGCGACCCGCAGATCGCGGTTGTTGGCGAGTGCCAGCGCGATCACCTCGCGCAGACGCGCATCGGCGAAGTAATCGCGCCAGGCGATGGTGTCGGCCGCCGGCGTTGTCGCAGCAGCCTGCATTGCGCCGGGAAAGCTTGCCGGTACTGGCGCCGCCGGGCGCTGGTACTCAGGGATCAGGCTGCAGGCGCTCGCCAGGGTGGCGGCGAGGGCGACGGTCAGGGTGCGTAACGGGAACATCATTCGGCCTCCTGCGCGGCGGCGGCAGGGGCGGCGCCTGCCGCCTGCGGCTTGTCCTTGAATATCCGCTTGATCACCACGTAGAACAGCGGGATGAAGAAGAGGCCGAGCAGGGTACCGGCGATGGTGCCGCCGAGCACGCCGGTACCGATCGCGTTCTGGCTGCCCGAGCCGGCGCCGGTGGCGATCGCCAGAGGCAGCACGCCGAGGCCGAAAGCGAGCGAGGTCATCAGGATCGGGCGCAGCCGCATGCGTACCGCCTCCAGTGTTGCCGTGATCAGATCCTTGCCTTCCTGTTCCATCTGCGCCTTGGCGAATTCCACGATCAGGATGGCGTTTTTCGACGACAGGCCGATGGTGGCCAGCAGGCCGACCTGGAAGTAGACGTCGTTCGACAGGCCGCGCCCGGTCGCCGCGAGCAGCGCGCCGAGCACGCCGAGCGGCACCACCAGCATGACGGCGAACGGAACCGACCAGCTTTCATAGAGTGCCGCCAGGCACAGGAATACCACCAGCAGCGACAGCGCATACAGCGCCGGTGCCTGCGAGCCGCTGCGCCGCTCCTCGAACGAGGTGCCGGTCCATTCGTAGCCGATGCCAGGCGGCAGTTTGGCGATGAGTTCCTCGACCGCCGCCATCGCCTCGCCCGACGACAGGCCGGGCGCGGCCTGGCCTTGCAACTCGACCGACGGCTGGCCGTTGTAGCGCTCCAGCCGTGGCGAGCCGTAGGCCCAGTGCGCGGTGGTGAACGCCGACAGCGGCACCATGTCGCCCTGCTTGTTGCGCACGTACCATTTGGCCAGATCCTCCGGCTTCATGCGCGCCTCGGCGTCGGCCTGCAGATACACCTTCTTGATGCGGCCGCGGTCGATGAAGTCGTTGACGTAGGTGCCGCCCCAGGCGGTGGCGAGGGTGTCGTTGATATCCGCCACCGTCACGCCGAGCGCGCCCGCCTTGGCATGGTCGATGTCGAGCTGGTACTCGGCGACATCGTCCTGGCCGTTCGGACGCACGCCGACCAGGCGCGCGTCCTGCGCGGCCATGCCGAGGAACTGGTTGCGCGCCGCGATCAGCGCGTCGTGGCCGAGGCCGGCGCGATCCTGCAACTGGACGTTGAATCCGCTCGCGGTGCCGAGCTCGATCACCGCCGGTGGAACGAAGGCAAACACCATCGCCTCGCGGATTTGCGAGAACGCAGCCATCGCGCGGCCGGCGACCGATTTCACGTCCTGTCCCGGTTCCTGGCGTTCGTCCCAGTCCTTCATGCCGACGAAGCCGAGGCCCATGTTCTGGCCGCTGCCGCCGAAGCTGAAGCCGGCAGCGGTGAAGATCGACCTTACGTTGTCCTTCTCGTTGACGAGGAAATGATGCTCGACTTTCTTCAACACCTCGACGGTGCGTTCCTGGGTCGCACCGGCCGGCAGCATGATCTGGGTGAACATCACGCCCTGGTCCTCCTCCGGCAGGAAGGAGGTCGGCATGCGCATGAACAGCAGCGCCAGCACACCGATGATCGCGGCATAGATCGCCAGGAAACGGAAGCTACGCTGCAGGATCTTGCCGACAGCCGATTCGTAGCGCTCGGTGTTGCGGGTGAACATGCCGTTGAACCAGTGGAAGAAGCCGGAGAACCAGCCCCCCTCGCCGTGTTCATGGCCCTTTTCGATCGGCTTCAGCATCGTTGCGCACAGCGCCGGCGTGAAAACGATCGCCACCAGCACCGACAGCCCCATCGCGGCCGCGATGGTGATCGAGAACTGGCGGTAGATGACGCCGGTGGAGCCGCCGAAGAAGGCCATCGGAATGAACACGGCCGACAGCACCAGGCCGATGCCGACCAGCGCGCCGGTGATCTGGCGCATCGACTTCTTGGTCGCCTCCTTCGGCGACAGGCCTTCCTCGCTCATCACGCGCTCGACGTTCTCGACCACCACGATGGCGTCGTCGACCAGCAGGCCGATGGCCAGCACCAGGCCGAACATGGTCAGGGTGTTGATCGAGAAGCCGAACGCCGCCATCACGCCGAAGGTGCCGAGCAGCACCACCGGCACGGCGATGGTCGGAATGACGGTGGCGCGGAAGTTCTGCAGGAACAGATACATCACCAGGAACACCAGCAGAATCGCTTCGGCCAGCGTCTGCACCACGCCCATGATGGAGAGTTTGACGAAAGGCGTGGTGTCGTAGGGCACCACGACCTCGATGCCGGCGGGGAAATAGGGCTTCATCTGCTCGACCTTGGCGCGCACTGCATCCGCCGTTTCGAGCGCGTTGGCACCGGCGGCGAGCTTGATGCCGATGCCGGAGGCGGGCTGGCCGTTGAAGCGGCCGACGATGCCGTAGTTCTCGGCGCCGATCTGGACGCGGGCGACGTCCTTGAGGCGCACTTCGCCTCCTTGCGCCGAACTGCGCAGCAGGATCTGCTCGAACTGCTCCGCCGTCTGCAGCCGGCTCTGTGCCGTGACCGAGGCGGTGAAGCCCTGGCCCTTGACCGCCGGCGTGCCGCCGAGCTGGCCGGCCGAGACCTGGGCATTCTGCGCCCGCAGCGCGGCTTCCACGTCGCCGGGTGTAAGCTTGAAATTGGTCAATTTGGCCGGGTCGAGCCAGATGCGCATGGCGTACTGGGCGCCGAACACCTGCACCTCGCCGACGCCGGTCACCCGCGACAGCGGATCCTGCACCGTGGCGGTGAGGAAGTCGGCGAGATCTTCCCGGTTCAGGCTGCCGTCCTTGGCGACGAAGCCGAGCACCAGAAGGAAGTTGCGTGTCGACTTCGCCACCTGCACACCCTGCTGCTGCACCGCCAGCGGCAGCAGCGGCAAACCGATCTGCAGCTTGTTCTGCACCTGCACCTGGGCGATGTCGGGGTCGGTGCCGGCGTCGAAGGTCAGCGTGGTCGTGGCGCGGCCATAGGAGTCGGACGACGAGCTCATGTAGAGCAGGTTGTCGAGGCCGGTCATCTTCTGCTCGATGATCTGGGTAACGGAGTCTTCCACCGTCTTCGCCGAGGCTCCGGGATAGAAGGCATTGATGGCGACGGTGGGCGGCGCGATGGCCGGGTACTGCGACACTGGCAGCGTCAGGACGGACAGCCCGCCGGCGAGCATGATGACGATGGCGATGACCCACGCGAAGATGGGCCGGTCGATGAAGAAGCGGGCCATGGTCCGTTACCTCACTTCGCCGCGGGCGCTGCGGGCGCCGTTGCAGCAGTGGCTTCCTGTGCCTGCACCGTTGCGCCCGGCTTCACCTTCTGCAGGCCTTCGACGATGACGCGGTCGCCGGCGGCCAAGCCCCCGGTCACTACCCATTTGTCGCCGACCGATTGCTCCGCCTTGACGCTGCGCACCTCGACCTTGGCCTCGCCGTTCACCACCATCACCTGCGCCTCGCCGCGCGGCGTGCGGCTGACTGCCGCGTGCGGCACCAGCACGGCATCACGGTTCACGCCCTGTGTCAACCGCGCGCGCACGTACATGCCGGGCAACAGTTCGCCCCTGGGATTGGGGAACACCGCGCGCAGCGTCACGCTGCCGGTGGCCTGGTCGACCGTCACTTCCGAGAACGCCAACCTGCCTTCGGCGCCGTAGAGGCTGCCGTCTTCAAGCACCAGTTTCACCGGCACCGTGTTGCCCGCAGCGCGCTGCAGCTTGCCGGAATCGAGGTTGCGTTTCAGTCCCAGCAGTTCGGTGCTGGACTGTGTCAGATCGACATAGATGGGATCGAGTTGCTGTACGGTGGCGAGTGCCGCAGCCTGGTTCGAGGTGACCAGTGCGCCCGCGGTCACCGTCGAGCGCCCGATCCGGCCCGCGATGGGCGAACTGACGCGGGTGAAATCGAGATCGACGCGCGCCTTGTCGAGTGCCGCCTTCGCCGCGCCGACTTCGGCTTGCGCCTGTTTCTGTGCGGCCTGCGCTTCGTCGTTGGCCTGGGCGCTCACTGCCTCGATCTTCACCAGTTCGGCGTAGCGACCGGCTTTCAGGCGCGCCACCTCCAGATTCGCCTCGGCCCGTGCCAGATTGGCACGGGCGCTGTCGTAGGCTGCCTGGTACGTTGCCGGATCGATCCGGTACAGCACTTGGCCCGCCTTGACATCGCTGCCTTCCTTGAACAGGCGCTGCTTGACGATGCCGCTTACCTGCGGCCGCAATTCGGCCACCAGGTAAGGCGACGTGCGTCCGGGCAGTTCGGCTGTCACCGGCACCGACTCGGTCTGCACCGTCACCACCGTCACGGCAGGGGCTGCGGCACCGGGAGCGGCACCGGGTTCCGTTTTACCGCCGCAGGCAGTGAGCAATAAGGCACTCAGCAGCACGAGGCCGATCTGCTTGAGCATGGGTAATCTTTGTTGACGGGGGGTGAGGGCGGGCTCGGGATGGATAATCATCGGTCTTGGCCTTGGTGGGCGTTGGGCAGGGTGGAGTCTATTTGTGCTGCAGGGCTAGAAGCAGGGCGGCAAAATGGTGTATCTGTCAAAACGGTGTTTCTGTATGGTCACTGGGTATTGAGAGGTATTGAGAGCCGCTTCAAGCGGTAAAGCATATTGCATAATTATTTATCTAGCAAGATAATTAATCGCATTACCGTTCCATGAACAAGCGCCCCCGACATGGCCGACAGAATCGCCAATCCCCTTGATATGCACCGCCAGCACTGGCCCGAATCCTACGATGCACAGATGCTGCCATTGGGGCTCGCCCTTACACAGGCCTACACGGCACAACATTCCCGCGCGACCAGGATCATGGCTGCCAACGGCTTGAGCCCGGCCGAATTCGATGTGCTGGCCAGTCTGCGTCGCACCCCGCCGCCCCATGCGCTGACGCCGTCGGAGATTCAACGCGCGGTGTTGATCACCTCCGGCGGGTTGACCAAGGTATTGCGGCAACTGGAAACACGGGGCCTGGTCACCCGCTCGATGCAGCACGCCGACCGCCGCGTCAAGCCCGTTGCGCTTACCGCTCAGGCGATGCCCGTTCTGGAGAAGACAATGCCGGAACTGCATACGGTTATAGGCGACTGGATGCGCCGGTCATTGACGGGCGCCGAGATCCACCGACTGACCTCGCTGCTCACGAAGCTGGTGAATACGGCCGCCTCGGATTAGCGAACGGCCGGGAATCCTGCCGAACCAGTTCCCGGTCATGTGCCTGGCACCCCCTGATGGTCCGACGTAAAAAAGCCGGGAAGATCCCCCGGCTTTCTTGTACTGCGGCGAGCTTACTTGGCAGGGCAGGCCTGGTCGCCGGGGATTTTTCCCGGCAGGCGCAGGAAGGCCTCGAACGGCCCCATCACGCTCATGGCTTCCATTTTCGGGCCGGTGAACTTGAGGCGGCCGAACATCATCGCCTTCATCGGGCCGTATTCGCCCGCACCCATTTCATTCCAGCGCTCGGTGGTGGCGTGCATGGTGTAGTCGACCGCGTGATCCATCTTGGCGTTCTGTACCGCGCCGCCGTAGACGCACATGGCTTTGCCGTCCTTGGGGACGATCTTCAGTTCCGTCTGGGTTGCCTCGCCGCAGTCGGTGCGATACAGGTGAATGATCTTGTAGCCGCGCTCCTTGTCGTTCTTGATCCACTTGTCGCCCAGGCCGCCGGTCAGGGCGGCATCCTTGTTCCAGGCGTCGCAAGCCTGCGCGGTCCAGTCGGTGGACATCATGGCGGGTGCAGCGTGCGCCGTGGTGGCGAATACTGCCAGGGCGGCCAGTGCGATTGGCGTGTATTTCATGGTACCTCCTCCTTATTGATTGAATGTTGGGTTACAACTTATTTGTATATACGAAGAGGAAACTCTCCGAGGCTGCACGTTAATCATGCCGTGCAGGCTTGTCAATGCGGCCTGCCAGCCCGCAGATCTGGCAGGCGGGGCAGCGGAAGCCTGCCCGATCGCCGGGAAACCAGGCGCCGCCCGCCCGCACTTAAAATGCGGCGCAAGAATGCCGCCAAGGCATGTCATGATGGCCCGCGTTTGAGGGCGGACTTTACTTGTCGCCAGGCACGAAGCTCTGCTCGACCAGCTGGATGCGTCTGGCAAGCCGGGCCTGTTCTGCGGCGTTGCCTTGGGCCACGGCCTGTTTTTCCTGCAGCTTCAGATAGGTCAGCAGGGGCTGCCGCCAGCCCTGGGCGGAAGCGGTTTCCGCGGCCAGCGCCAGCGTGGCGGCATCAGCTTCCCTGCGCATCACCAGCAGGCTGGCATCGAGCAGACGCGCCAGCGGGTCCTCGATTCTGCCGAGCACCTCGTGCCGCTTGCCGGCCACTGTGCTCACCAGATCGCGGTGCTGGCGAGGCAACTGGGCCGTTGTGACAGCTTCCCAGCGCAGGGTGAGGAAATGGTAGTAAACCTGATCGGCGGCGTTGGGTTCGAGTAGCGCCAGCTCGGCATACTCGCTACAGGCATCGTCGATCAGCATGGCGCGGCGGGTGGCGCAGCGCACCAGCCACAGGCGCGCCGTCTCGGCGACGCGACCGGCGCCGCCGGTGGCGGCGACGGCCTGCTGGAAATAGCGCTCGGCCAGACTGTTTTCGCCCATCAGCGCGTGCTTCTGATAGCGTCCGATCAGGTCGGCTGCATCGGTTTTCCAGTCCGGCGGCGGCGGGCCGCCGCTGCCGCAGGCGGCGAGCGCAAGCAGGCTGACGAGCGCAAGCAGGAGGGTCTTCATGGCAGTTTCACCTCGGGATCCCGCGCAAACGGCCACTTCTTGTTGATCTCGTTGACCAGCGCGTTGGCCTTGCGCACCGCATCGTCGATCTCGGCGCGCAGCCTGACGATATCCTGCGTACCGCCCTTGACGTCGGCGGAAATCGCCACCGCGTTCGTCATCAGGGCGTCGGCTTTCTTCAGGCTGGATTGCGCATCGTCCAGCATTAGCCGCACCTGGGCCAGCGATTCGCGCGTGTGCTCGGCCACGCCGTCGGGTGCAAACAGCCATTGGTCGGTTTTACCGGCCATGCCGTCCACCTTCAGGGCCAGGCTGTCGAGCTTGCCGATGAGGGCGCGGGTCTTGTCGAGCGAATCGGTGACGGCGCGGGCTTTTTCCGGGCTGCCGAGCACGCCTTCGAGCACGCCGTATTCGCCGGTCATGCGTCCGGTCACGGTCTTCACGTTGGCCAGCGTGGCGTTGATTTCGCCATCCTTGCGGGTGAGATGCTCGACGTTGGCCAGAATCGCCTTGACCCGTTCGACCAGCAGCGGAATCTCCTTGCTGATGTCGGAAGAAAGCAGCAGCATGGTGGAATTGTCGGGCAGGGCGGGCGCGTCGAGGTCGGGTGTGTCAACGCGGATCCTGGCGCCACCGACGAGAGGTTTGTCCAGCGTGAAGGTACTGTCCTGCTTCAGCCATTTGGCGTTGCGGTCGAGGAATTCGGCATGGATGACGATGCCGCCGGCGTCGTTCAGCCCCAGCGTGGTGACGCTGCCGATTTCGATGCCGGAAAACACGATGGGCACGCCGGGAGCGACTCCGTCGGCACTCGAAGCCGCCAGTTTCAGGTGGAAGGTGTCTTCGAAAAATCCGCGCGCATGCAGCAGATAAACGATGAAGGCGCCTGCCAGCAGCAGCGATGCCGCCGCAAACAATCCCACTTTGAAATGCAGTTTGTTCATTCCGGATGAAGTGCCTGGTTGTATAGAGTCTGGTTCCAGCTGAAGTCGTAAATTTCCCAGGTGCCGGTCATCTCTTCCTGTGCCGCCAGTTGCCGGATGAAACTCGGGTAAGGCACATCGTAAAGCATGGCGCCGGGGTGGTCGATGACCAGGCGGGGGCGCCTGAGGATGAGCGCACGCGCCAGCTTGGCGATGAAGCGCTGCGCCGCAGTCATGTCGGGATCGCGCAGCAGTGCGATGTCGGCATGGCCGAGCTGTTGCAGCAATTGCTGCGCCTGGCGGTTCGATTCCGCTGCGCTGTAATGGCGTTGATAAAGCGGGATCAGCGCGATGTTGTCGAGCGCGGACAGGTTGGCACGCAGCGGCAGACCGGGTGCAACGCGCGCCACGTCGTCGGACAGGGCGGCGGTCGCTGCCAGCAGTGCGGTACGGTCGGCAAACGGGATCAGACGTATTTGAGCGCTAATGACACCACCTCGATCGCCACGATGGCGAAGAACACCCGCATCATGCCGCGCAATACGGAGACCGGAACCATGAAGAGTTTTTTCGGCGTTTCCAGGCCGGCGGTGACCGGGATCAGGGTGACGGCCAGCCCGAACAGCGCACATTTGACGAGCAGCCCGGCCATGATCTTGAAGTCGAAAATCTTGGCGATAGTCTGGGTGAACGGCGCAAAACCCGCTGTGTTCGTACCGTAAATCGCGAGGTAGCCCATCAGCAGCGCGAGCAGTCCGGCGAGGCTTGCCAGGGTGACGACCGAGATGACGCCGCCGACCAGCCGTGGCAGGAACTCGAACTGCATCGGCGGAACCTTGCAATGTGCCAACGCATCCAATTCGTTATTGACCTGCATCAGCGCGACTTCCGTGTTGATGGCGCTGCCGGAGCGCAGTGCGATGAAGAGTGCGGTGAGGAAGGGCAGCAGTTCCAGCACCAGCACGCGGATGGTCATTTCGCTGGCGAATTCGGTGAGGCCGAAGTCGCGTGCGGTCGACAGGATGATGGTGATGATCAGCCACGAAATGACCAGCGCGTAGCCGAGGAAAACATGCAGAATCTGCACCGCGGTAAAGTAGACCTGCTTCACCACCACGTCGAAGGTGGCGCGGTTCCAGGTGGTGCGGTCCAGCAGCAGCAGAGCGGCCTTGGCCAGGAAGGCGAACATGCCGTAGCCGACGGTGAACCAGCCGGCGACCTTGGCGCCGAGCGATTCGATGGAAGCCGCAAGAAAACTCATCGCGGCATCATAACGTCATCAAAGGCGCTTGCGCCATCAGGTGGCAGGCCATACAGTTTTGCTTCAGACGGAGAAGACACACCATGAAAAATTTCCTGATTCCGCTAACGGCATTGACGCTGTGCATGAGCGCCGCATCCGCCTGGGCTGCGTCCGGCACGGTCTTGCGCAACGACAAGCTCTACAGTCAACCCAGCGCCACCTCCACGGTGACGGGCAGCGCGGCCAAGGGCGCCAGCGTCAACATCCTCGCCAAGCAGGGCGGCTGGCTGCGCGTGAGCTCGGGCAAAACCACCGGCTGGATCCGCCTGCTGTCGGTGCGTGCCGGTGCCGGCGGGATCGGCGGCGCGGGGCTGGGCGACGTGGTGGGCGCCGCCACCACCAAGTCAGATCCCAGCCGCGTGGTCGCGGTGGCCGGCTTGCGCGGCCTGAATGACGAAGAGTTGAAGCAGGCCAAGTTCAATGGCGACGAACTGGCGCGGCTGGACAACTGGGCGGCGACGACCGCACAGGCCAGAAGTTTTGCCGGCCAGTCCGGCCTGGCGGCGGTCAATGTGCCGGGCTTGCCCGAGCCCAGACCCCAGCAGGCGTCGTCACCGTGGGAGAACAACTGATGAAAATCAAATTGATGGTATTGGCGGTTTCGCTGGCTTCTTTCAGCGGGATGTCCGCCGGTCTCGATCTGGGAAAATTGCTGGAAGAGCGCATCAAGCAGGAATTGAACAAGGACAAGCAAAGCCAGCCGGCGCCTGCGCAGCAGCCGGCGCCGTCCCCGACTCAGGCTCCCGCAACGGCACAAGACGCCGCCGCCCCCCCGCCTCCGGCCAAACAGAAAATCGATGCCCGCCAGTTGGGGTTTGCCCTGTTCGGTGATTACTCTCCCGAAGAGGAAACGCGCATCGGCAAGCAGATTTCGGGCAACCTGCTGGGCGCGGTGCCGCTGGTGCGCGACGACAAACTGCAACGCTACGTCAACCTGGTGGGCAACTGGGTGGCGCTGCAGAGCGGGCGCAAGGACATTGCCTGGCACTTCGGCGTGCTCGACACCGAAGACATCAACGCCTTCGCCGCGCCCGGCGGCTACGTGTTCGTGACCAAGGGCCTGTACCGGCGCCTCAACAACGAGGCCGAGCTGGCCGGCGTGCTGGGACATGAAATCGCCCATGTCAGCCAGAAGCATCATCTCAAGGTACTGAAACAATCCAGCCTGATCGGTGCGCTGGGGCAGGCCGCCAGCAGCAAGGCGAAGGGCAGCGATCAGGCGGTACAGAACCTGATCGGCAACGGCGCCGAAATCATGGCGCGCGGGCTCGACAAGAATGCCGAATTCGAGGCTGATCGCATCGGCGTCGTCTATGCCGCACGCGCGGGCTATACCCCGTGGGGCCTGCCAGAAGTGCTGCAAGACATGGCAGGGCTGCCCGCCAAGGACAACCGCACCAGCCTGCTCTACAAAACCCATCCGCATCCGGCTGATCGGCTCGCTGCCCTGGGTGAAGCCGTGGATGGGCGTTTCGATGCCGTTCGCGGCAAGGAGCTGGCCGACCGTTTCTACCGCATTCGGTGAAGCGCGTTTTATCCAGGCTGGCGCAGCCTGGACTGTCTGCGCTGTTTGTCCTGCTGATAGCGGCGCATGTCGCGGGACTGATCCACATCGCGCCCATGCAGCGCGCCGAGGCCTGGCTGTACGACGCCTGGCTGAAGCGCACCGCGCCCACCGGGGCGGACGACCGCATCGCCATCCTCGACATCGACGAGGCCAGCCTGAAAAGCCTCGGCCGCTGGCCATGGAGCCGCGACACCATGAGCGCGCTGGTCGGGCAGCTGTTCGACCGCTATGGCGTGGCGGCGGTCGGCTTCGACGTGGTGTTTGCCGAGCCGGACACCAGCTCGGGGCTCGCTACCCTTCAACAACTGGCGCAGCGCGATCTGGCGGGCAGCCGCGATTTCCGGGTGGCGCTCGAACGGCTTGCGCCGCGCCTCGATTACGACGCCCGCTTTGCGCAGGTGCTCGCCGAACGCCCGCTGTCGCTCGGCTATTACTTCATTCCGGAAGGCTACGGTAGCGCCAAAACCGGCGTGTTGCCGCCGCCGTCCCTGCCTGCCGCGGCGTTCGCGCCGCTGCGGCCGGGTACGCCACCACCCACGGGCTACGGTGCGAATCTGGCCGTTTTCCAGAACGCGGCCCAGGGCGCAGGATTTTTCAACATGCGGGCCGACGAGGATGGCACGGCGCGCCAGATGAATCTGGTCAGTCCGTATGGCGCAGGCTACTACCTGGCGCTGTCGGCCGCCACCCTGCGGGTGGCGTTCGGCGGCGAGCCGGTCCATGCCGGCGTCGATCGGCAGACCTTGCTGGGGCGGCAGTATGCTGCGCCGTGGGTGGAGGTGGGCGGCCTTCGCGTCCCGCTCAGCGCGGACGGCAGCGTGCACGTGCCGTACCGTTCCGGTGCACCGTTCCCCTACATTTCGGCGGCCCGGGTGCTGGCGGGCAAGGCGCCGCTGGAACAACTGGAAAACCGCATCGTGCTGCTGGGCTCGACCGCGCCGGGACTGGCCGACCTGCGCGTGACGCCGTTTTCCAACGCCTTCCCGGGGGTCGAGATCCATGCCCACCTGATCGCCGGCATGCTCGACGGCACCACCCGCGCCACGCCGCCGTGGGCGGACGACGCGCGGCTGATCGCCGTGCTGCTGCTGGGCGCCCTGCTGACGGCGGTGCTGCTGCGGTTCGGGCCGGCTATCGGGCTGGCTGCCAGTATTGTATTGCTGGCATTGCTGCTGGCCGTCTACGGCGCAGCGTGGTCGCGCTTCATGGTGGTGCCGATGGCGGCGCCGATGCTGACGCTGTTCGGCCTGTATGCGCTCAACACTGCCTACGGATTTTTCGCCGCCACCCGCAGCAAGCGCCAGATCACCAAGCTGTTCGGCCAGTACGTGCCGCCCGAGCTGGCGGCCGAAATGAGCCGGAACCCCGCGCATTACACGATGGAAGGACAGTCGCGCGAGATGACGGTGCTGTTCTCCGACATCCGCGGCTTCACTAACTTCTCCGAAAAGCTGCCGCCGGCCGAACTCGCCGATGTGCTCAATGCCTACCTGTCGACCATGACGCGCATCGTGCAGCAGCAGCGCGGCACCATCGACAAGTACATCGGCGACGCCATCATGGCGTTCTGGAACGCGCCGGTCGATTTGAGCGACCACGCCTGCCGCGCGGTGCAGACCGCGCTCGACATGCAGGCTGCGCTGCCGCAATTGAATCGGGAGTTCACCGCGCGCGGCTGGCCGGAAGTCAGGATCGGCGTCGGCGTCAACAGCGGGCGCATGAGCGTCGGCAACATGGGCTCCGAATTCCGCATGGCCTACACGGTGATGGGCGACGCGGTGAACCTCGGCTCGCGCCTCGAAGGCATCACCAAGCAATACGGCGTCGGCATCCTGGCCACCCAGTCCACGGTCGACGCCGACCCGGCGCACGCCTTCATGAAGGTCGACGACGTGCGCGTCAAGGGCAAGGAAAACCCGGTGGCAATCTACGAACCGCTGGGACTCGGAGCCGACCTTGCCGAATCGGTGCGCCGGGACGCCGCCGATTTCGAAGCCGCATTCGCGCGCTATCGGGCGCAGGACTGGGCCGCCGCCGAAGCGGCGCTCGCCGCGCTCAACCACCGCGCGCCGCGCGCGCTGTACGATGTCTACCTTGAGCGCATCGCGCATTTCCGCACGGAGCCGCCCCCAGCCGACTGGGACGGCGTGTTCGTCTACACAAGCAAATAGCCACGATAAAACAGCGATGAAACTCACCGTATTGGGCTGCAGCGGCGGCATCGGCAGCGGGCGCCACACCACCAGCCTGCTGGTTGACGACGACGCGTTGATCGACGCCGGCAGCGGCCTCACCACGCTCGACTTCGAACAGCTGCTGAAGATCGACCATGTATTCCTCACCCATGCCCACCTCGATCATGTGCTGGGCCTGCCGCTCTTGCTCGACAGCGTCGGCGACTTGCGCGGCACGCCGGTGACGGTGCATGCGCTGCCTGCGGTGCTGG
>NCIH01000071.1:0-21602 GCA_002281975.1 Hydrogenophilales bacterium 17-64-11 | reverse complement strand
CCGCAGCCGTTGGCGCCGATCAGGCCATAGCGGTTGCCGTCGCCGAACTTGACGTTGACGTTCTCGAACAGGGGTTTGGCTGCGAATTGCAGGGTGATGCTGGAGGCGGTGAGCACGGCGGAATCCTAGGATGCAACGGGGAAAAACGGCGTATTTTAGCACCCCGTCGTCCCCCGCCCCCGACCCGGGGGCCGCCGTCGTCAGCCCGAGGCCTCGGCGCAGGCGGCGCCCTGCAATGCCGGATGGTCGGCGACCGGGCGGTCGAGGTGATAACCCTGCACCAGGTCGACCCCGAACCTGCGCAGCAGGGCGAGCGTCTGGCTGTCCTCGACGTATTCCGCCACGACCGACTTGCCGAGCCCGAGGGCGACGCTGACCATGGCCTGCACGAACACCTGGTTGTCGGGGTCGCCGGGCAGGTCGCGGATGAAAATGCCGTCGATCTTGATGGTGTCGACGTGCAGATGCTTGAGGTAGGCGAAGGAGGCGAAGCCGACGCCGAAGTCGTCGAGGCTGACGCCGCAGCCGAACTGGCGCATCGCTTCGATCATGCGCTGGGCGTCGTGCAGGTCGGAAACCGCGGCGGTTTCGGTGATTTCGATGATCAGGCGGCCGGGGTTGACGCCGGCCAGCCGCAGTTCGTCGCCGATGTATTGCGGCAGGCCGGGCTCGGACAGCGAACGTCCCGATAGATTGATTGCGATGGCGGGAACGTCCGGGTTGTGCGACAGCGTGCGCAGCACCTCGCGGATCACCCAGCGGTCGATGTCGAGGATGCGGCCGCTTTTTTCGGCCAGCTGGATGAAATGCGCCGGCATGATGAGCTGATCCGGATTGCGTTCGTCGATCATGCGAATCAGCGCCTCCAGGTGCGACAGCGTGCCGTCCTCCGTCCGGTAGACGCCCTGGAAATGCAGCTGGAACAGGTCCTTGTCGAGCGCGTTGCTGATGCGTTCGCCCCACGACAGGCGGCTGCGCATTTCGCTGTCGGCCTCGCGGTCCGCGCGAAATACGCGCCAGGTATTCTTGCCGGCATCCTTGGCCTGGTACATGGCGATGTCGTTGCCTTCCACCGCGGGGATCAGAATGGCGAATTCGTCGCCGCCCAGCCGCGCCAGAACCTCATTGCGCCGCACCAGGGCGCTGATTTCGCCAGCCACCCGGATCAGCAGCGCATCGCCGGCACGGTGGCCATAGCTGTCGTTGATGGTTTTGAATTCGTCGAGGTCGAAAAACATCACAGCGCACTGCATGTGGTGGCGGTCGCTTTCCAGCATGGTGCGCGCCAGTTCCTGCTGGAAGCGGTGGCGGTTGTACAGCCCGGTGAGGGCGTCGCGTTCGGCCAGATACACCAGTTGTTCGGCGGTCTGGCGTTCGCGGGTGATGTCCTCGTAAATCCACAGGTGGCCGATGAAGCGGCCTTCGCGGTCGCGCACCGGGTAGTCGAGTTCGGTGATGACGCGGCCGTCGGTCATCTGGATTTCATAGCTGTCGGACAGCTCGCGCGTTTCCAGCACCGACAGCAGGTGGCGCGAAAAGTGATCGGGACGCGCCAGCACCGAGGTGGATTTGGCCAGCACTTCGTGTACCGGCAGGCCAATCAGGGCGGCCTCTTCACCGATCATCCACATGCGGCTGAACGCGGGGTTGTGGTAGATCACGCGGTTGTCGGCGGCGACGAACAGAATGCCGAGGTTCATCGCCGACAGCAGCGAAACCAGGCGGGCGCGTTCCTGCTCGGTTTCCTCCAGATACTTGCCCTGCAGGCTTTCCGCCATCCGCAGCTCATTGATGGCCTGGCGCAGGTTGGCCTCGGTCGCCTTGAGGTCGTCGATGCTGTGGATGCTGGCGCGGATGCCCTGGTAAACGCCGCTGTAATCGTGAATCGGCTGCCAGTTCACCACCGCCCAGAAATGGCCGCCATCCTTGCGGCATACCCGTAGCACGTAGCCTTGGCCGGAGGTGCCGCGCAAGGCCTGGCGCAACTGGAATTCGGCTGCGGCGCGGTCTTCCGGATGGATGACATCGGCCGGGAAATCCATCTGTTGTCCCATGCATTCGCCGACGCTGTGGCCGAGCATGCGCTCGACCGACGGGTTGACCCATAGCAGCCTGCCTTCGGGCGACAGCCAGAATTCCAGGTCGTGGGTGTAGTCGGCAATCGCATGAAAGCGGGCTTCATTTTCGCGTGCGCGGTCGATATTGAAGCGGACCGATTCGGCCATGCGGTTGAACGTGCCGATCAGCTGGCCGATTTCATCGGCCCCTTCGCCGGCCAGTTTGACGTCGAGGTCGCCTTGCGCCATGCGTTTGCTGGCACGGGTCAGCGCTTCGAAGCGGCGCACCACGCCGCCGGTCGACAAGGCCAGCAGGATGCCGGTCAGCAGCAAAGCCGCAACGGCAATGAAAAGGCTTTGCCGCACGTAGCGGCTACGCGCCTCGTGGATGAAGTCGCCCGACAGGACCAGGGCGATTTCGCCATAGCGCTGGCCGGAAAACTCGACCGGCTGCAGCAGCCGGAAATCGGCTTTGGTACCCTCGGTTCCGGCCTGGTGCACGATGCGTTTGCCGTTGTCGCGTACCGCGATCATTTTCAGGCCATCGTCGTGCTGCAAGGTTTCGATGACGTCGCGCACGCTGGCGTCATCCTGGTGCGACAAGGGGGCAAGCAGGGCCGCGGCGAGGGTTTCCCCCACTTCCCGCACGCGGTGCTCGGCCTGCTGCTGCAACTCCTGGCGGGTGAACTGGACGCTATTGATGATCAGAAAAGCCAGCATCGCGGCTTCCACCCCGAGCGCGGCGAGGGTGAGCTTGTAACGCAGCGAGAGTCGCCCGAACCATGTCTTCATCGGGTTGTCCGCAATATTTCCTGCGCCCGCAGGGCGTAGGGGTGAAAAGCGCGCAATTCGCTGCCATCCACGGCAGCGAAGCCGCCGTAGCCGCCGTGCTGCATGAAGCTGACGCCCTCGGGCGTGGCGGCGAAATCGAGCAATGCCTGGCGTATGGCCGTTGCTTCGCGGTCGCGCAGACGCGGGTGGGTCAGGTACATCAGGCTCGAGAGCGGCGGGGTTTTGGCGAGCACGCGCAATTGCTGGCGCACCTCGGGCGGCAGCAGCAAATAAGGATGCATGCCCAGCATGGCAGCATCGGCGCGCCCATTGATCACCTGCATCGCGGCATTGAAGTGGGTGCCCGCATCCACGGTGCGGTAATCAGTGTCGCGCTGGAGTCCGTTGGCGGCCATTTCTGCCTGCACCGCCAATACGGTCACGGCAATGGCGTCGGCGGTGGCGATGGTGCGGCCGCGCAGTTCATCCGGCGCCTGGAACCGCGAAGCCTGTTTGGCCACAAGCAGGCCATGCGTGGGGCGGACGTATTTCAGCAACGGCCGGTAGCCGGCGTCCTGGCGTGCCAGCCAGGCCAGGTGCGGTGCCGTCAGCAGGATGTCGTATTCACCCTGGCGGGTGCGTTCGACGAAGGTTTTAAAGTCGCGTGCGCTGTACACGACGATGCTGCGCTGCAGCTGTCGCTCCAGCGCATTGGCGAGCGGACGGTAGATTTCGACAGTCTGCTTCGCCGTCATGTTGGGGAAGACGCCGAATACCAGCGGCCGATCCACGCTGGCGGCGACGTGACCGGCAGCGGCCAGCAGCAGGGCAAAGAGCCAGCTGCGGAAGTCACCGAAACAGCCGGGCCGTATGCGCCGTGAACTGGCGCCATGGATCGATGCATGAAGGGCCCGCCAGGACCATCCCGGGCGCGGGGTGAATAGACGCAAGACTCCTCCTTACTTCACTTCTCTGCAAAGATCTACAAGGTTTTTTGCAGAACCTTGGATCTTCGCTTGTAGTTGTATAGCGCTTGCTTGCGCTTGGGCAGATGGTCGAGGCTGCTGTCGATGAAGCCGCGTTCCTCGAACCAGTGTTCAGTTCGGGTGGTCAGGACAAAGAGCCGCTCGAACCCCGCTCTTTTACCATTTTTCTCGGCTTCTGCCAGCAGCCGGTCGCCAAATCCGCGCCCGCGGAATTCCCTGGATACCGCCAGGCAGGCCAGTTCGGCGGCCTGCTCTTCGGGAAAGGGATAGAGCGCCGCGCAACCGGCGATGATGCCGTCGGATTCGAGCACCAGGAAACGTTCGATTTCCATTTCCAGCAGTTCGCGCGAGCGCCGTACCAGGATGCCTTCGCGTTCCAGCGGCTCGAGCAGGCCGAGAATGCCGCCGACGTCGTCGATGGTGGCAGCGCGCAGGGTTTCCAGCGGCGCCGGTGTGATCAGCGTACCCACGCCGTCGCGGGTGAACAGTTCGGACAGCAGGGCGCCATCGCGGTGGCGGCTGATGAAATGTGCCCGCTTGACGCCCTGGGTGCAGGCAGTGATGGCGCAGGGCAGGTAGTAGGTGATGTCTTCCGGTAGCTCGTGCGCTTTTCCCAGCACCTGGCGTGCCTCATTCACGGTGAGGGCGTTGTGGATCATCCGTTCCGCACCTGGCAGGTGCGATTTTGCGGGGCCCGTCGGGCTTTGCGCGGCGGGATCTTCCTGCGGCACCCCTTCGGTGTCTATCAGAAAGATCAGCTTGTCCGCAGCCAGTTCGATGGCGGCTTGCGTGGCCACGTCTTCCAGGCTGAGGTTGAAAATTTCGCCGGTCGGCGAATAGCCGATGGGGGAGAGCAGCACGATATCGTGCTGGTCGAGGCGGCGCCGGATCGCGGCGGCATCGATCTTGCGCACTTCACCGGTGTGCAGCAGGTCGACGCCGTCGCGCACGCCCAGCGGCTGCGCGGTGACGAAATTGCCCGAGGCCACCCGGATGTCGGCGCCCGCCATCGGCGTATTGGCTAGTCCCAGCGACAGCAGCGCCTCGATCTCCACCCGCACTGTGCCGGCGGCCTCCTTGACGCAGGCCAGCGCGGCGTCGTCGGTGACGCGCAGCCCATTCACATAGCGGATCGCGGTGCCGTTCTCGGTCAGCCGTGCTTCCACCTGCGGCCGCACGCCGTGGATCAGCACCAGCCGCACGCCCAGGCTGTTCAGCAGGTTGACGTCATGCGCCAGTTGCACGAAACCGCCGTCTGCCACCAGTTCGCCGCCAAAGGCGATGACGAAGGTCTTGCCGCGAAAACCGTGAATATAGGGGGCGGCGGAGCGGAACCAGTGGACGAAATCGGCGGTGTCTTTCAACGGATTGACCTGAACGGGGTTGATTAACGCGAAGGATACAGAAAACCTCCATGCGGCGCAGGGCAGCAATGCCCACGAGAATAAACGGAATATATCGGTTAATCTTTACGTCATAAGAAAACGGAGCGCATGTTCGCACCGCAACCCATATTCCGCTGGAGATCGATACATGAAACGCATGAATACGCTGGGCGCCCTGCTGGGCGGGGCTTTGCTGATGGGGGCGCTGGCGCTGCCCGCCGCCGCTCTGGCCGCCGACAAGTCGAAAATGGTGATCCAGGTCAGCGAAAACGACCCGGCCACCTGGAATCTGGCGCTCAACAACGCCAGAAATATCCAGAAGGACATGGGCAAGGACAGCGTCGAACTCGAAATCGTGGCGTTTGGCCCCGGCATCAACATGCTGAAAGCCGAATCCGAGGTGGCCAACCGCATCAGCGAGGCGATCGATTCCGGGGTGCCGGTGGTGGCGTGCCAGAACACCATGCGCAACCAGAAGCTCGACGAGGAGGATATGCATGCCAAGGTGGGCTACGTTGCATCGGGCGTGGTGGAAATCTTGCAGCGCCAGAAGCAGGGCTACACTTACCTGCGCCCCTGACCGCCCTCCTCGCCGGGCGTAAAATCCGGGCCGGGTGCCCGGTTTTTTACGCCCGCTGCGCGTCTAAAAGTCGCCCCATAGCGTCTGCATCGCGGCCAGTGCGGCCAGTGCGGCAGTCTCGGTGCGCAGCACGCGCGGTCCCAGGCGAACGGCGACGGCTCCGGCTGCCAGGAGGGCGGCGACCTCGTCGCTTTCAAACCCGCCTTCGGGGCCGGCGACCAGGCAGTCTTGCGCTGTCGGCGGTGGCAAGTCGGCCAGCCGCGCCTCGGCCAGCGGCGATAAGAACAGCAGGCGCCCGCCCGTGCGCTGGCCGAGCCAGTTGGCCAGCGTCAGCGGCGCGGCCACCGCCGGAACCCGGTTGCGCCCGCACTGTTCGCAGGCGCTGGCCACCACGCCCTGCCAGTGCGCGACGCGCTTGCCGGCCCGTTCGGCCGCCAGCTTGACCACGCTGCGCTTGGCGGCGATAGGCTGGATTGCCGTCACGCCCAGCTCCACAGCTTTCTGCAACGTGTAGTCCATGCGTTCGCCGCTCGAAATGCCCTGCGCCAGCATCACGCGCAAGCGCGACTCGCGCTCGATGTCGGCAAAGCCGGTGACGCTGACCGCGACTTCGTCTTTCTGAATGCGTTCGATGCGGGCGGCGTATTCGCCGCCCTGTCCGTTGAACAGGGTGACGGCATCGCCCGCCGCCAGCCGCAGCGCCCGCGCGGCATGGCGCGCCGGGCCCGGCGGCAGGCTGAAACGGGCACCCGGGGCAAGCGGCTGGTCGAGATGGAAACGCGGGGCGGACATATTGGTATTATGCCGGGATTGTCGAGCGATCTTGCGGAGAGCATCTTGGTTTCCCTCACCACCCCCGTGTGCGATTTTGGCTGGAAAGCGCCTGGCTTCAGCCTGCCCGGCGTCGACGGAAAAGTGTGGACGCTGGCCGATGCGATGGGGCCGAACGGCCTGCTGGCGATGTTCATCTGCAACCACTGCCCGTATGTAAAGGCGATCCGTCCGCGGCTGGTGCGCGACCTGGCCGAGCTCCGGCAGCACGGCATCCACGCCATCGCCATCATGTCGAACGACCCGGCCGAATATCCCGAGGACTCCTTCGACAACATGAAAAAGGTGGCGGCGGAATTCGACTTCCCCTTTCCCTATGTGATCGACGAAACGCAACAGGTGGCGAAAGCTTACGGGGCGGTGTGCACGCCGGACTTTTTCGGCTTCAACCGCGATTCCGAATTGCAGTACCGCGGACGCTTCGATGAATCGCGCAAGGAAACCGCGCCCGAGGGCGTGCGCCGCGACCTGTTCGAGGCGATGAAGGAAATCGCCGCCACCGGGCGTGGTCCCGCCGGGCAGATTCCCAGCATGGGCTGCTCGATCAAGTGGAAGGGAGAATGACATGGCCGACCGTCGCCAGCATTGGGAAACCGTTTACCGCAACAAGGCGGCGGACCAGGTCAGCTGGTTCCAACTGCATGCCGCTTCATCGTTGCGCCTGATCGCGGGCTGTGCGGGCCGCGATGCCGAGATCATCGATGTGGGCGGCGGCGCTTCGGTGCTGGTGGACGATCTGCTCGACGCTGGCTACCGCCATCTGACCGTGCTCGATCTGGCCGAGTCGGCGCTGGCCGCCAGCCGCGAGCGCCTCGGCGCGCGCGCACAGCTGGTGCAGTGGATTGCCGGCGACGTCACCCGGGCCGAATTGCCGGCTGCGCGCTACGACGTCTGGCACGATCGCGCGGTATTCCATTTCCTGACCGATCCCGCCGACCGCGCACGTTATGTCGCGCAGGTTCTGAAGAGCGTGAAACCCGGCGGGCATGTCATCGTCGCCGCCTTCGGCCCCGGCGGGCCGTTGCAGTGCTCGGGGCTTGAGGTGATGCGCTACGCCCCCGATGCGCTGCATGCCGAGTTCGGCATGCCTTTCCGGCTGCTCGGGCACGAAACCGAAATCCACCACACCCCGGCGGGACAGGAGCAGGAATTTGTTTACTGTTATTGCCTGCGTACCTGATCGTGCTTGACCAGATCCAGGCGTTGGTAAGGCGGGTTGCGCAGAGCGAAGTCACGCCGCGCTTCCTCAAGGTGGCGCACAGCCACAAGCGGGACGGCAGCCTGTTTACCGAAGCCGATACGGCGACGCAGGCCGCGCTGGAAGCGGCGCTGCCGTATATCAGGGACGTGCCGGTGCTGGGCGAGGAAATGACCGAGCGACAGCAGCGCGACGCCTGGGAGGCCGGCCGCGACGGCCTGTGGTGCGTCGACCCGATCGACGGCACCTCCAACTTCGTCGCCGGGGTGCCTTACTTTGCCGTGTCGGTGGCCTATCTCTACAAGGGCGAACGTCAGCTCGGCGTGGTGTACGATCCGGTCGCCGACGAGATGTTCACCGCCGAACGCGGACGCGGCGCGCACCTCAATGGCATCCCGCTGCCCTTGCGTACCCCCGCCACCGAACTGCGGCGTGCGCTCGCCGGGGTCGAAATGAAACGCATCGACCGCGAGCTGGCCGGCCGGCTCGCGGCGTGGCCGCCGTATGCCTCGCAGCGCAATTTCGGCGCATCCACTCTGGACTGGTGCTACACCGCGGCCGGACGTTTCGATATCTATGTCCACGGCGGGCAGAAGCTGTGGGATTACGCCGCCGGCGCACTGATCCTGGAAGAGGCGGGCGGGCGGCTGGCCAGCCTGTCGGGCAGCTTCGACATCGCCAACGTATGGGAGCGATCGGTGGTGGCTTCGGCCAGCCCGGAACTGTTCGAGCTGTGGCGCGACTGGTTGAAAGCAGCCGGCGCATAAGTAGCTCCATCGAGCTAATAAAAAGATTTTTAGAGTGCACCCTGAGTCGGCGCTTGAGCTTCAGGGCTTAAGCTCTTGTCGTAAAATCCCTTTTTCCCGGTTTCGGCGCGGCTTGCGAAAGCCCGCCCAGCTGACGGATAATCAAGGTTTTTGCATATTCTGCCCAAGCTGCCGCTGCACGGCTTTTCCGGGCGGGGAAATGCGGCAGTTTTTACTTAGCTGAAGGGAACGCAATGCCAACCCGTAACGACCTGGCCAATGCCATCCGCGCACTTGCGATGGATGCAGTCGAAAAAGCCAAATCCGGCCATCCCGGCGCCCCCATGGGCATGGCGGAAATCGCCGAAACGCTGTGGAACCACCACATGCGCCACAACCCGACCAACCCCAAGTGGGCGGATCGCGACCGCTTCGTGCTGTCGAACGGCCACGGCTCGATGCTGATCTACGCCTTGCTGCACCTGACCGGCTACGACCTGTCGATGGATGACCTGAAGCAGTTCCGCCAGCTGCATTCCAAGACCCCGGGCCACCCAGAATATGGCTACGCGCCTGGCGTCGAGACCACCACCGGTCCGCTCGGCCAGGGCATCACCAATGCCGTCGGCATGGCGATGGCGGAAAAGATCCTCGCCAACGAATTCAACAAGCCCGGCCACGCCATCGTCGACCACCACACCTACGTGTTCATGGGCGACGGCTGCATGATGGAAGGCATCTCGCACGAAGCCTGCGCGCTCGCCGGCACCTGGAAGCTCAATAAGCTGATCGCCTTCTGGGACGACAACGGCATCTCGATCGACGGCCACATCGAGCACTGGTACACCGACGACACCGCCAAGCGCTTTGAAGCCTACGGC
Organism: Hydrogenophilales bacterium 17-64-11; assembly: GCA_002281975.1. Taxonomy (GTDB): domain Bacteria; phylum Pseudomonadota; class Gammaproteobacteria; order Burkholderiales; family Thiobacillaceae; genus Thiobacillus. Next base: position 12,167 of record NCIH01000071.1, on the reverse strand, counting down.
TGGAACGTCATCGCCGGCGTCGACGGCCACGACGTGGTGGCGCTCGAAGCCGCCATCCAGAAAGCCAAGGCCAGCAGCGACAAGCCGACGCTCATCTGCTGCAAGACCGTCATCGGCAAGGGCTCGCCCAACAAGGCCGGCACCCACGACGTGCACGGCGCCGCGCTGGGCCACGACGAAGTCGAGGCCACCCGCAAGAACATGGGCTGGAACCACCCCGCGTTCGAAATCCCCGCCGACATCTATGCCGGCTGGGACGCCAAGACCAAGGGCCAGGGCCTCGAAACCCTGTGGAACAACAAGTTCGCCGAGTACAGGAATGCCTACCCGGCCGAGGCCGCCGAATTCGAGCGCCGCATGAAGGGCGAGCTGCCCGCCAACTGGAAGGCCCACGTCGCCGACAAACTGGCCGCGATCAACGCCAAGGCCGAGACCGTCGCCACCCGCAAGGCTTCGCAGATCGCGATCAACGCGCTGGCCCCCGCGCTGCCCGAGTTCCTCGGCGGCTCGGCCGACCTCACCGGCTCCAACCTGACCAACTGGGAAGGCTGCCATCCGGTGCGTCACGGCAACCCCGGCAACTACATCAGCTACGGCGTGCGCGAGTTCGGCATGGCCGCGATCATGAACGGCATGGCGCTGCACGGCGGCGTGCTGCCCTTCGGCGGCACCTTCCTGATGTTCTCCGAATACTCGCGCAACGCCATCCGCATGGCCGCGCTGATGAAGCAGCGCGTGATCCACGTGTTCACCCACGACTCCATCGGCCTCGGCGAGGACGGCCCGACCCACCAGCCGGTCGAGCAGACCGCGACCCTGCGCATGATCCCCAACATCGACGTCTGGCGTCCGTGCGACACCGTGGAGACGATGGTCGGCTGGGTGCATTCGGTCGAGCGCAGCGACGGCCCGACCTGCCACATCCTCTCCCGCCAGAACCTGCCGTTCATGGCGCGTGACGAAGCCACGATGGCCAATATCGCCAAGGGCGGTTACGTGCTCAAGGACGCCGCGGGCGCGAAGGCCGTCATCATTGCCACCGGCTCCGAAGTCGAACTGGCCGTCAAGGCGCAGGAAGCGCTGGCCGCCGAAGGCATCGCGGTGCGGGTGGTGTCGATGCCGTCGACCAACACCTTCGACCGCCAGGATGCCGCCTACAAGGCCGGCGTGCTGCCGAAAGGCCTGCCGCGCGTTGCGGTGGAAGCCGGCGTCACCGACTTCTGGCGCAAGTACGTGGGTCTGGAAGGTGCCGTCATCGGCATCGACAGCTTCGGCGAATCCGCCCCGGCTCCGGCGCTGTTCAAGCATTTCGGCATCACCACCGAGGCTGTCGTGGCTGCGGTCAAGGGCGTTCTGTAAAACCAGGGGCTAGGAGCTAGGAGCTGGGATCTAGGGAAAACGCGGGCGCAGCCCGCTCCTCCCCTAGCCCCTAAATCCTAGCCCCTAAATCCTAAAAAGATTTTCACCTCACTGGAGACTGACACATGGCAATCAAAGTTGGCATCAACGGTTTTGGCCGCATCGGCCGCATGGCTTTCCGCGCAATCGCGAAGGATTTCAAGGACATCGAGGTGGTCGCGATCAACGACCTGCTCGACCCCGAGTACCTGGCCTACATGCTGAAGTACGATTCCGTGCACGGCAATTTCAATGGCGACATTTCGGTCGAAGGCAGCAACCTCATCGTCAACGGCAAGAAGATCCGCCTGACCGCCGAGCGCGAGCCCGCCAACCTGAAGTGGAACGAAGTCGGCGCCGACATCGTGATCGAGTGCACCGGCTTCTTCCTGACCAAGGAAACCTGCCAGAAGCACATCGACGCGGGCGCCAAGAAGGTGGTGCAGTCGGCCCCGTCCAAGGACGACACCCCGATGTTCGTGTACGGCGTGAACCACGAGAAGTATGCCGGCGAGGCCATCGTCTCCGCCGCTTCGTGCACCACCAACTGCCTGGCCCCGATCGCCAAGGTGCTGAACGACAACTGGGGCATCAAGCGCGGCCTGATGAGCACCGTGCACGCCGCCACCGCCACCCAGAAAACCGTCGACGGCCCGTCTTCCAAGGACTGGCGCGGCGGCCGCGGCATCCTGGAAAACATCATCCCGTCCTCGACCGGCGCCGCCAAGGCCGTCGGCGTGGTGCTGCCGGAACTCAAGGGCAAGCTGACCGGCATGGCGTTCCGCGTTCCGACTTCCGACGTGTCGGTGGTCGACCTGACCGTCGAACTGGAGAAGCCCGCCAAGTACGCCGATATCTGCGCCGCGATGAAGAAGGCCTCGCAGTCCGGCGACATCAGCAAGACGCTGGGCTACACCGACGAGAAAGTGGTTTCCACCGACTTCCGCGGCAACAGCTTCTCGTCGATCTTCGACGCCGAGGCCGGCATCGCGCTCGACGACACCTTCGTCAAGGTCGTGTCCTGGTACGACAACGAGTACGGCTATACCTGCAACATGCTGCGCTTCGTGCAGCACGTCGCCAAATAAGTCAGTTACAAGGGACAAGATGCAAGTTGCAAGGATTACCTTGTGACTTGCAACTTGTAGCTTGCATCTGATGTTGTGAGCTTTAAGGTCTGGCGCGGCCGTATTTATAAAGTCGACGCCAACCCTTAAACCTTACCTTCAGGAGAAACACACCATGGCATTCATCCGCGTCACCGATCTCGATCTGGCAGGCAAGCGCGTATTCATCCGCGCCGACATGAACGTCCCGGTCAAGGACGGCAAGGTCACCTCCGACGCCCGCATCACCGCGTCGATGCGCACCATCGAGCACTGCCTCAAGGCCGGCGCCAAGGTGATGGTCACCTCGCACCTCGGCCGTCCCACCGAAGGCGAGTTCAAGGAAGAAGACTCGCTCAAGCCGGTGGTCGACGTCATCGCGCAGAAGCTCGGCAAGAACATCCGCCTGATCCGCGAATGGACCGAAGGCGGCTTCGAGGTCGCCGACGGCGAACTGGTGGTGCTGGAAAACTGCCGCGTCAACAAGGGCGAGAAGAAGAACGTCGACGAGACCGCGAAGAAGTATGCCGCGCTGTGCGACGTCTTCGTGATGGACGCCTTCGGCACCGCGCACCGCGCCGAAGCCTCGACCCACGGCATCGCCAAGTTCGCGCCGACCGCCGCGGCCGGCATCCTGCTGACCGAGGAACTCGACGCGCTGGCCAAGGCGCTGGCCAACCCGGCGCGCCCGATGGTCGCCATCGTCGGTGGGTCGAAAGTGTCTACCAAGCTGACCGTGCTGGAAGCGCTGTCGGAGAAGGTCGACCAGCTGGTGGTCGGCGGCGGCATCGCCAATACCTTCCTCGCTGCGATGGGCAAGAACGTCGGCAAGTCGCTGTGCGAGCATGACCTGATCCCGACCGCCAAGGCGCTGATCGAGAAGATGGCCGCGCGCGGCGCCTCGATCCCCATCGCCGTCGACGTCGTGTGCGGCAAGAAATTCGACGCCAACGAACCCGCCGTGCTGAAGGGCGCCGACGAGGTCGCCGACGACGACATGATTTTCGACATCGGCCCGAAGAGCGCGCAGGAATTGGCCGATATCATCGCCAAGGCCGGCACCATCGTGTGGAACGGTCCGGTCGGCGTGTTCGAGTTCGACCAGTTCGGCGAAGGCACCAAGACCGTGTCGATGGCGATCGCCAGCGCGCCCGGATTCAGCCTGGCCGGCGGCGGCGACACCATTGCCGCGATCCAGAAGTACGACATCTACGACAAGGTGAGCTACATCTCCACCGCCGGCGGCGCCTTCCTCGAATACCTGGAGGGCAAGGTTCTGCCCGCCGTGGCGATTCTCGAGGAAAGGGCGCAGTAAGTGGGTAGGGGCTAGGGACTAGGAGCCAGGGACTAGGGGAGGTGCGGCCGCGGCCGCGCCATTTTCAAATGCGCGGGCGCAGCCCGTACAAGGCTCCCTAATCCCTGTCTCCTGGCCCCTAGTCCCTAAGCCATTCCACCACACACTGATACCCCCCAAATGATCCGCAGAACCAAAATCGTCGCCACCCTCGGCCCCGCCTGCTCCGATGCCAAAACCCTGGACCGGATGATGGAAGCCGGCCTGGACGTGGTGCGCCTCAACTTTTCCCACGGCGTGGCGCAAGACCATATCGACCGCGCCGAACTGGTGCGCTCGCTGGCGCGCGCGCGCGGCCGCGCGGTGGGCGTGCTGGTCGACCTGCAGGGTCCGAAAATCCGCATCGGCAAGTTCAAGGACGGCAAGATCACCTTGGCCAAGGGCGATATCTTTACGCTCGATGCCGCCTGCGCGCTGGGCGACCAGACCCGCGTCGGCCTCGACTACAAGGAGTTGCCGAACGACGTGAAGCGGGGCGTCACCCTGCTGCTGGACGACGGCCGCATCGAATTCTGGGTCGAAGAAGTCAAGGGCACGGAAATCATCTGCAAGGTGGTGCAGGGCGGCGTGCTGTCCAACAACAAGGGCATCAACCGCAAGGGCGGCGGGCTGTCGGCGGCCGCGCTGACCGAAAAGGACATCGAGGACATCAAGACCGCCGCCGCCCTGAATGCGGATTACCTGGCGGTATCGTTCCCGCGTTCCGGCGCCGACATGCGCCAGGCGCGCGAACTGTTGCGCGCCGCAGGCGGCAAGAGCCAGCTGGTCGCCAAGATCGAGCGCACCGAAGCGATCGAAAATCTGGAGGAGATCCTCGAGGCTTCCGACGCCATCATGGTGGCGCGCGGCGACCTCGGTGTGGAAGTGGGCGACGCTGCGGTACCCGCGCTGCAGAAACGCATGATCCGCATGGCGATCGAACGCAACAAGGTCGTCATCACCGCCACCCAGATGATGGAATCGATGATCACCAGCCCGATTCCTACCCGCGCCGAAGTGTCCGACGTCGCCAACGCGGTGCTCGACGGCACCGACGCGGTGATGCTGTCGGCCGAAACCGCCGCCGGCCAGTTCCCGGTCGAGGCGATCCAGGCGATGGACCGCGTCTGCCTTGAAGCGGAAAAGGAAGCCGAGCCCCATTTTTCCGGTGCCCGTCTCGACCACAGCTTTTTGCGCCCGGATGAGGCGATTGCGATGTCGGCGGTGTTCACCTCGGTGCACCTCAACATCAAGGCCATCGCCGCGCTCACCGAATCCGGCAACACCTGCCTGTGGATGAGCCGTCTGTCCACCCGGGTGCCGATCTATGCCTTGACACCCGGAGTCCAAACCCGTAGAAAAGTCACTCTTTTTCGCGGCGTCTACCCGATCAATCTGAAAACCGCCACCAAGGATCGCGATATGCTGCTGGCGGAAGCCGAGGAGGAGTTGCGGCGACGCGGCGCGGTGCGCGAAGGCGACTTGATCCTGCTGACCATCGGCGAGCCGATTGGCCAGTCGGGCGGCACCAATACCATGAAGATCGTCCGTGTAGGCGACTCCAAAAAATCCTGAATTCCTGCAATAAACTTTTAACCTCTAGGAGAGTGTAAATGGCCCTGATTTCCCTTCGTCAACTGCTCGACCACGCCGCCGAGAACGGCTATGGCCTGCCCGCGTTCAACGTCAACAACATGGAACAGGTGCATGCCATCATGCAGGCCGCCGCCGCCGTCGATTCGCCGGTGATCCTGCAAGGTTCCGCCGGCGCCCGCTCCTACGCTGGCGAGCCCTTCCTGCGCCACCTGATCCTGGCCGCGATTGAAATGTATCCGCACATTCCCGTCTGCATGCACCAGGACCACGGCGCGTCCCCCGCCATCTGCTTCCGTTCCATCCAGTCCGGCTTCAGCTCGGTGATGATGGACGGCTCGCTGAAGGAAGACGGCAAGACCCCGTCGACCTACGAATACAACGTCGAAACCACCCGCAAGGTGTCCGAACTCGCGCACGCCTGCGGCGTCTCGGTCGAAGGCGAACTGGGCTGCCTGGGCTCGCTTGAAACCGGCAAGGCCGGCGAGGAAGACGGCCACGGCGCCGAAGGCGTGCTGGATCATTCCGCGCTGCTGACCGACCCCGACGAGGCAGCCGACTTCGTCGCCAAGACCAAGGTCGACGCCCTGGCCATCGCTATCGGCACCAGCCACGGCGCCTACAAGTTCACCCAGAAGCCCACCGGCAAGGTGCTGCGCATCGACCGCGTCAAGGAAATCCACCGACATGGGCCAGACCTACGGCGTGCCGGTCAGCGAAATCGTCGAAGGCATCAAGAACGGCGTGCGCAAGGTCAACATCGACACCGACCTGCGCATGGCCTCCACCGGCGCCATCCGCAAGCACCTGGCCGAGAACAAGGCCAACTTCGACCCGCGCAAGTTCCTCAAGGAAGCCACCGCTGCCATGAGCGGCATCTGCCGCGACCGTTACGAAGCCTTCGGCGCAGCCGGCCAGGCCAGCAAGATCAAGAAGGTGTTCAACCTGGAAGAAATGCAGAAGCGCTACGACAAGGGCGAACTCGACCCCAAGGTCAACTGATCGCAGGCTTGCCGCAATCGGATGCTGAAATGAAATGGGACGCTGCGGCGTCCCATTTTTTTGTGGCTGTCATCTTTCGTCGCCGATGCGCTTGAGGGCCGCCGTTCGGTTGCAGAGGCCGATGCAGCTATCAGGAGCGTCCGGACTCGGCCATTCCGGCCAGTCAGGAATTGCTTCGTGAATGGCTGCAATGCACGCTACTGCTGCCGCTTGATGACCGAATAGTTGGAACGACACTATTCGGATGCTCAACGGGCTCCGCCTGATACGTTGCGGCCACTCAGATGGTAGGGAAAGGGTGTCCAAACAACGTACTAGGGCGGAATGCTGACTCTGCCACCTCGATTCCCGCATACGGTGCGGTTTGCTCCGTACCATACAACTGTGCCTTACGCCGGATAACTAACGCTGTCTGACTGCTTTGAAAGATAATCGGAAAAGCAGCATTTCCCTAGCCATTGTTCAAGTGAAGACGCTCATGTCGAACGACAGAAACCCAAACGAATCAGCCCTACGCCCCCGAGCACGGATCATGAAGACGCTGGGGAGCGAACTCATCAGCAATGATGCAGTGGCAGTTATCGAGTTGGTGAAGAATGCCTATGACGCTGAAGCCAACCGAGTACTCATCAAATTTGTAGGGCCATTGCTGCCGGGGCAAGGCCGGATCGAGATCTTTGATGACGGTTCTGGTATGAGCCTGGATGTTGTCCGCGGAGCTTGGATGGAGCCGGCAACACCCAGCAAGCGTCAGAAGACCAATTCTGGATCAAAAGGCCGAAGGGTTCTTGGTGAAAAGGGCATCGGTCGTTTTGCTGCCATGCGACTGGCTTCGGAACTGGAGTTGATCACCAGAGCGCGAGGAGCGTACCAAGAGGTCTACGGGATCTTCGATTGGACGCAATTTGACGACGAACAGAAATATCTCGATGAGGTTCTGATCCTCACTGACGAAAGAAAACCAGAAGTCGTCCGGAGCGACGTGGGCCTCGATGCCCTGTGGCCCAAACATGAGGTTCCAGTTGAGTGCCTCCCCTCTGAGCAGGGCACACTACTGCGGATGAACAATCTTGCTCAGGCTTGGGATGCTGAAAGATTCCAACTGATCCAGCGGGGTTTGTCACGGCTGATCTCCCCATTCAAGGAAAACAAGGATTTCAGCGTGTTTCTTCAGGCGCCGGAGGCGTTTTCCGAGTTCTCATCCGAGATCACGCCACCCGTGGTCCTGAACTATCCGCATTACACGGTGATTGGAACCGTCGATTCTCAAGGGAAATGTGATCTCACGCTTGAGGTGAAAGCTACTGGAGAAGTCAGGAGCGTCATGGGAGGTTTTGTCAGAGAAGCGGAAGACGGCCTTCAGTATCTTGAGGAAGAGGCCTACTTTAAATTGAAGCAGGCGACAGAAAGCCAGCCAAAAAATGGCATAACTGAATGGGGAAAGAAACTTCCAGCCTGCGGGCCGCTGCAGATTGAATTGCGCATCTGGGATCGGGACGAACTCGGTAACATCATCCAGCAAACCGGATTAAATGAGAAGAACATTCGTGCAGATCTCAATTACTTCTCGGGAATCAATATCTATCGGGATGGATTCAGGGTCTTGCCTTATGGGGAGCCAAACAACGATTGGCTGCGACTGGATATCCGCCGGGTCCAGAATCCAACAAAGCATCTGTCCAACAATCAAATTGTCGGTCACATATCGATTACAGCGGATCAGAACGCTGGCTTGAGGGATCAGTCCAACCGTGAAGGGCTGGACGAAAACCAAAGCTACTCTGACCTTCGAGAGATCATGAAATCAATCCTATTGATGATCGAAGATCTTCGAAAGAGGGCAAAAGGCACAGGCGAAGGTGGCAAAAAAGATGGCCCGACCCTTAACCTGTTTGCTCCACTGGACCTGTCTCCCATTCGGCATCATTTGGAGTCTGTCAGACCTAAGGACGAGGTAGCCAAAGAGCTGATCAACAATGTAGAGCGCGCCTTCAACAGACAGGTTGAAAGCCTGAAGTCTGTCGTTGCGAAATATCACGCGTTGGCGACATTGGGCCAGTTGGTAGACCGTCTGCTTCACGATGGTCGCCTCCCTCTTGCAAAAATCAGAAAGGAAGCCTTGCTGGCCCAGGAGGACATTGTCGAGGAGCTTATAACGGGAGAAACGCTGCTCAACAAGCTGGCAGGCCGTCTACGCATTATCGATGGGCAGGGTGATGTGCTTGCCACCGTCTTCCGGCGATATGAGCCGTTCGGTGGACGCAAGCGAGGACGTCCGAAGCAGCTCTACCTCGAAAAGATCATCGAAGATGCATTTGGCGTGTGCACAAACCAGATTGCGGACCTGAAGATCAAGACCTCATTGCCGACCGGCCAGACACTTGTACGGGTAGATGAGGCTGAGATCCAAGAGGTTATCGTCAATCTGCTGCAAAACAGCCTTTACTGGCTCCAATTCGTCGATGCTGCACATCGGCGTATAGATGTATCCGTGTCGCGCACGGCGCAGGACCACGTCGAGATCACCTTCAGCGACACCGGACCAGGCATTCCTGAAGAGAACAGAACACGGATTTTTGAACCCTATTTCTCTACGAAGAAGGATGGCGTCGGTCTTGGCTTGGCGATCGTTGGAGAGATCATCATGGATTACTACGGGGGTAAGCTTGAACTGCTGGATTCACAAGGGACGTCAGGGGCCGTCCTCCGTATCACTTTGACAAAACGGGTCTAATCAAGGAGGAGGGGGCATGGATTGGCGGGTTCTGGTCGTTGATGACCAAGTAGCAGATGACGTCAAAGAGTTCATCGAAGGAAACAAGGCGGTCAAACAGCCTGATTCGATCATATGCGTTTCGTGTGAAAAATTCTCTGAAGCGATCGAATTCTTGAAAACGCAGAGGTTCGATCTTGTGATCCTTGATCTGAAGGATGATGCCGCTCACGAGCAGGGAATTCTTGCCGGCGAGAGTGTGTTTGAAGAAATAAAGCAATGTCGATTTGTTCCTGTCATATTCCATACTGGGTACCCTCACAAAGTCAGTAATCTGACTTCACCCTATGTAAAGGTGGTGACAAAAGCCGAGTGGGAAGCTTTGCGGTCAACAATCAAAGAGGTATTGGATACAAAGCTTCCAAAGCTAATCAGACACATTGAAGAAGAACAAAGAAGATTCATGTGGGAGTCAGCCGAAAAAATATGGACTGACGATCTGGACAAAAACAGTCCATCCGATCTGGTGTATCTCTTGGCGCGAAGACTCGCAAACACACTATCGGGCGATTCGGTGAGGAGTTTCCTCGAAGTCGATGGTAACGGCGGTGCTCCAGAGTCTGAAAAGATTCATGCCGTTGAGCTGTACGTTTATCCTCCACTCTCCAAACACTTCCTTTTTGGAGATGTCTTCAAGAAAAAGACTGGTGACAGTATCGAGTACTTTGCCGCGCTTACACCATCTTGTGATCATGCTCAGGACAATGCGGAGTTTGTACTTCTTGCCAAGTGTAAATATCTGGCTGACACCAACCCCGGAAAGAATGCAAAGACGTCCCTTGTTGCGGGAACGGCAGTTTCAGGAAAGGCCACTGAGCAGTTGACCAAATTCATCCGCGACAACTCCAGTCCAACAGATAGATACAAGTACCTTCCAGGAACCAGTTTTCTTCCAGACTTGCTTGTTGATCTACAGGACATCATGAGTGTTGCGCCTGCAGCACTGAACCCTGCCGGGGAAGGGTATGAGCGTATCGCCTCATTGGATAGCCCTTTCGCCGAGGCATTACAAGCAAAAATGACGAGGTATTTGGGAAGAATTGGGACGCCAGATATTGATCCCGATTTGGCTCTCGATAGATTCAAGGTACGAATCAAGACGAGCTGACGGCAAATGGCGGGCCCAATTCCGTGGCCGTATTGAAGCGAATGGCTTTTCAACTTCCAACGTCAACTCTACGTCGTCAGATGATGTCCCGCATCAAGGGACGCGATACCGGCCCGGAGTTGAGCTTGCGTCGCAATGTATGGGCGCTTGGTCTGCGCTACAGGCTGCAATACCGGATCGGCCGAACACGTCCCGACATGGTCTTCATCGGCGCGCGGGTTGCCGTCTTCGTCGACGGTTGCTTTTGGCATGGATGCCCGCTGCATTCGGCGGTGCCGAAGAACAACCGGGAATTCTGGGAGCAGAAGCTTAGGCGCAACCGTGAGCGGGACGCGGAGAACACACAGTGGCTTGAGGCAGAGGGCTGGCGGGTGTTGCGCCTCTGGGAGCATGAGATCGAAGCCTCGCCCGGGGATTGCGCACGGCGGATAGCGGCGATACTTGGCAAGCAGGAAGAATCAAAGGCATGACCTTCTTTAGTGGCGAGCAGTTGGCGCAGGTCGACCTGATCGTTGGGCTGTGCGCTCGGCCGGGCTGCGGACCCCGGCGCAGGTCGATGCGTGGTTGGACGGGATCGCGGCAAGCAGCTGATCAGGTGGCGTTCAGCTGCTTAGGCTGATTCAATGAAATCCACTGGAAGATCGCGGTCATGACGTCCGAGCACACGCCATTGCCGCAGAGTTTCACCTTGTCCCGCCGGTTTCCGTGAGGTAGGACATGCTCGGTCGATCCTCCCATGGCAAGAAGTAGTTCGTCAGGCTGGAGCATGCGCAAGTAGGGGGTATCGCCTTTCCATGTCACCAGACCGAAACGGTCGACCGTGGTCACCGTTCGGAGCGGAACATCCAGCGACTGCCAGCCTCCGGCATAGTCTGAGCCGTAATAGACAATCAAGAAGGGCACCCCTATCCCAAGTTCGGCGATGGCACGCTCGGTTCTTTCCAATGTTGCCTTGGCACGCCCTGGCTTCCGTAGCAGAGCAGCCGGATAATCTGCTTTCCAGTTAATGATGTCTCGAGCGGCCTTCCTCGGTATGCTTACCAGACTGAGCAGATCTTCACGGCTGACCGTGCTGCCTTGTCTGTCACACACAAGGAACATACGTTTACGGGCCTGGGCTGAACCGAAGTCGGAAGAGTTCAACAGCAGATCACTGACCGCATAGCCAAGCCCTTCGATAGTCTGGACCAGTTCGTCGTGGCGATCCCATTTCTTCATCCGGTTCACGTTCTCGACAATGACCCAACGTGGTTTCATTGCCTTGACCCAAGGGACGATGCCGATCGCTGTCTCACGGCTTTTCTCTAAACCCGGTTTGGCGCCGCGGGCGATCGAGTGCGAAGTGCATTCTGGCGAGGTCAGCAGCACATCCGGTCTGTACTTGGAACCTAGCTTCTTGGGGGAGACATCCTCGATCTTCTCGGTGAGGATATCGGCCTGTGGGAAGTTGGCCTTGTAGGTCTGCGTGGCGAGACTCCATGCGTCTAGCCCGAGCAGAGGAACGCCACCGCCTCGCACTGCACCGCGTGCTCCGAAACCCGCGCCGCAAAAGAGATCAACAAAGGTTGGCATCCAATAGTTCCGATCTGGCCTAGCCTGAAATGAGGAAGAATCGTACCAGGTACAGGGCCTCGTATAAACAGTTTCTGGTCCAGCCAAGTAAGGTAATTGAAACGCCCCGGGTTCTTTAGATATTCAACGACTGCTTTTTAACGCAAGGTTGCCGTTTCTGATGGAAGAGCCTTATGACCGCTTTGGCCGGATTCTGTTGAAAAACTCGATGTCGCAGCCGAGTCCATTCCCTACCAAGGTGATTTTTTGAAACGTTGCCCCTTTCGGGCCTTATAACCGGGT
>NCIH01000070.1:0-14705 GCA_002281975.1 Hydrogenophilales bacterium 17-64-11 | reverse complement strand
GCTTGGGCTTGCCTTGTTTCTGTATTACATTAACACCACTGCAGCAAGACGCTGCAGCAACCAACCGGAGAGAAACATGAGCACAAAAGGAACCCTGACCCGCGAACAAGCTGTTGCAATCGTTGGCGAGGCCGCTGTGGCAAGGGCCGAGGCAGCAAACTGCGAACCGACCAACCGCGTGGGCTACAACGGCGCGATCCAAGGCGACGCCCTGATTGAGTGGGCCGGAAGCGCAGCAGGCGAAGACAAAGACGGCACCGGCTGCACCGTGACCGCCTACTACTACACCAGCCAGGAAGAAATCGACGCCGCAGGCGACGACCTGAGCAACGTGGACTGGACGATTGCCGGTTACGAGGTGGTGTGATGGATCAGGCCGAGCCCAAGAAGACCGGGAGGCCTGCAAAGGCCCCCGGCGAAAAGATGATCCCGGTCCCTATCCGGCTCACGCCGGGCCAGCGCGACAAGCTGCAACGCATCGGAGTGCAACGGCTGCGCGACTGGCTGGACCGGGCCAAGGAATGACGCACAACACAGAGGTAAGCGGCGCGCGCCGCGAGGAGAACTGATGAACCGCGAACTATCCGCGCGTCCGCTTGACCGCCGAGTTATACGGCGCTCCCTGACTGAGTTGCTCCGTCTCGGCCCGTACGTGCGCGAAGGGGCAGAGACCAGGGCAACGATGGAAGAGGCGGCAGATGAAATCGAGAGGTTGCGCGAGGAAATTGGGCGGTTGCTTGACTCTCGGGAACGGGAAGGCGACAGGCTTGATTGGCTGCTCAGCAGATTGCCGGGAAGCGTAATCCGCGATCTTGTGGGCGTGATGAACGACACTCGCGACGCTGGCGAGTGGCGCGACCTGATCGACAAGGCCGCATGTTTCGCGCCGCATAACGCTGAATTGAGGGGCGCGACCGATGAATGATGCAAAGAACGAAGCTGCTGGCGGAGCGTCCCGCTCGGATGCCGTGTTATGCCTCGACGCCGAAACGGTGCAGTGCTACCTATACGCGCTGCTGACCGAGGCAAAGAGGCGCGGCGGGATGTTCCCGCAAACCAGCGACGAGCAGGACGCCGATTCGGCCGCCGTGCGCAGGGTGTGCGGGCTGGTTGAGCATTATGCAGGAAGCGGATACCCACGAAGCGACGAGATAGCAAAACTCCACGCTATCCGGGCGCTGAACATGGGGCATAACGACCAGCATAACCGGCCCGCTTCAGCGGGTCCGGGTTGATGCGCCAGTTGGGCGCGTGAGGTGAGAGATGAGGACATACGTTGTTTGGTGCCCGGACCTGGGCCAGGAGCAGGAAGACGGCGCGACGATCCCGGCGACTGACCCCGAAGATGCGGCAGAAGGGTGGGCGGAATGGCACGACCGCAGCAGTGCAGAATATCGGATTGCCAGCGGGCGCGAGGAGATCGTGATAGTCCGCGACGTGGAGACCGGCGAGCAGCGCGAATGGATTGTGCGCGGCGAGGCGATGCCGTACTACACGGCGCAGCCTGGGGAGTCCGCGACGATCCGGGCGCAGGTGGCGCCGGGTCGGTGGGAGGATGTACCTAGACGTAGCGAGGGAAACAAATGAAATGGCAGCCGATTGAGACCGCACCCACAGACGGCACACGCATCTTGCTACGCGGCAGGAACGGCAAGATTGCTGATGGACACTATGGGCAGCCGGATGGGTTTGCAAACCCTAAGCGGTTTGTTTGGCCGTACATCAATGCAACCCCGACACATTGGGCTCCGCTCGCGTTGATTGCTGCCGCGGCGGAATTGCTCGCGGCGGCAATGAAGGTGAACGCATTGAGCATCCAGACCGATGCGCACAAGGAATTGCGTGCCGCCATCGCCAACGCAACCGGTAATGACGATGCTGCGCCCGAATGCACCTGCGCGGCGAAAGACATGACGTTTGGCCGATGCTGCAAGGTGACGCCCAACGCGTGAATTCACCGGCCTGCGCGGCTTTTCGCGCAGGTCCGGTGGAATGATGGGTTGGGCGGCTGCCTGACCCGAAGAAAGGAAAAGCAAATGGAGTTGATGCAGGCGGTTGAACACTACGCCACGGCGATGAAGCTGGCGGAACGATACGGCAACGCCAACGGCGACGTAGACGCGGCAAACAACGCTTGGCACGAGTGCAAGAAAGCAGCGGATCGGCTGAGTGCTGCGACCGCGCTGGCCGCAAAGCAAGCGGAGGACGACGGCCTTTGGTTCGTTGCAGAGACAGTAACCGAAGCGCACTTGCAGAAGGCGCTGCGCGACCTGGCGGCAGCGATTGAAGAGACGCCCAACGGCTGAATTGGGGGCCGCGCGCTTTTGCGCGGTCCCGCTCGGATGCCGTGTTCGGCACCGGACTAGAGGGAAAGACGATGGCTACAAGCAGAGCAGAATGGGGTGTTGAAGAAATGAATACCGGGCTGATGGTTGCCCAGGGCAGCGCACCGACAGCAGACGAGGCAACGCTGGAGGCGACGCACTACGCGCTGCAATACGGACAGGATGGCCCGGTGCGCTATTGGGTGAAGCAGGGCCGCAATACGCTGGTTCAAGGTGAGCGGGAGGTGGTGATGAGCATTGCACAACGATACGCCGGGTTTTTGACCCGAGAGAGCCACGATGCTAAGACGCCAGTGAAGGGCGAAGCGATGAGGCAGGCGGCAAACAAGCTGCTGGATTATTACCAAGAGAACGCAAGGCTGCGAGCAGACAGCGAACGGCTTGAATGGCTGCTGCGGAATGTGAGCGGCGAGGAATTCCGGCGCTTGGGGATTGTGTACCACGCTGGATGTGCGCGAGCTGACATAGACCGGGCGATGTGCGAGCAAGATCATGACGCCGACCGGCAACGAACTACCGCCGATGCCACGGAGCCCGGAGATTGCTGGGGCTAGCCTGAAGGAAGAGGGCGAGTAATCGCACAACCCGGAAAAAAAGTGAACGAGCAAGAAGAAAAGATCGAAGTCATCAGTGGCGCTGTCGAGCGCATCACATTCCGCAACGACAACGACTGGTCCGTGCTGCAGGTGCGTATCGAGCGTTCTCGTACCCTTAATACGGTAGTCGGGCATTCGACCGCGCAGCCTGGCGAGCAGATCAGCGCCCGTGGCGCGTGGCGTAACGATCCCTCGTTTGGTATTCAATTCGCCGCTCAAAGCATTACGGCAACCAAGCCGAATACGGTCGATGGGTTGGCCCGGTATCTCGGCTCCGGAATGATTCCGGGGATCGGTCCTGGTACAGCAAAGGCCATCGTGGATACCTTTGGCATGGAAACCCTGGCGATTCTCGATACGGACGCCTCACGCCTTTCCGAGGTGCGGGGCATCGGCAAAAAGAAGGTAGAGCGCATCGCCAAGGGCTGGGAGGAGCAGCGTGCCGTCTCGGAAATCATGCTGTTCCTGAACGAGCAGAGCATCCCGCCTTACCTTTGCCGCCGGATCTACCGGAAGTACGAGTCGAAGGCGATCGAAGTGATCAAGGCAGATCCTTACCGGCTGGCGTTGGAGGTATCCGGCATCGGCTTCAAGACCGCCGACAAGATCGCCCAGAAGTGCGGTATTTCGCCGCTTTCGCCCCAGCGTGTCCGCGCCGGGCTCGTCTACGTCATGCAGGAGGCCACGACAGGCGGGCATTGCGGTCAGCTGCGTGAGGCTCTTGTCCAGCTGGCAATGGAAGCTCTCAACGTACCGCCAGACCTTGTGGTGGGTGTACTCGACGCGGAGCTTGCGATGGAGCCGAAAGTACGTCATCTGGTCCAACACGGGGAGGGTGTCTACCTTTCCAAGATCGCGGCCTGCGAAGAACGGGTGGCGGCGACCCTCACAGAGATGGCCGGCAACCCGGTTCCGTGGAAGATCGACGCTGATACCGCTATCGCCGATGCTGAGAAGCGTCTTGGTCTCACGCTTGCCGAGCAGCAGCGGGCTGGGGTGAAGATGATGCTGGAAAGCCGGGTGTCGGTTTTCACCGGCGGGCCGGGTACTGGAAAAACAAGTTCGCTGAATCTGCTTCTCAATATCTTCAAGAAAAACAAGGTTCCCGTGCATCTTGCTGCCCCCACAGGCAAGGCGGCTCAACGCGCTGCGGAAGTCACCGGCATGGAGGCATCGACCATCCACCGGTTGCTGGGGCTGAATGGTCCTGGCGCAGACCCCGCCGAAATCGAGGACGGCGTACTGGTCATCGACGAGTCCTCGATGATCGATATCTACCTCATGACCAGCATCATGAAGGCAGCCAAAAACGTCCCCGTCATCCTGGTGGGCGACGTGGATCAGCTGCCTTCCGTTGGCCCAGGACAAGTTCTGGCCGACATCATCAATTCCGGCGCCGTGCCAGTCACGCGACTGACCCAGGTGTTCCGCCAGGCGGCGGGCAGCCTGATCATCCGCAACGCCCACAACATCAACCGTGGGTTGATGCCGGAGAAGGGCGGCAAACAGGATGATTTCTTCTTCGTGAACCTGCCTGAACGGGACGGCGAGGGCAACCGGATCGATGCGGCCGTTCTTGGCGAACAAATCACCGCCACGATCTCGAATCTGGTTGCCGATCGGCTGCCCAAAGCCTACGGCTTCGACCCGATCAAGGACATCATGGTGCTCTCACCCATGAACATCACGACCACGGGCGTCTCGAACCTCAACACCGTGTTGCAGCAGCGGCTCAATCCGAACCCGGCAAAAGCCATCACCAAGCTCGGCACCCGGTTTGGGGTTGGCGACAAGGTGATCCAGACCCGCAACAACTACGACCTGGATATTTTCAATGGGGACGTGGGCATCGTCTCGTCCATCGATGACGAGGACGACAACAAGATCGCGGTGGACTTCAGCGGCAAGGTGGTCGAGATCCCGTTCGACGAGATGGACGCGCTCCGGCTGGCCTATGCGACCACGATCCACAAAGCGCAGGGCAGCCAGGCGGAAGCCGTGGTGATTCCTGTCACAACCCAGCATTTCACCATGCTGCAGCGCAACCTGTTCTACACCGGCGTCACCCGCGCGAAGAAGCTGGTGGTGCTGGTGGGCATCCCGCGCGCAATGCAGATGGCTGTAAAGAACGACGGCGCCATGCGGCGCATGACGAGGCTGAAGGAACTACTTCAGCGTGTATGGGTGCCGTGAAAGCACTCGACCAATACCTGTCCCCGTCTGGTGGCGGAGCTTTTGGTCGAACGCTGGTGAGTTGGGCGGCCTCCGTGCCGCGGGCCGTGTGAACGGCTGAATACTGAATTCGAAGAACAGGGGATCAAATGCCATGCCCATTCCGGTAATTGTGTCAGTTGCAACCCTTGTGGCGGTTTCTGTTTTTGTGGCGGTTCTGAGAGCGAAGCTCAATGCCCTTGCCGCAGAAAAAGGGGCCTCAAAACCCCCTACCTGACCAACGTGAACAGAAGGAGATCCGTATGAGCAGCATGCTAGAACTGGTGTGCGCCCGGCCCCATGTCTCGCACGTCGATAACGAGCGCGAGCTGGGCAACGGAATCATCGTCACGCTGCGCGATGGATTCTACTTTTCTGCGGATCCGGGGTGCGGCGTCCGGGGATTCGATTCCGCCAAGGAAGCCGAGCAGGGAACGCGCTCGGCACGGGTCTATAAGGCCTAACTATAAATCAAACCATTGCGTATATTGCTATAACTGATACAATATCACTTCAATTGAGGAGTTGACGTGAAGCGTGACGCATTGAACATCTATGGTGATGGGAAAGTTCTAACGAAGGGTGGGCTCGGCGTCGATGTTGCCTCGCAGCGAGAGGACGATCTCGATCGCACGGCGATCGAGTTTATTCGTGCCAGGAACTCGCCTTCCGTGCTCGAAATTGGCTGTGGTCTCGGCGGGCAATCGCTCAGGATGGCGGAAGCCGGTGCCGTGGTTACTGCCCTGGACATGCACGACTATTCCGAGTCCATGCCGTCGCACGACCGCATTACCTTCGTGCAAGGAGACCTGTCCTCGTTCGAGCCTGCTCCGGCCGTGCGCTACGACGCCATCTTTTCGCAACGAACCATCCATTACCTGCCGTTCGACAAGGCCGTTGCTGCGCTGAAGCGCCTGGTGGAAAACCATCTGTCGCCCGGCGGCACCTTGTTCCTGTCGGCTTCCGGACTGCAATCAGAGCTTGGGCGCCTCTATCCTCACGACACCCTCCGTGTGGGGAGTCGATTCACCAGCCTTTCGCCGGACATGGCCGAAAAGCATGGCATCCATGCGCCCGTGTGTCTGTACACATGCAAGGATATGGCTGAATTGATATCGGCGTGCGGATTAACCCCTGGGGTTTGGGCATCTCCCTTCGGGAACATCAAGGCTATCGGTGTGAGCTGCTGATGAAAGCCGTTGTCATCGGGTCAGCCCATCTGGACGTGCTCTCCACGGTCACGGGTGACGATCTCGCCCTCGACAAGATAGGGCGCGTCGCAATCGATGTCGGTGGAACGGGCGCCAATATCGCCCTGAACCTGCGCAAGCTCGGTGCCAGTGTGAGCATGCTCACCGCCATGAACGATTCGCCATTCTCCAGGATCGTGCGAGAGCACATGGAGTCGCACGGCGTCGAGATGGTGGTGACCACATTTAGCGGCCCGGATGCCGTGTTTTCGGCGCATGTGGACAAGGATGGCGAATTGCTGTCCGCCATCTCATCCATGCCTGTCGGTCATGTGGCGTTCGAGAGCGAAGCGGTTCACGGCCTGCTCCTCGGCGCGGATTGCATGATCGTGGACTGCAATGTTTCCGGCGCCGAAATAGACCGTTTGGTGTGCATCGCAAACGAAATGATGCTCCCGGTCTTCATCGCTGCGGTCTCCGAAGAGAAATCGCTGCGGATCAGGAAAATCACTGGGAAGGTCGATGCAATTTTCCTGAACAGCAAGGAGGCCGCGTATTTGCGCGCTCATTGCGTGCGCGACTCGGCTTCCTACGAAGACATGGCTCGCGCATTGAACACCACGCTGGTCGTGACGATCGGCCAGGATGGCGCGATAGTCGCACTTCCATCGAAAGCCACCGCCATCCCCCCCGTCAGGGTGGATGGCATCTCCAACCTGCTCGGTGCCGGAGATGCGTTCATGGCTGCGACGGTGTTCCATCACACCAGCACCTTTGCGCCCATCACGGAAGCCGCCCGTGCTGGCGCCGAGCTTGCGGGCGAGGTCATCCGGCAAAACCACTGCAACACGGGGAAACCCGACTCGGTACGCCGGCTCATGGAGGTTATGGAATTCAGTGCCTCAAGGGATGCACTGACCGGACTTCTGGGCCGCGCACGCTGCGAACGCGATGCCAGCAAGGCCATTGAAGAAGGCGCGTTGCGCAACAGCCCAGTCTCGACCATCGTCATCGACATCGACCATTTCAAGCGCATCAACGACACCTTGGGGCACGACGCTGGCGACAAGGTGCTTCGTCGGGTTTCCGATCTCATCCGGGCGGGGGTCAGGGATACGGACATCGCAGCCAGGTGGGGCGGCGAGGAATTCGTGGTGGTGCTCCCTGGCACGCCGGACGAGATCGCTTTCGTCGTCGCCGAACGAATCAGGAAGATGGTCGAAAGCGGGATGAAGGACCTCGGCGTAACAGTCAGTTGCGGGGTGGCGACACTTGCCGCGGGAACGACTGGGCTCGCTGAACTGATCAAGCAGGCGGACGAGCGGTTGTACGCGGCGAAGAATGCCGGAAGGAACCGTGTCGCTGTTTGAGGTGGATATGCTTGTCGTTGCCTATTTCGTGATGATCAATCTCATCACCATCGCCTGCTACATACAGGACAAAGCCTTCTCCGCCTCGGGCCTTGGCCTGCGTCGAATACCTGAGTCAACGCTGCACCTGCTCGGCTTGCTGGGCGGCTGGCCGGGTGGAGTAATCGCGCGACGGGTGTTTCGCCACAAGACCCGCAAGCAGCCCTTCGTCATGGTCTTCTGGATCGCGGCTGCCGCAAACATTGCCTCCATTGCTGCCACGGCTTTTGCCTATTCCGTTATCGCTGGATAAAACATGTTCGTCGTCAACACTGAGCACATCGCAGGGCATCGGATAGACCAGGTTCTCGGTCTTGTTTTCGGTGTTGCCGTGCGCAATCGCAGCCTTCAAGGCAAGTGGCTTGGCAGGCTTCTCGCATCGCTGGGCAGGCGGCATGGCAAGCACGAGGAGGTTTCCGTCGAGATCCGTGGAAGCGCCCTGGACGCCATGATCGAGCATGCGAGAAGCCTTGGCGCCAACGCTATTGTCATGGCCCGCTTCGAGTCCGGAGAATTCGGCGCGGGCCGCAAAGGCAGGTTCAACGAAGTTGCCGTCTATGGGACTGCGGTTGTTGCGAGCGAGTTAATTGAAAGCACGGATTAGCATAATATCCCATTGCTCATATTGATATATCCGGTGATGAATATCGAAACCAGCCTTCTCACGCAAATCAATCTCGCTATCGGAAAAAGTGGCGTCAGGTTGGCTAGCCTTGAACGTTGCTACGTTCACCACTCGCTGCTTCCGGTTGCACTGGTCGGCTACGCCTTGGCGGACCCTGGCTTTGCGAAAGCACGCTTTCCTGACACTGAGTTCCTGCACCTGGTCAGGAAGCGCCCACAGATGGACATGCACGAAACGGGGGCGCTTGCCGCGCTGTGCGGTGCCGATGCCGTCCT
This sequence comes from Hydrogenophilales bacterium 17-64-11, assembly GCA_002281975.1. GTDB lineage: Bacteria > Pseudomonadota > Gammaproteobacteria > Burkholderiales > Thiobacillaceae > Thiobacillus. The sequence continues at coordinate 6,054 of NCIH01000070.1, read as the reverse complement.
GCCTTCGTGGGACAACCCGGAGCCGTTCAGCGCACATCTTTTTGGCGTGATTGATAAATACAACCTGGGTGCGTTCTTCGTTTATCTGGAACGGAACGGCGGATCTCCCAGGCATTACGCCCTGCGTCCGCGCGGGTTCGATTGGGATTCCGCTGATCCTCTGGAAATCCCTGGGGCGATTGACCAATGGCGAAGGAGTTACCGTGCGCTGCCGACAGAGAGACAGCTCATGGTGGCAACCATCATGACGCTTTACCTGCAGCGAGACGACAAACGATGGATGGTTCGCGTGCCGAAGAAATGGCATGCGGTTGACGGGGTTCTGTCCCTGCGCGATGCAGGCTACCTACAAGACTGGGCGAAGCTCGTCGCACTGTATCCGGGCTGGTAGCCCGATGTTGGAAAAGGAATTTGAAAATATGAGTTTGGCTGAAAAGCGTCATCGCGAGAAAGCAGGCGAGGTGTTGAAAGCGCATCCCGACTACGTGACGATCGCGCTCCGGCGCGCGTTCTGCGGGGTCCGGGTGGTTTCCAATCTCGCCAAGGATCTTGCCTGGCTGCGTGGCATTGAACAGGCGCTTGATATGGTTGTGCTCAATGCGATGGTGCAGCGGGGATACGTGTCCCAGCTGGAAGCACGGCGGTACGAGATCACGACCGCAGGCATGAAGCTGATCGGGCACCCCCTCGGGAAAGAGATCGCAAATGGCTGAGTTTGAGTTCCCGGTTAATTTGGTGTACAATATACACCATTGAAACAAACGGAATTTGAACAGATGAAAAACGTAATCACCTTTCTCGCCGCCGCGCTTCTATCCAATTCCGCAGTTGCCGATGTCATTCACGGGCGCGTCGTGGGCGTATCTGACGGCGACACCATTACCGTGCTCGATGCGAATCACCAGCAGCATCGCATCCGACTTACCGGCATCGACGCGCCGGAGAAAAAGCAGGAGTTCGGCAATGTCTCGAAGCAGGCGCTTTCGGGTATGGTCTTCGGAAAAGAGGTCTCCGTGAACTTCGCCAAGCGCGACAGATACGGGCGAGTTCTCGGCCGCGTAAGCGCGCCAGGCGTGCAGGACGTAAACCTCGCGCAGATCAGCGCAGGTATGGCCTGGCACTACAAGCGCTATGCTGGTGATCAGCCTGCAGCGGAGCGTGCGGCCTATGCGGCGGCCGAGCGGTTGGCTCAAGCGAAAGGAAGGGGGCTTTGGGCTGACAAAAGCCCGACGCCTCCGTGGGACTTTAGGCGAGCGGGCGCGGTGGCGTTTCGGTGAAGGACATGGGCTTATTGCTGCATAACTTGCGCACGATCGGCACGCATCATTGCGATCAAAGGATGGTGTTGCCGAGCGGCGCGACATTTGCTTTGAAAACGTCGCCCGTGGCGGCGCTTATGGGCGTTAATGCCCGTTGAAAAGGGAAGGGGTAATTTATGAAGAAGATCACAACCATCCTCACAGCACTCGGCATCGCCACGCTGACCGCTTGCGGCAACAAAACCGACGCCAACGAAAAGAACTTCGGCGCGGCCATCAATCAGTATTTTGATGAGGGCGGTAACCTGTGCCTGAACACCGCTTTCCCGGTTGACCTGTCCGAGATGGACTTGCGCCAGCAAAGCAGGGCTGTCAAGGAAATGGTCGCGCTTGAAGCCGCCGGGATGGTCAAGGGTGAGTTCATCGAGGCGGACAACCCCTGGTTCATGGGTGGGCATCTTGGGGGAAAAGCCAAGATCAAGGTCAAACGCTACACGGCGACCGACGCGGCCAAGCCCTTCGTGCAGGAAAAGGAAGTCATCGCCTTTATGGCTGAACCCAAGAAACAGGACTACCTGTGCTGGGGTAAAAAGGCTCTGGACAAGGTTGTGAAGTGGGAAGGCCCGGCAAGTCACGGCGGCTACCAGGAGGTGCGTGTCGCCTACACCTACAAGGTCAACAATATTGCTGCCTGGGCCAAGAAGCTGGAAGTGCAAGCTGCCTTCCCTGATGTGAAGGCTGCCCTTGACCGAGCTGGCAGCCGGGAATACTGGATCACCCTCAAGCTGACCAACAGAGGCTGGGAGAACTGATCATGCCGGGCATAAAGAAAATCAACCTGTTGCTGGCCGGCGTTATGGCGGCATCCGCAGCTTCCGCGTCAACTGACGACAAGCCTTCGTGGAATGTCGAGCGCGCCCTCAAGGGGGCTGGCGGCGCAGTTCTGGGCGGTGTTGCAGGCGCCCATGTCGGCAAAGGCAAAGGCAATGACCTGGCCGTTGCTGTGGGCGCTGGCGCTGGCGTCATGCTGGCTATCGGCTGCAAGCCGACAGCCATGTCTGTCGTGGGCGGCTTGCTTGGCGGTCTTCTCGGGTCGCAAGTCGGCGCTGGCAAAGGCCGGCAAGCTGCAATCGGGGTCGGCTCGGCGGTCGGTGCTGTGCTGGGCAGTGACTGCTCGGCGGATAACGCTGTCCGCACGACCGTCACGACTCCACGGATCGGTGAGTCCCGCATCAACGGCATCCCGGTTGGGAATGGCGGTGTTTTCTCGCTGGGGCGCCTTTCCGGCTTGCCCTTGGTCCAAACCACCCAGGACTTGAAGGATCTGGATCTGGCTGTGCGCGAAGCTCAGGCTTTGGCCCGTGCGCGCCTGGAGGTGGATGATTATGGCGGCGCCATGATGGCGACCCATTTCGCGTCCCTGCTTCTTGAGTACCAGGCGCTCATCGGAATCTCGAACGATCGCGTGTTCGAGTCCATGAAGAGCATGCGTGATGGACGCACGACCATTCCAGCGGAGTCTTATGCCGTGCTGCCGTTGTTCGATCGCGGGGGTTACACCCATCACGAAAAGGTTGAAATCTCATTCAGGCCGCTTGAGTCTGGGGAACCGATTCTTGTTGCCTCCAATGGGCTGCTGACCGGAATCATGAGCGCCTTGCCGAAGCAGCCGAACAACACGGCCAGCCTGCCCATGGCTGCAACCGAATACGCCACGCTCCCGATTGGGATGATCGTGACATTTGCGAATGGCTTGGTCATGAAGCGCACAGCGGATAGCATCGTTGTCCACAACCCGAAGAACGTCGATCTGGACGCGGAGCTGGAAAAGATGGGCTACATGCCGCCTATCCCCATGCCGAGCAAGCACAGGCAGGATGCTGGCCGGATCATGAAGAACATGACGGATAGCTCGAACATCGTTTTCTTGAGACGTGCTTCTGGTGAAGCGTGGCCCAAGGCGCCGAATCTGATTGTGGATGGGCACACGCAAACCGGATTATTGAACGCTAACGGGTTACTGTCCAAGAGTGGGGTGGAGGATGCTGCTGGCAAAAAGCTGTATGCCAACCCCAAATCTTCCTACCGGCTGGCAATGGACACTCTGGTTGGTCTCCAGGGGGTGCAGGAATGGCACTCCTTCAGGAATGCCTGCAATGGCGATGGCAGGTTCAACACATCCTCTCTGAACGCTGTGGGCCAGCACGGCGAAATCGCTGCGTTCCTGTGTGGTTCGGGCCGCAATGTCGGTAGCGACATTTTTTCGCGTCAGTTTTACATCGGCGAAAACGGGCTCCACCAGACGATAGAATCCATCATGAAGGATGAATCCGTGGCTCAGGGGGTCAAGCAGTATTCGCTTGACAGGGAGCTTGCCTCCAACTTGATCCAGATGGTTCCAGTGGTGGGTTCGCTTGAGTCGGGAACCAAGTGTGTTGACTCATCCTTACGAATTGGCGATCTCTACGCAAGCCGTCTTGGCACTTCCGAAAAAATGAAGGCGGCATCCTTCGTCAAGCATATCTATAACCCTGAAGACCTGAAGGAGGGCGGGTTTTCAAAAACGCTGGATTGTCTTTCTGCCATCCCTGCGGCAGGGCTTATGGTAAAGGGGTCGTCGAAGGCCATGGAATTGACGGTCGGGCTCAAGGGCTATATCAGCAAGGCTGCAGACGATTTCCATCAGGTATCCAGGCTGTTCGACAACGGACTTGTCAACGGCTCCAAATACGCCGTGCTTGCCGAAAAGGCATCAAAGTATGGCGATGCGTGGGCGACAACGGCGCTGATGTCCAAGTATCTATATGACAACGTGCAGCGTGTGGACTCTTACTCGGACATCGCGGGCTCATTGCGTGCGGTGCAGTTGAATGAAAAAGAAATGGCTGCACGTTGAAAACTTTGGAGCGATTCGGGAGCCTGGGGAATTGGGATGCCCCGGCGAGCATGAAGTCCTTCGAGGACGTTGACTTCACGCCCAACGACAAATGGCAAGAAGCGGAATCCTTGTCCCGCAAAGACCCCCTGATATCAATACTTGGCGTCGTTCAGGCGTTTCTGATGGCGTCGCTCATTGCATCGTTGTGGTTGGCAAGCAAAAGCGCCAATAGCCTGCACTTCTTTCTTGTTTCCGTGTTTTTAATGTATCTTTGCATGCTGTTTGTCTATGCCGTTATCGCCTCTCGGGCGGACGACCTGGTTACAGCAAGGCGATCCGGCTTTCACACCCTGTTCAGGGCGGCGCGTGCGTTTTTGTGGCAGTGGCCTTTCTTCTTCCAGTTCCGTTTTTCCGTTGCGGCCTTCCTTTGGGCTGTCATGCCGCTACGTATTCATGCCACTCTTGTTGAGTGGGAGCATAAAAATGAATCGCTCATGTTGATGGGGAGGTTTTGGCACTACGGACTCACCTTCTGTGGCGCTGTTCGTTTCGCCCCCGGAGACCGTCCGCTGAACGAGTTATCGAAGCTGGCCGTCAACCGGCGAACAGACTTGTTCGATTGCGCATTCAACCCAAAAAGTTATTTTATTCTGGGCGCCTCTGTGTTTTTGGCTATTGTTTCCATAATTATTGTGAAGCTATTTTTTGATGATAGAGGCATCGTCGCGTATTCACCCATAGCCATTTTCTTAACAGGCATCGTTATCTACAAAATGAAGTCGCTGCGCAGCGAAATAACGGGGATGGTCTGGTTCCCGATGCTCTATCGGCGTATGCAGACAAACCCGGAAGAAAACGAACCTGAATTGCCGCCGCTCGGTGACGACAAGGCCAATCTTCGCATAAACATGTTTTTAAGGGCGGCCACGCAGATGTTGGTTACGCCTCTCATGTGGGTTTTGATTTATTGGGCGGCGGGACGTTGATCATCCCCAACATCGCTGCCCAGAAAGTTGCCGGGGGTTCTGCAATCAGCTTGGTTCTGACATCCCTTTTCCTGGGCATCCTGGCGTACGAGATGAAGTCGCTGCGTCATGAAATAACAGGGACGGTCTGGTTCCCGATGCTCTATCGGCGCATGCAGGCGCATCCCGAAGAAAACGAGCCTGAATTGCCGCCGATTGCCGGTGGCGTGGACAGGGTAGGTTTGCGTTCAGGGCGATTCCTCAAATGCTTGCTGGAATTGCGACCGTGGGGATAGCGGCATGAACGGCCCAACGAAATGGAATGATCCATCATGAGTAAATCCGTTTTCTTCTACCAGGCGGCCCTGATCGGGTCGATCTGGTATTTCACTTCGAACTACGGCTGGCTCGGTTATATGCTGACCATGATTTTCTGGTCGGGCTTCACTTTCTTCCGCGCACAGACCTTCAAGCTCAAGATACTGCAAACCACTGTCCTGTTTGCTTCAGGCTACATCATGTGGGAGGCGGCTTACGCCGACCTCTTGAAGACCGCCGAAGCGTCCGGCGCGTGGCTGCTCGCCGGCTCAGGCGTCATCGCTATCGTGTTTCTCGCCCTGGTGTTCCGCTGGCTCAGTGGCATCGTGTACGCGAACATGGGCAAGCGGATCGGTGATGCCGAGAGCTTTCTTGCAAACCCCAGCCTGGGGGTAATCAAAGAGGCAGCGAAAAACAGCGCATTGTCGGCCTGCGGGATCTCCGACGTTCTCGACACACGCGATCCCGTCTATCTGAGCGTTCCGTATCACGAGAAGGAGCAGGCGAAGGCCTTGGGTGCTCGGTGGGATCCAAAACGCCAGGCTTGGTATGTGCCTCCTGGGTTTGACACACACACCTTTGGACAATGGCTACCAAAGGGAAAAGAAGCCAATGTCAGATCAAACGGATATTT
>NCIH01000069.1:0-25999 GCA_002281975.1 Hydrogenophilales bacterium 17-64-11 | reverse complement strand
CGCCGCGCTGGTGCTGCCCGACGGCACCCTGTTCGGCGAAGGCATCAAGACCCGCATCAAGGAACAGCTGCTGGAAACCTGCAACCTGCACACCGTGGTACGCCTACCCAACGGCGTCTTCAACCCCTACACCGGCATCAAGACCAATCTGCTGTTCTTCACCAAAGGCACGCCCACCGAGCACGTCTGGTTTTACGAGCACCCGTATCCCCCGGGCGTCAAGAGCTACAACAAGACCAAGCCCATGCGCATCGAGGAATTCGAGGCGGAGAAGGCGTGGTGGAATAACCGGGTGGAAAACGAACACGCCTGGAAGGTCAGCGCCGCCGACGTCAAGGCGCGCAACTACAACCTCGACATCAAGAACCCGCATAGCCCGGACGCCGTGGTTCACGACCCGGACGAACTACTGGCCGACTACGCCAACCTGCAATCGAAAATCGCCACCACTCGCGAGCAGCTCAGGGGCGTACTTGCCGCCGCGCTGGAGAACAAGACGTGAGCGTCAGCCTGAGCGAACACCTGCCACTGCTGGCCGAGGCACCAGATGGCATCAAGAAGCTGCGTGGGCTGATCTTTGAGCTAGCGGTGCGCGGCAAGCTGGTGCCGCAAGACCCGAACGACGAACCGGCCAGCGAACTGCTCAAGCGCATTGCCGCCGAAAAGGCGCGGCTGGTGGCGGAAGGGACGATTAGACAGGGCAAGCCGCTAGCGGAGATGGACGAGGAGGAAAAGCCGTTTGAGTTGCCAGTGGGGTGGGAGTGGAGCCCGCTAGGAGCGATAGCCCTTATCAACCCAAGGAATGCCGCCGATGACATGGTAGAGGCTTCCTTCGTACCTATGGCCATGATCAACACCCGTTTTGAAGGCTCACATGACCAGGAATCCCGCAAGTGGGGCGAGATAAAGCAAGGTTTCACACACTTCGCCGAAGGTGACATTGGAGTCGCAAAAATCACCCCGTGCTTCGAGAATAGTAAGGCGTGTGTGTTCTCTGGACTTAGAAGCTGCATCGGCGCAGGCACAACGGAACTGCATATCGTCCGGCCGATATCGGAAACTTTGGCGCCACGCTACGTATTGGCTTACCTCAAGTCACCAATGTTTCTACAGGTCGGCGAAAGCAAAATGACCGGAACGGCCGGACAGAAGCGCTTGCCAAAAGAGTTTGTAGAAGCGAACCCTTTCCCTCTCCCGCCACTCGCCGAACAACACCGCGTCGTCGCCAAAGTCGATGAACTCATGGCCCTGTGCGACCGGATGGAGGCGGAGCAGGCAGACGCGGAAGCCGCTCACGCCACCCTCGTCCAGACCCTGCTCGGCACCCTCACACAAAGCGGCGACGCCGCCGAACTGGCCGCCAACTGGCAACGCCTGAGCCAGCACTTCGACACCCTCTTCACCACCGAAGCCAGCCTCGACGCCCTCAAGCAAACCATCCTGCAACTCGCCGTCATGGGGAAGCTCGTTCCCCAAGACCCCAAGGACGAACCGGCTTCTGAACTGCTCAATCAAATTTCCGCTGAGAAGGCAAGACTGATGGCGGAAGGAAAGATCAAGCAGGGCAAGCCTCTAACACCGGTGAGCGACGAAGAAAAGCCGTTTGAAGTTCCCGTAGGGTGGAAATGGACAAGGCTTGCTGAACTAACTTCCATTTTGAACGGACGTGCGTACTCAAAGCACGAGCTTCTCACTTCCGGCACCCCGGTATTGCGTGTAGGAAATCTCTTCACGTCGAACCACTGGTACTACTCAGACTTAGCGCTTGAGGATGAGAAATACTGCGATACCGGCGATTTACTGTATTCATGGTCGGCTTCCTTCGGCCCATTCATTTGGCCCGGACCAAGGGTCATCTACCATTACCACATCTGGAAACTTGGTCTCTACGACGAAACCAGCTTAAGTAAGGAATATCTGTACAAATTTCTTGTTGAGAAAACGCAAGAGATAAAGGCATCTGGGCATGGTGTAGCCATGATCCACATGACCAAAGAAAAGATGGAAAAGGTAGTTGTCCCGATTCCGCCCCTCTCTGAGCAACATCGCATCGTCGCCAAAGTCGATGAACTCATGGCCCTGTGCGACAGCCTCAAGGCCGACCTCGCCGAATCCCGTGCCCGGCAGGCGCGCCTCGCTGCCACCCTCATCGAATCCGCCCTTCAGGCCGCCTGATAAGGAAATCTATGCCGATTCAGATTGTCGAAGTGTTAGGCCGTTCGATTCAGGGGATTACACGCCCCTTCATCTGTCGGGGCGAGGATGATCGCACCTACTTCGTCAAAGGCCAGGGCGCGGGGCTGCGCAGTTTGATCACTGAATATGTGTGCGGCAAGCTGGCGGTGGCGTTTGGCCTGCCGGTGCCGGATTTTGAAATCGTCGAGATCGCGCCGGAATTGATTCAATGGGGCGGAATCGAGGATGCCTCGGATTTGGGTGCGGGGCTCGCGTTCGGTTCGCTCGCTCTGCCTCATGTGCAGGAATTCAGTTGGGCTATGCTGTCCAATGTGGATGCAAAGTTGCGCAGGGACATTCTGGTGTTCGACTGGTGGATTAATAACGCCGACCGCACGCTGACGGAAAAGGGCGGCAACCCTAATCTGTTGTGGGATCAAGATGCAGTAGGGCTGGCCGTTATTGATCACAATCAGGCGTTCGACGCTGACTTTGACCCCTTGCGGTTCAGCCAGTCCCATGTTTTTCATCAGGATTTCCCGTCCGTTTTTGATGACATGGTTGAGCGTATGGCCTATCAGGCCCGTCTGGCGGGGGCAATTGCCGAATATGACCGGGCCTGCGATACTGTCCCGCCCGAGTGGTGGTGGGTCGACCACGGGGTTCCCACCGACTTTGATCGCAATACAGCGCGTGCCACCCTTGAACGATACTTGAGCAACGATTTCTGGAGGATAGCGTAATGAAAAAACACCTTTGCCAATACGCTATCGTCCGTTTCCTCCCTTATCGGGAAACCGGCGAGTTCGCCAACGTGGGCATTGTGTTGATGTGCCCGGAAACCGGCTATTTCGACTTCCGCCTGTTGACCAAGGTGCGGCGCATCACCGCTTTCTTTGAAGAGCTGGATGCGGGCATTTACCGGGGGGCGCGCAACGACTTCAAGAAGGAACTGGTGCGTATCCAGGACTTTCTGGCCCCCAGAACAGACACCCGTGGTTTTGCCGATACGGAATTGGCCCGCCATTTGTTCGCCGAGCTCACCCGTCCGCGCGAAGTGATGATGCGCTTTGACGGCGTCCGCGTCGTGTTGGCCGATGATCCTGCCCATGAGTTGGACACTTTGTTTGCCCACTACGTTGAGCGCAACTTCTCGACCAAGGCTTATCAGGAAAAGCTGCTGGAAAAAACCGTACACAAGGTTTTGCAGGGCGCGCACCTAAACAAGCAGTACAAACCGCAAACCATCGGCAACGTGGCGACCTACATCGGCAACGTGGCGACCTATCATGCCTGGTTCCCGTTCGTGAACACTCAGGACGGCAAAGCCCTGCGAGCCATCAAGCCGCTCCATCTGGCGCAGGATGACCCTGCTCAAATTTTCGACCACGGCTGGGCCTGGTTGGGAAAAATCGAGAAGCTGCGCGCTTTGCACCTGCTGCCCGAGCGGGTGCTATTCCCCGTGCAGGGTCCCGCCGAGCAGCAAGGTGAACGGTTTGATACGTTTCAAGAAATCACCCACAAGCTGGCTGATGAGGGGGTGGTTGTAGTGGCTGCGACCCAAGTCGACAGAATCATCGAATTCGCGACAGTTCAATAAGTCAGCTGCCGCGCCTTTTGCGCTTGTCGTTAGTCAACGTCCAAAAGTCGAAAAGTCAAATTCCTTAGCAAACTGCCTTGCTAATGATCTAGGGTCACTTTTCTCCGCGTAGGCTCTACGAAGATCGGTGTCGTCCATGAAGTCGATCAAGCTGGCACCATCCGAACTTTGTGCGAGTTGCGGATTCATCTTACCGGCGGCTGTCTTAAAAACCTCATACCATTCACCGAATGTCGAATAGATACATGGTGGCTCGTCGGTGATTCTCTTGCGCTGTTTCAGCTGGCTTTCTTGAATCAGTCTTCTAGCTTCAATAATCAGACCCGTTCGGTAGTGAACATACTTCGCTTCATCGCTGTTTCGACTCATGCTTTCGAGCCACAACGAAAATAACCTGAGACCAGTCGATTTTGAAATATCGAAGTCTCGGCAACTCTTCGCGTCTGCGCGAAATGCCTGCATTAACTTGTTTCGCCCTTCCAAGGTGATGTTCTCAAAGGACCCGATCTGACTTAGCGTTATGTCATGCGCATCGCAAAAGACTTGGTAGGCACGATCGTTCAGCTCTCGGCTGAGCCCGTCCACGGTGGCTTTGGCCGCTTCGTATTCGTTTCTCATTAAGCGGGCTTGGCTCTCTGCCCATGCTTTTTTAACGCCGTCGAACATGTTGCCTCCTTTAATTGTCATCAACTTTGCCCATCGTTGGCTGAAAACAGTAGAACAAGACTTGGCTACGACTTTTCTCTATTGGCGAGGCGTTTCTCTTCGGCCTCACGGTAGCCCTTGCGTACATTTTTAGCGAATAACCGAACCCCACTAACAACGGATTGGCCCATGGCTAGGGCGGCTTTTTTCTTGTTTACGGTATCGATTCCTTCCGCAGCGGCGTTTGCTGCAAGCAATGCCTGGTGGGCCTCCATGGGCATGCTGATTGGCAGCCCGTGATAGGCACCTGGCTGGAGCGTGGCGTCGACACCCAAATGGTAGGCAATGCCCGCGCTTGCTCCCTCGGAGAGGCGCGCCGCAATGTTTTCCTTGGCAGCAAGAAGCTGGTCCCAGAACGGGTCATATCCGGGGGGCAGTTTGTCGTGGATCACGCCAGTCAAATCGACCAAGGAAAGGATGGCCCCCTCGACAACAACGCCTGCAATGATCGAGTGAGTAAAGGGAGAGCGGTGCCATCCAATGCCAAGCGCGAGATCGCTGTCCGGGATGCCGCCGTTGGCGTCCATTCCGCCGGAACCTGCAAGAAACCCAGTAGCCAGTGCTAACACTCCCGGTGCATTGCTTTTTGGGTCGCTGTATAGCGCACTGGAAATAGCCGAAGCAGTTTTCGTTACCCGGTCCTTGATGTCTTTGCTGCCTTCGATGGCAGCATCTGTGCGATTTCCAAAGTGTGAGCGCAGGCGTCCTTCGCTCATGGCACGGACTGCGTTGCTCAGCTCCTTCCCGGTGAACCGGACAATGCTGGACAGTAGCGCACCAAGATTCTTGACTCGGCGAGTGGTGATTACAGGAAGTTGAGCGGCCGAGCGTACGCCCCAGGCTTTTAGGTCTGCCGAATTAGTGCCGGCAAGTGCGGTCTTGAGTTCGTGGAATAACTTGTCCTGGTGCGTTGCGGTCATGGCACGCCCTAAGTTTCAGTGAAAAAGACGGGTTATTAATTTGATCCGGTAGTGCTGTTATCGACTACTCGCTCATCTTCTTTCTACGGCTTCTGCCACGCCATTGCTCAACCTATTCTAATCTGGGTAGACATTTTCAGATTTTCTCGCGAAATTTTTTGCGACCCTCCTCCTCCGTCCATCCCCCCCCGTCTCTCCCACAAACCGCCCCCACTTCGGGTTCGCTTTCGCTTTAGCCGAACAAACCGATCCGATAAACCCCGGATCGGTGTCGAGCATTTCCAAGTAGGGTCGGTTTTCACTTAGCCAGTTCTGGCCCTGACACGGGGCATCCATCTTCACCCGTATCCATCGGCGCTCATCCATCCGGGTCAGCGCCGCTTTCGTTCGTCCATCAACTCAAGGAGTCCGTCATGAAAGTACATAACCAAGCCATCCCGCTCACCAACACCAAGTCTGCTGATCGTCTCGTCAAGCGCGGCGCACGTGCCTTGTTCAGCCTGGTGCGCAGCACCGCCGGGCAAGCGCAGCGTGTTCCCGGCATCCTGTCGCAAGCGACGTCCGATGTCCGCGAAGCCTGGGCAGAAACTGCCCGCCCAAACGTCTGATGGAAGACGATCATGTTGATCACCGGATTAACGATCTTCCTCGGCGTAGCCCTGCTTCTGGTGAAGCTGCCGCGCAGGACCATGCTACGGGTCTTGAAACACGACCTGAAACTGGACCTGGCAGTCACCGCCCTGGTGCTGCTGATCCACTGGGGCACCTTCAGTGGCGTCATGGCAGCGACGGTAGCGGGTCTCCTGACCAGCCTCACCACCAGCGGCCTGAAACGCCTGGTCGGCTACATCGATGGCGACAGCTACTATCCCGGCAGAATCAAGCTCGACGTGTAAAGCGTCAGGCCAAGCCGCTGTCTTCCATCGTGCTGGCCGCCGCAGCGGCTGAAGTCGGCCGCCATGCCGTGCGCATTCTGCTGCGCGTCAGCATGAAGCTGCTGCGCTAGCCCACAGTTCCAACTCAACCCCCGCAACACCACCCAGCCCCGTCTATCCATTCCGGACAGCGGGGCTTTGTCACATCTATGAGGAGCAATCAAATGGCACATCTCGTCGAAACCATGGCATACGTCAACGCCACCCCGTGGCACGGCCTCGGCAATCCCCTCACCGAAAACCAACCCCTCGAAATCTGGCTGCGCGAAGCCGGCATGAACTGGGACATCATCGACAACCCTGTGTTGTACCGGTCCGCTGAAGGCCTTCAATCCTTCGCCGACAACAAGGTGCTCTATCGCAGCGACACCCTGGCGCCGCTCTCCGTGGTCTCCAAGCGCTATCAGGTTGTGCAACCGCGCGAAGTGCTGGAGTTCTATCGCGACCTGGTCGAACTAGGCGGCTTTCAACTCGAAACCGCCGGCGTACTCAAGGGCGGCAAGAAGCTATGGGCGCTGGCCCGTACCGGTCAGGAAACCGTTCTCAAGGGCAACGACCAGGTCAAGGCCTACCTGCTGCTCGCTACCGCCTGCGATGGCACTTTGGCCACCACTGCGCAGTTCACCTCGGTCCGCGTGGTGTGCAACAACACCTTGCAGATGGCGACTGAGAACGGTAGCGGCGCGATCAAGGTGCCGCACAGCACCAAGTTCGATCCGGACAAGGTCAAGCAACAGCTCGGGCTCGGCGTCTCCACCTGGCAGCACTTCATTGCTGACATGCGCCGTCTCTCTGAGCGGCCGGTGAATACGTTCGAGGCCCGGCGCTATCTGGTCGAAGTACTCGGCGACCCGGCGCTGCACTTCCACCAGCAGCCCAACACGAAAATTCTCAACCACGTGTTCGGACTCTATGCCGGTCTAGGCATGGGCGCGAACCTGGCATCCGCCAGCAATTCAGCGTGGGGCCTGGTCAACGCCGTCACGCAGTTCATCGACCACGAACGCCGCGCCCGCTCGCCGGACAACCGGCTGGATTCAGCCTGGTTCGGCATCGGCGCACTCATCAAACAGAAGGCGCTCGACGAAGCACTGAAACTCGCAGCCTGATCAGCAGCGAGTGCATCACGGTAGGCCTACCGATACTAACAAGAGCCGTTCTGCGGGGTTTAGGGGCTCAATAATCTTGTAAACGCCGCGCACTCCCAGCAATCCTTTATCGCTGGAAATCTCAGACACGCCCGACATGGTTCGCCCAGTCGGGCGTTGTCGTTTCTACCGTACTCATTCTGAAAGGAACCACCATGAAAACCACCACCAACTATTTCTCGCAACTGGCTGCCGTCAACGTCGGCGAGCACATCGAGCGCAAGGGACAGTTCAGCTATCTCAGTTGGCCGTTTGCCGTCGCCCAGCTTCGGCAGTTCGACGAGACTGCCACCTGGGAAGTCCGTCGCTTCGATGGCCTGCCTTACCTCGCCACCGACTGCGGCACCTTCGTCGAAGTGGCCGTCACCGTTCGCGGCGTCACCCTGAGCCAGATCCATCCCGTACTCGATGGGCGCAACAAGCCGCTGTCGGCGCCCAGCGTGTTCGACATCAACACATCGATCCAGCGTTGCCTGGTCAAAGCCATCGCCCTGCACGGCCTGGGTCTGTACATCTACGCCGGAGAGGACTTGCCGGCGACGAGCGAAGAGTCCAAGGCGGATGCGACGCCACCGGCAAGCAAGCCACCACGCTCAGCAGTTACCCCGATCCATTCCGGCAAGGGCATCACGCCCATGCAGATCGCCCAGATCGAGCGCCTGCTGGAAGAAACCGGCAGTGACCGCAACAAGCTGCTGGGGTATTTCGGCTGCGAACAACTGGCCGAAATCACGCCGGCAGACTATCCCCGAGTTATCCGCAGTCTCGAGAAAAGGAGAGCAGCATGAACGCCATCCTCAAGCTGGTGCAGGGCAGCCCAGAGTGGCACGCCCACCGTGCCCAGTACCGCAACGCATCCGAGTCAGCAGCCGTCATGGGCGCAAGCCCGTGGCAGACCCCGTACCAGTTCTGGCTGGTGCGTACCGGTCGTGCCGAGCAGCCGGTGACCGCACCCATGCGCCATGGCACCGAGATGGAACCCAGGGCGCGCGCTGCCTATGAAGCCCAGACCGGGTTCGTCATGCAGCCGTTGGTGCTGGCCGATGGCGACTACTCCGCCAGCCTCGACGGCATCACCCTGGAGGGCGACCTGCTGCTGGAAGTGAAATGCCCCTACAAGGGTCAGTCATCCGCACTCTGGCAGGCTGTCAGCGTGGGCGACGTGCCCGAGTACTACGGCATCCAGATCCAGCACCAGCTCATGGTCGCCGGAGCCGCTACAGCCCACCTGTGGGTGTTCGATGGCAGCGAAGGCCTGCTGCTGGAGATTGGCCGTGACGAAGCAGTCATGGTCAGCATCCGGGCAGCCTGGGATGACTTCCAGCAGTACCTGGACAACGACACGCCACCACCTCTCACTGACAAGGACACCGTCACCCGAGACGATCCGGTGTGGGCACTGGCAGCCGCAAGCTACCTCGATGCGAAGCGTAAGGCTGAGGAAGCCTCGGCGTTGCTGGAAGCAGCGCGCGAGCAGTTGGTCGCACTGGCCAGCCACCCCAGCGAGTCAGGGACTGGCGTAACCGTCACGCGATTCTGGAAACAGGGGAGCGTCGATTACAAGCGTGTGCCGCAACTCGCCGGGGTGAATCTTGACGGCTATCGCGGCAAAGGCAGGGAGGAGGTGCGGGTCACTGTAGCGAAGTAAGCATGCAGTCCACTGCCGGGATTAACCCGGTTCAAGGCGGTGCGATCCACAAGGGATCGTGCCGCCATTTTTATTTTGTGAGTTCCATCATGGGACGCTTAAAGCGCAAACCCTCTTACCCGGCCTTGGGTTGTTCAATCCCGGCTTGCTCAAGAACCCATTTCTCAATCTTGACGTGCCACAAGTGTAGAAGATCGAGTTCTCGCTGTATGTAGTGCTTCTCAGCAATGGCACTGGGCTTGTGTCCCATCAGCTGCGCAACGATCCCGGCGGGAACCTCCACCCATTCCGACAGCGTTCCAAAGGAACGGCGCAGTCCATGCAGGGATAGCGGAGGCAGCGCGGCAGCGGCCAATGCCCTGTTGTGCAGATTGCGCGGCTCTTCGAGACGTCCTGATTTGGCGGTGGGGCTACTGAACACGAACTCGTTTGGGATATCTTTCTGAGTCGCGTCATAGGTATCGCCGATCTGTTTCGCCGTCAGCTTGCGGCGGGGCAGGGGGGCGATTAAAGATTCCAGGTACGGAGTTAGTGGAATGGTGCGCTCGCCCTCAACCTTATCCCGCATGGTCATGGACTTCCATTCAAAATCCACATCGGCCCAGCGCAGCGCAGCTAATTCGTTGCGGCGTGCCCCGGTTAGAAGCAAGCCTTGCAAGTAGGCGCTGATGACGGGGTTTTTAATCTTGCGCACGGACTCAAACCACGGCTTGATTTGCGCGCGCCTAAGGCTGTCGTTCGGCTTGGTTTTGGGTGAAGGCACCAGCTTTTTAATATCGGCAGTCTCGCACGCATCGGAATGTACGGCGGCGCTGTAGGCGTCTTTTTGGCCGCACCACGTAAGGAAGGCGCGAAGGAAGCGGAATGCTTTTGCGGCAGACGTTGGGGCTTGGGCGACTTCCTTCTTAAACCACGCTTGAACGGCGTTCTCGTCCAGGTCTGCAAGGCGCATGGCCATCAGCGGGACCAGTATGCCGGGGCGTGTCGTTTCTGGCTCGTTCGGGCGACGGCCTCTGGTGCGCTTCTCGCCGCCGGGTTGCACAAAATAGGCGTGGTGGGCTTTATGTCTTTCGCCCCATTCGGGCTTGCCGGCTTTGATGGATGCGCTGCGTTCGGCGATATAGGCCTGCCACGCCTCGGCAACAGTCACCGATTCACGGGCTTGCGTCTCTGCCAGTGCGGTGGCTTCGGCCCTCTTTGCGGCAGCTTCGGCTTCCTTTGCAGCAATGGCATCGGCGATCACCTGCCGTGGGTCGATGCCCTTGTCCGTCATCGCTTTAAGACTGGTTGCCTCGGCTTGCGCCTTACCCACGGGCCAGGTGCGCACATCA
The DNA here is from genome assembly GCA_002281975.1 of Hydrogenophilales bacterium 17-64-11. GTDB lineage: Bacteria > Pseudomonadota > Gammaproteobacteria > Burkholderiales > Thiobacillaceae > Thiobacillus. Next base: position 15,537 of record NCIH01000069.1, on the reverse strand, counting down.
CCAATGGTCATGCGCAGGGTTTTGCCGTGTAGACGAGTCTCGAAGATGTAGGACTTGGCGCCCGCGGCTGTAACCCGTAACCCCAGACCTGGGGTCTTGCCGTCCCAATAAATGCTTTGGGTCTTGCCTGGCTCGCACTGCTTTTTTGCTACTAGGCCGGCAGTGAAGTTTTCCTGCTTACTCATTGCCGCCCCTTCCATGTAGGCACTATGTAGGCAAATAGTATCGACATTAAGGAATGGACATCAACACAAATAATTTGTGCTCTCCTCACAAATCATTTAAAAACATGGGGTTGATGGAATATCGGAATTCGAATCAACGGAGAAATATGCTGTCAACGTGCCCCTCCTAAGGGGTAGGTCTGACGTTCGATTCGTCTTCGGGGCGCCAAACTGGATTCAGGGCGCAACGCGCAATAAAAAATAGCGGCACTCGGCCGCTTTACGTCTTTATTCATGCATTCGATTTGTGTCACAACCCGGGAAGGATTGTGGCGTCCCCACGGGGATTCGAACCCCGGTTACCGCCGTGAAAGGGCGATGTCCTAGGCCTCTAGACGATGGGGACCCGGACGACGGTGTGAACCGCCAACTGTGCTGCCACGACTTGCGTCGTCATTACTTCTTGGAAAGCTGCGTCAAGGTGACGCCGAGCAGCAAACCGACGAAACCCAATGGTACCAGCCCCAGCCAGATTTCGGCGTACCCGCTACCGTTCAACATCTTCCAAAACCCAACAACAGGTAAGCGGGATCGAACCGCTGACCTCTTGCATGCCATGCAAGCGCTCTCCCAGCTGAGCTATACCCCCAACGAAGCCGCGCATTCTATAGATGCCTTTTGCGCTTGTAAAGCCTTTGTGCCCATCTTAATCAGGAAAAAGTTTGCCAGGGTTGAGCAGGCCGTGCGGGTCGAACTGCTGTTTGATCGCGCGCATCAGATCCAGCGTGGCGGGATCGATTTCCTGCGCGACAAAGCGCCGCTTTTCGGTGCCGATGCCGTGTTCACCCGAGAGCGTGCCGCCCAGCGCCAGCGCGCGCAGCATGATGGCTTCGTGGGCCAGGCGGGCACGCCTCATTTCGTCCGCATCGTCGGGGTGCACCATGAGGTTGACGTGCAGGTTGCCGTTGCCGGCGTGGCCGAACGAGACGATCGGCAGGCGCTGCGCCTGCGCGGTGTGGTCGATGAAGTCGACGAAGTCGGCCAGCTGCGATACCGGCACCACGACATCTTCGTTGATCTTCAGCGGTGCGATGCGCTTGACCGCGTGCGACAGCGATTTGCGCGCTGCCCACAACCGCGCGATGTCGTCGCGCTTGAAGCCGCTGCGCATGTCGAGCAGGCCTTCGCCGGCGAGTGTCTTTTCCAGCGCGGCGATCTGCCGCGGCAAGTCCTGTGCGGCGCCGTCGGCTTCGACCATCAGCAATGCCCGGGTGCCTGGCGGCAGATCGTCTGCCGCGCCGGTCGGGCGGATGGCATCGATGGCATGACGATCCATGAATTCGAGCGCGCAGGGGATGACAGCCTGATGCATGATGCGGCCGACCGCGTCGAGCGCGGCGCGGTTGCTGGCGAAACATACGCGCAGGGTGGCGACGGCTTCCGGTGCGGGCAGCAGTTTCAGCGTGGCTTCGGTGATGAGCGCGAGGGTGCCGCCGGAACCGACCAGCAGGCGGGTCAGGTCGTAGCCGGTGACGCCCTTGGTGGTGCGGCAGCCGGTGCGGATTTCCTGCCCGCTGCCGGTGACGGCGCGCAGCCCCAGCACGTAGTCGCGGGTGACGCCGTATTTGACGGCGCGCGGCCCGGCGGCGTTCATCGCAAGATTGCCGCCAATGCGGCAATAGGCGCTGCTGCCGGGGTCAGGCGGATAAAACAGGCCGGCGCTGCGCGCGATGCGGTCGATGTCGTCGGTGACCACGCCGGGCTCGACGACGATAAGGCGGTTGTCGGGATCGAATTCGAGCACACGCCGCATGCACTCGAAACTGACGACGACGCTGCCGGGCGCCGGCAGGGCGCCACCGACGTTGCCGGAGCCGGCGCCGCGCAGCGTCAGGGCGATGCCGTGTTCGAACGCGATGCGCACCAGTGCGGCCACGTCGGCGTGCGAAGCCGGGAACAGCACGGCCTCGGGCTCGACATGGCGCGGGGTTTCGTCGTGGGCATACAAGGCGCGCGTGATGGCGTCGTCGAAGACGCGCTCCGCCCCCAGGGCGGAACGGAAAGCGGCGAGTACGGATTCGGACGGCATGAGGGCGTGGGTGAGCGGGGCGCGTCAGGCCGGGTGTTCGGGAGGGAGCTGCACGACCAGCTGTGCGATCGTGTCGGCGTCGAAGTCCATGCCGATGTCCCAGCCCGGATTGAGCGCAATCGGCACCCCGCCGCCGATGCGGCGCAACAGCCAGGAAAACTCGGTCAGCAGGCCGCCCGAAAATTCGGGGAAGTGCTCGACCAAGGGCTTGGCGCGTTCGGGGCTGGAGAACACCGCCAGCACGCGCTCGCCGTCTTCGGTTTCGATGATCAGCGGCTCTGCCTGGACCGATCGCTGGAATCCCTGGATGGGATTCTTTTCGTCGCGCACCGGCATGAACAGCTGCTGACCGGCCAACTGCAGCACGAACGTCTCGGCATCGAGCGTGCCGGCATGGACGGCGGCCAGCTGTTCTTCAAGCGCGTTGTGGGGGATGAATTTCATGATGTCGGGTCGTTGCGCGATGACAGTGGCCAGTGTAACCGATGGCGTGGACGGCGGGCGCTTCCCGGGGACTTGCAAGCCCGGCTTGGAACGGCGCACGGGATTGCCGCGCGTAGCGGATCGGAGCCCTTCAGGGCTGCCAGCGTTCGGGGTGTGCCCAGTGGCGGGCATTGAGCCAGTCCGGCACGGTTTTGTAGGTGTCGAGATCGTAGTAGTGGATGTGCCTGTTTTCCGTTGCGTCGGTCGCCGACAGCGTGAAGCCGAGTGCACGAAACATCTCGCAGTCCAGCGCGCAGTCCGGTTGCGCGACGAGCAGGATGCGCGGAGCGATATAGAGGCGTGTCTGGTTGATCAGGTGCTGGGCTTGCTGCAGGTTCAGCCCGTTCAGCGCATCGATCCCCAATGCCAGTGCGCAGAGCGAATCCGGCGGGTTGCCGGGCGCGCGCACTGGCGTGTCTTGCAGCATGCGGCCCGCCAGCTGGCGGGCCGATTCGTCCAGTGCATACATGCTGGCCGGCCGTATCTCCAGCAGGCGCGCTTGCAGGTGGTCGCGCCAGCTCATCTCCTCACGCCTTGCGCGGCACGCGCACCAGCCGGGTGCCGGCAATGCGGTCGTGGAGGAACAGCCGGTCGCGGTCGATCAAGGCCCACCAAAAGCCGCTTCCCGCCAGCAGCAAGCCGAAAAATGCGAGAACGAATCGCAGCGCGGCCTGCTTGAAGCTTGGGCGGCCTCCGTTCCGGTTGACCAGGCGAATACGCCAGGTTTTCATCGCCAGCGTTTGCCCGCTGCGCAGCCAGAATACGCTGAAATAGGCGAACAGCATGCCTGCAATATAAGCTTGAAACACATGCCGCTGCCACGGCGCATGCATTTCGCCGACAACCGGGATTATGATGAAGGACGCGACGAACACCACCGCCGCGACGAGCAGTGACTCGTAGATCATGGCGGCGATGCGCACCAGGAAAGGCGCAGGGGCGAGGTCTATTGCATTGTCTTGCATGGTGGCTCTATATTGCGGCTGGGCGCGATACTTTGCCACAACGTGCCGCAAGCATAATCAAAAAAGCAGGAGGGAACTCGATGCATATCGTAAAGCAACTCATGGCCATTCCCGGTGTCATCGCTGCAGGCGAATATGCATATCGCGGCGACCGTTTCTCGTACGAGGGCGCACTCACCGAGGAATTTGCGCGCATGGCGTCGATCGTGTGTCGTGCCAATACGCTGTCGGTCAATATGCAGGCCGAAATTTTCGAATCCTTTGCCGAACATTGCGGGTGCCGGCCGGTACAGGGCTGGATCGTGCGCGGCAGCCAAATCACTGTTTGCGCAGTGGGCAATTATTTTTCCTTCATCGAAAACCGTGACGAATTGCTGAATGACGTCATGACCATCATGCGTGCCAAAGTGGGCGATGTGCAGGACGACCTGCTGGCCAGCCTGTATGCAAGGCTGGGGGGCGACACCAAGGAAGCGTTGTACTGACAAACGGGGGGGATATGGACCTGGAGAAAATGATGGAATTGCCGGGCGCGCTGGCGGCGTTCACTTACAACGACAGGGGCGATCTGCAGTCGCATATGCTGCGCGAGGGGACCGAATTGACCCCGCAGGTACTGGATCTGCTGGCGCGTTCGTGCGTCGCCAATCTGGCAATAGCCAGCATGGAAGCGAGCGGCTGGGAAACCCTCACCGGACAGGGCGGATTTCAGCCGCTCAAGGGCATTTCGGTCGTGGGCCTGGAATGGTCGGTGGTGGCGAATGGCAACCGCGGCGTCGTCGTCAAGAATCGCGATGCCGACTACGAGGCCGCGTTCAATGCCGTGCAGACGGCCTGAGGAGCGCGCATGTCGCTGAACAAAATCCTGGTGCTGGATGGCGTGACCGCCGTGTGCCGCTTTCGCGACGACGGCGCGATCATGGAGGCCGAAGGCATGCTGTCTCCCGATTTGATGGAGCGGATGGCGAGGTTTGCCCAGTGGTATCGCCGCACGGTGTCGAGCAATACCGATCTGCTGTCCCTGTTTTCGCAGATGCGCGGCTGGTCGCCGTCGCGGGGCTGGATCGTGCAGGGCACAGATCTGACCGTGTGCAGCACCGGAAACATGGTCTGCCTGGTTGAAAATGCGCAGGGCTCGCTGAACGAAATCATGCAAGCGCTCGGCGAAGCTGCGCACGAATAGGCGCTTGTATCGTCCATTTTCTCGCGGCCGCGCAATGCGACCAGGCTGTGCGGCAGGAAGGGTGCCGCACGATTTTCGATTACTCGGTTTCGTGTCGGCGACAACGAAGACCGGCGAAACCTTTTGCCCGCGTTCCATCGCGGTGCCTGCAGGATTCGCGGAGCGCGAAGCGGCGGCCGAGCCTCAACCCGGCGCCGAGGCATGGTTTCTTGACCGAATCATGGCAAAACGATTACCCTCACGGGTTCACCAACGAATTAGTTTTTTGCCATTTATATGGAAGCCACGGGCGCCGAGATCGTTGTACGTTGTCTGGCTGAAGAGGGGGTCGAGTTCGTGTTCGGCTATCCCGGTGGGGCCGTGCTCAACATCTACGACGAGATCTTCAAGCAGAACAAGTTCAAGCATGTGCTGGTGCGCCACGAGCAGGCCGCGGTGCATGCCGCCGACGCCTATGCGCGCGCTACCGGCCGCGTCGGCGTGGCGCTGGTGACGTCCGGCCCCGGCGTCACCAATGCGGTGACCGGGATCGCCACCGCCTACATGGATTCCATCCCCATCGTGGTCGTCACCGGCCAGGTGCCGACCGCGGCGATCGGGCTGGATGCGTTCCAGGAAGTCGATACCGTCGGCATCACGCGTCCCTGCGTCAAGCACAACTTCCTGGTCAAGGACGTAAAAGACCTGGCCGTGACGATGAAAAAGGCCTTCATCATTGCGTCCACCGGCCGTCCCGGCCCGGTCGTGGTCGACGTGCCCAAGGACGTGACCGCCCACCTCACCGAATTCGAGTATCCGGCCTCGGTCGAGATGCGTTCCTACAACCCGGTGATCAAAGGCCATAGCGGGCAGTTGAAACGCGCCGTGCAGATGCTGCTGGAAGCCAAGCGGCCGATGATCTACACCGGCGGCGGCGTGGTGCTGGGCGATGCTTCGGCGCAGTTGGCCGAGTTGACGCGCCTGCTGGGCTTTCCCATTACCAACACCCTGATGGGGCTGGGCGGCTATCCCGCCACCGACAGGCAGAACCTCGGCATGCCGGGGATGCACGGCACCTACGAAGCCAACATGGCGATGCAGCACTGCGACGTGCTGCTGGCGATCGGCGCGCGTTTCGACGACCGCGTGATCGGCAATCCCGCGCACTTTGCGCGCGAGCAGCGCCGCATCATCCATATCGATATCGACCCTTCGTCGATATCCAAGCGCGTCAGGGTCGACGTGCCCATCGTCGGCGACGTGCAGACCGTGCTGGTCGACATGCTGGCCCTGCTGAAGCAGGCCAAGGAAAAACCCGATGCGGCCGCGCTGAACGCCTGGTGGACGCAGATCGAATTGTGGCGCTCGAAAAACTGCCTCAAATACAATCATCAGAGCCCCATCATCAAACCGCAATACGTGGTCGAGAAGCTGTGGGAAGTGACCAAGGGCGACGCCTACATCACCTCCGACGTGGGGCAGCATCAGATGTGGGCCGCGCAGTACTACAAGTTCGACCAGCCGCGCCGCTGGATCAACTCGGGCGGCCTCGGCACCATGGGCGTCGGCCTGCCGTACGCCATGGGCGTGCAGCTCGCCTTCCCCGAGGCGCAGGTCGCCTGCATCACCGGCGAATCGAGCATCCAGATGAACATCCAGGAGCTTTCGACCTGCAAACAGTACCGCATCCCGGTCAAGGTCGTCATGCTCAACAACCGCTACATGGGCATGGTGCGGCAGTGGCAGGAGTTCTTCTACGGCAGCCGCTATGCCGAGTCCTATATGGAGTCGCTGCCCGACTTCGTGAAGCTGGCCGAATCCTACGGCCACATCGGCATGCGCATCGACAAGCCGGCGGACGTCGAGGCCGCGCTGAAGGAGGCCTTCTCGCCCGCGCTCAAGGAAAGAATGGTGTTCATGGACTTCCAGACCGACCAGACCGAGAACGTCTTCCCCATGGTCGAAGGCGGCAAGGGCCTGTCGGAAATGATCCTGGCGGAGGAGCTCTGACATGCGCCACATCATTTCGCTGCTGATGGAGAACGAGGCGGGCGCGCTCTCGCGCGTCGCCGGTCTCTTCTCCGCGCGCGCCTACAACATCGAATCGCTGACCGTCGCACCGACAGAGGACGCGACGCTGTCGCGCATGACCATCGTCACCGTCGGTTCGGAAGACGTCATCGAGCAGATCACCAAGCAGCTGAACAAGCTGGTCGACGTGATCAAGGTCATGGACCTGACCGAAGGCCGCCACATCGAGCGCGAGCTCATGCTGGTCAAGGTCAAGGCGACGGGCCAGGGCCGGGAAGAGATGAAGCGCATCGCCGACATCTTCCGCGGCCGCATCATCGACGTCACCGACTCGACCTACACGATCGAACTGACCGGCACCGGCTCGAAGCTCGACGCCTTCATCGAGGCGATCGACCCTGCCTTCATCATCGAAACCGTGCGCACCGGCGCGTCCGGCATCGGACGCGGCGAGCGCAGCCTCAAGGCCTGATTTTTTTCAATCCGCATTCACTTTTCGCACGGGAATTCACATGAAAGTTTATTACGACAAGGACGCCGACCTTTCCCTCATCAAGCAGCGCAAGGTCGCGATCGTCGGCTACGGTTCGCAGGGCCATGCCCACGCCAACAACCTCAAGGATTCGGGTGTCGACGTCACGGTCGCGCTGCGTCCGGGCTCGGCTTCGGCGAAGAAGGCCGAGAACGCCGGCCTGACGGTCAAGAGCGTGCCTGAAGCCGTCGCCGGCGCCGATCTCGTCATGATCCTCACGCCCGACGAGTTCCAGTCGCGGCTCTACCGCGACGAGATCGAGCCGAACATCAAGCGGGGCTCGACGCTCGCGTTCGCCCACGGCTTCTCGATCCACTACAACCAGGTCGTGCCGCGCGCCGACCTCGACGTGATCATGATCGCGCCCAAGGCCCCGGGCCACACCGTGCGCTCCGAGTTCGTCAAGGGCGGCGGCATCCCCGACCTCATCGCGGTCTATCAGGACGCGTCGGGCAAGGCCAAGGAGACCGCGCTCTCCTACGCGTCGGCGATCGGCGGCGGCCGCACCGGCATCATCGAGACCACCTTCAAGGACGAGACCGAGACCGACCTCTTCGGCGAGCAGGCCGTGCTCTGCGGCGGCGCGGTCGAACTCGTCAAGGCCGGCTTCGACACGCTGGTCGAAGCGGGCTACGCGCCCGAGATGGCCTACTTCGAGTGCCTGCACGAGCTCAAGCTCATCGTCGACCTGATGTACGAAGGCGGCATCGCCAACATGAACTACTCGATTTCGAACAACGCCGAGTACGGCGAGTACGTGACCGGCGTCAAGGTCATCAACGAGCAGTCGCGCGCCGCGATGAAGGAGTGCCTCGCCAACATCCAGAACGGCGCCTACGCCAAGCGCTTCATCCTCGAAGGCCAGGCCAACTACCCCGAGATGACGGCATGGCGCCGCAACAACGCCGCCCACCCGATCGAAGTCGTCGGTGAGAAGCTGCGCTCGATGATGCCGTGGATCGCCGCCAACAAGCTCGTCGATCATTCGAAGAACTGAGGATCCAGGGGCTAGGATTCCGGGAATAGGGGCGTCGTGTCGCGCCCCTGTTTTTCCCTAGCCCCTAACGCCTAGCCCCTACCAATGAAACATCCCATCATCGCCCGCGAGGGCTGGCTCGTTCTGCTGGCGGCGTTCGCTGCCGCGCTGATCGCTACCTGGCTCATCGGCTGGTGGTCGCTGCCGTTCTGGATCTGGGCGGTGTACGCCCTGCAGTTTTTCCGCGATCCCGCGCGCGTGCCGCCGGCCGATGCCGACGCCGTGATCTCGCCGGCCGACGGCCGTATCGTCTCGGTCGAGAAGGTGCGTGACCCTCACCTCGAACGCGACGCGCTCAAGATCAGCGTGTTCATGAACTTGTTCAACGTCCATTCCAACAAGAGCCCGGTCGACGGCGAGATCAAGGGGCGCTGGTATACCCCCGGGAGCTTCGTCAACGCCGACCTCGACAAGGCCTCGACCGAGAACGAGCGCAACGCACTGTGGATCCAGAGCGAACGCGGCGACGTCGTCTCGGTGCAGATCGCCGGCCTGATCGCGCGCCGCATCCTCTGTTACGTGCGCACCGGCGACCGGCTCGTGCGCGGTCAGCGCTACGGCTTCATCCGCTTCGGCTCGCGGGTCGATGTCTATCTTCCGGCGAGCGCGCGCGCCGAGGTCTCGATTGGTCAGAAAGTGACCGGCGGGCGTACCATACTCGCTCGCTTTTAGCGCGGGCGCGGCCTGCGAGCGCACCCTGCATCGCGGGTCCCGGTTTCTCGCGGCTGTGCGGCCGCGAAATTTGTGTCAATCCGCCCTGGGTTCGTCATGCTCGAATACCACCACCGCAAGACCGAATCACGCCACACCCGGATGCGCGACCGCGGCATCTACCTGCTGCCGAATCTCTTCACGACCGGCGCGCTGTTCGCGGGCTTCTACGCCGTCGTGCAGGCGATGAACGGCCGCTTCGAACACGCGGCGGTCGCGATCTTCATCGCCATGGTGCTCGACGGACTCGACGGCCGTGTCGCCCGCATGACGCACACGCAAAGCGCCTTCGGCGCCGAGTACGACAGCCTGTCGGACATGGTGTCGTTCGGCGTCGCGCCCGCGCTGGTGATCTACGAGTTCGCCCTGCAGGGCATGGGCAAGCTCGGCTGGATCGCCGCCTTCGTCTATTGCGCCGGCGCTGCCCTGCGCCTGGCGCGCTTCAACACCCAGCTCGACGCCGTCACCGACAAGCGCTTCTTCCAGGGCATGCCCAGCCCGTCTGCCGCGGCGTTGATCGCAGGCTTCGTCTGGGTGATGGTCGAATACGGCGTGCCGGGCCAGGATGTGCGCTGGCTCGCCACCGCGCTGGCCCTGTTTGGCGGGCTGTCCATGGTCAGCAACTTCCGCTATTACAGCGGCAAGGAAATCAACCTCAGGAAAAGCGTGCCCTTCTTCGCCATCCTGCTGATCGTGCTGGCTTTCATCCTGGTGTCGACCAGCCCGCCCGAAGTGCTGTTCGGCGTGTTCGTGCTGTATGGCCTGTCGGGCTACGGCGATGCGCTGTGGAAGCTGCTGCATCGAAAAAAACCGTCCCCCTTGCAGGGCAGCGAAAAATAGATAGAATTTAGACCATGTCTAATCAGACGCAACCGTCCCTCCTCCTCTGCCTGCCGAGCCTTCTGTTCGGCGGACTGCTGCTGCGCGTCGCGCGCGCACATTGAACCCCCTCCCCCCGAGCAGTACCCCCGCGCCGCGAGCTGCATGCGGCAGACTTAATATAATGCGTCGGTATCCCGCGTCCGAACGCGACGCCGACCCTCCATGGAGCCAGCCATGAACGACCGTTTGTTTATTTTCGACACCACCTTGCGCGACGGCGAACAAAGCCCCGGCGCGTCGATGACCCGGGAGGAAAAGCTGCGCATCGCGCGCCAGCTGGAAAAACTCGGCGTCGACGTGATCGAGGCCGGCTTCGCGGCCGCCAGTCCCGGCGATGCCGATGCCATCCGCGCGATTGCCGAAGCAATCCAGGATTCGACCGTCTGTTCGCTGGCGCGCGCCAACGAGCGCGACATCCACGCGGCGGGCGGTGCGATCAAGCCGGCCAGATCGGGACGCATCCACACCTTCATCGCCACCAGCCCGATCCACATGGAAAAGAAATTGCGCATGCAGCCGGACCAGGTGGTCGAAGCGGCGGTGAAGGCGGTCAGGCTCGCGCACGAATACACCGACGACGTCGAGTTCTCGGCCGAGGACGCGGTGCGCTCCGACATGGATTTCCTCGTCCGCATCTTCGCCGAGGTGATCAAGGCCGGCGCCACGACCATCAACGTGCCCGACACCGTCGGCTATTCAATTCCCGCGCTGTGGGGCGAGCGCATGAAACAGCTGATCGAGCGCGTGCCCGGCTCCGACAAGGTGATCTGGTCGACCCACTGTCACAACGACCTCGGCATGGCGGTCGCCAATTCGCTCGCCGCGGTGATGAACGGCGCGCGCCAGGTCGAGTGCACCATCAACGGGCTGGGCGAGCGCGCAGGCAATGCCTCGCTGGAGGAGATCGTGATGGCGGTGCGCACCCGCCGCGACGTCTTCAATTGCGACACCCGCATCGACGCCACCCAGATCGTGCCGGCCTCCAAGCTCGTTTCCACCATCACCGGCTACCCGGTGCAGCCGAACAAGGCCATCGTCGGCGCCAACGCCTTCGCCCACGAGTCCGGCATCCACCAGGACGGCGTGCTGAAGCATCGCGAGACCTACGAAATCATGCGCGCCGAAGACGTGGGCTGGCACGCCAACCGGCTGACGCTCGGCAAGCTGTCGGGCCGCAACGCGTTCAAGACCAAGCTTTCAGAACTCGGCATCGTGCTCGACAGCGAGGAAGCGCTCAACGCCGCGTTCGCCCGCTTCAAGGATCTGGCCGACAAGAAGCGCGAGATTTTCGACGAGGACCTGCAGGCGCTGGTGTCCGACGAAGGCTATGCTGCCGGGCAGGAACGCTACAAGCTGGTATCGATGAAAGTGTGTTCCGAGACCGGCGAAGTCCCGCACGCGCAACTGGTGTTCACCGACGATGGCGCCGAGAAGCAGGCCACGGGAGATGGCTCGGGCCCGGTCGATGCGACGTTCAGGGCGCTCGAATCGGTGGTCAACAGCGGCGCCGACCTGCTGCTGTATTCGGTCAACAACATCACCAGCGGCACCGACGCGCAGGGCGAGGTGACGGTGCGGCTGGCGCAGGACGGGCGCGTGGTCAACGGCCAGGGTGCCGACACCGACATCGTGGTGGCTTCGGCCAAGGCCTACCTGCACGCGCTCAACAAGCTGCACAGCAAGCGCGAGCGCGCGCATCCGCAGGTGTGAGCAAGGCCGAATGAAAAACGCCCCGCGGGGCGTTTTTCATTGCGCCTGCCGCGACGGCGCGCTGAGTTTGGCGTAATAGATCGCGGCGAAGAAGAACGCCACCGACAGCACGGCCTCGGCGCCGGCGAGCCACGCCGACAGGCCGGCATCCGACCACGCGCGCACCACGCCTTCGGTGAAGTAGGCCAGCACCAGCATCGGCGCCCATTGATAGGTATAGCGGCGGCCTTTCAGGATGCCCATCAGCGGCAGCAACAGCGGCAGTGCCTTGAGCGCCAGCGAGGAACCGCCGGGGCGGATCGGCGCCAGCGCCAGTTCCCACGCCAGGCAGAGGAAGATCAGCGCGATCAGGCTGACGCTGGATACGATTTGCAGGGTTTTCATGCGCTCGGCCTCGCAACAGTCCCGCCAGATCCGGCCTCCGGCGGCATGCGCCGGCCCTCGATCCCGCTGCGCGGGTCCCGCGCCAAGCGGCTCATGCGGCCAGCTTCACGGCGGTTTCGGCCAGCCGCTTGCCGAGTGCGATGCACAGCGTGCGCTCGTCGCCGGTGAGCGGCTTGTCGTCGCCGGCGCCGGCCCAGTGGCTGGCGCCGTAAGGGGTGCCGCCGCTCGCGGTATGGGTCACTTCGGGGTGGGTGTAGGGCAGGCCGACGATCAGCATGCCGTGGTGCAGCAGCGGCAGCATCATGCTGGTCAGCGTGGTTTCCTGGCCGCCGTGCAGGCTGGCGGTGGAAGTGAACACGGCGGCGGGTTTGCCGGCCAGCGTGCCCTTGGCCCACAGCGCGCCGGTGGTGTCGAGAAAATACTTCAGCGGCGCCGCCATGTTGCCGAAGCGGGTGGGCGAGCCGAGCGCGAGGCCGGCGCATTGTTCGAGATCGGCCAGTTCGACGTAGGGCGCGCCTTCCTCCGGCACCGGCGGCTCGGCCACCTGGGTGCGCGGCGCCAGCGGCGGAACGGTGCGCAGGCGGGCGGCGGCGCCGGCCACCTGGTTGACGCCGCGCGCCACCAGCTGCGCCATCTCGCGCACGCTGCCGCCGGCGCTGTAATACAAAACAAGAATTTCGGTCATGGCTGCTCGTCTGCGAAGGGCTGGGGGGCGAATCGGTCGGCCGGCGCGCCCTGCCTGGCGCCGGCCGAAAGCGGAAGTATACGGAAAGCGGCGCGGCGCCGGCTCAGTCGAACACGACGGTCTTGTTGGCGTACACCAGCACGCGGTTGTCGAGATGCCACTTCACCGCGCGCGACAGCACCACCTTCTCCAGGTCGGCGCCTTTTTTAATCAGGTCGTCGAGGCTGTCGCGGTGCGAGATGCGCGCCACGTCCTGTTCGATGATGGGGCCGTCGTCGAGGGTTTCGGTGACGTAGTGCGCGGTCGCGCCGATCAGCTTGACGCCGCGCTCGAATGCGCGGTGGTAGGGCTTGGCGCCGTGGAAGGCGGGCAGGAAGGAATGGTGGATGTTGATGATGCGGTTGGGGAAATGGCGGATGAAGTCCGCCGACAGTACCTGCATGTAGCGCGCCAGCACGATGAAATCGACCCTCTGGGCGCGCAGGATCGCCAGCTGCATCTGCTCGGCCTCGTGCTTGGCGTCCTTCTGCACCGTCAGGTGCTGGTAGGGCACGCGGTAGGCGTCGGCCAGCCAGCGCGTGTCCTCGTGGTTGCTGAGGATGATCGGCAGCTCGCAATGCAGTTCGCCGCTTTGGTAGCGATAGAGCAGATCGGCCAGGCAGTGGTCGAACTTCGACACGAACACCGCCAGGCGCGGCTTGCGGCTCGATTCGGCGAGCCGCCAGCTCATCCCGAAGCGGCTCGCGATGGGTTCGAAGGCGGCGGCGAAATCGGCCAGGTCGAGGCTGAAATCCGCCAGATCCCATTCCACCCGCATCAGGAACAGCTTCAGCTCGGCATCCTGATGCTGGTCGGCGTGCAGGATATTGGCATTCTGCAATAGCAGGAAATCGGCGATGGCCGCGACCAAGCCCTTCTGGTCGGGGCAGGAAATCAGTAGAACAGCGGTATGACGCATGGCGGCGCCCGGCAATCCGGAGTGTGGAGTTTGCGCAATCATAACCAAAATTCCCCTGATCATCCCGAGGTGATGCGGCCGCTCGCCCGTTTCGCGGCGAGTCGCGCAAAGATTCAGCAATCTTTGCGCAGCGCAGGCTGTATTCATGCCCACTAATAAGCTGAATTTGAACGCATCCATCGGCCGGATCGGGTGTTTCTTGGCGCCAGGCCGCATCCAGCCATGCGTCTGTTCATTATTTAGGCATGCCGCCAGGCAAAAACTTTGATTTGCCATGGGATTTTCCGGCCGGTGAAAAATGCCACCGCGACAAAACGAATCCGGGTTGACATGTCCGGCTGGGCACCTAGAATTTGTATCCGGCTCCCACCCGTACCACAAGATGTTGTGAATAAAACTGTGAGCGGGAGCTGGGAAAGCTGTGCATAAGGTGTGAATATCGCGCCGGCACGGCCGTCTGGTTTTGTTACACCCACCGAGGAGACCCCATCGATGTTGAATGTCGCCACCGAATCCGCTGCATCCGCCCCCATCCCCCCGCTCGAAACCGCCGACGTGGCGGCGATCGATACGCGCTACGCCGACTACAAGATCATCCGCCGCAACGGTGCGGTGGTCGGCTTTGCGCCCAATAAAATCGCCATCGCCGTGACCAAGGCCTTCATCGCGGTGCAGGGCGGGCAGGCCGCGGCCTCGGCGCGCATCCGCGAGCTGGTCGAGTCGATCACCGGCCAGGTGACCGCCGCCCTGATGCGGCGCACCCCCAACGGCGGCACCTTCCACATCGAGGACATCCAGGACCAGGTCGAGCTGGCGCTGATGCGCTCGGGCGAGCACGAAGTCGCGCGCGCCTACGTGCTGTACCGCGAAAAGCGCGCGCAGGAACGCGCCGCGCAAAAAGCCGCCGGCGTGCCCGACGTCCAGCTCCACGTGATCGAGGACGGCCAGAAGAAGCCGCTCGACACCGCGCGCCTGGCCGCGCTGCTGGCCGACGCCTGCAGCGGGCTGGGCGACAACGTCAAGGCCGAGCCGATCATGCACACCGTGCTGCGCGACCTCTACGACGGCGTGCCGATGGCCGAAGTGGAAAAGGCGCTGGTGCTGGCCGCGCGTTCGATGATCGAGCAGGACCCGGGCTATTCCTTCGTCAGTGCGCGGCTGCTGCTGAACTCCATCCGCCACGAAGTGCTGGGCGAGGCGGTGACGCAGGCGCAGATGGGTGCCCGCTACGCCGAGTATTTCCCCGCCTACATCAAGAAGGGCATCGCCGCCGAACTGCTCGACGAGAAACTCGGCCAGTTCGACCTCGCCCGTCTCGCCGCCGTGCTCGACGCCGGCCGCGACTACCAGTTCGGCTACCTCGGCCTGCAGACCCTGTACGACCGCTATTTCCTGCACATCGAGGAGGCGCGCATCGAACTGCCGCAGGCCTTCTTCATGCGCGTGGCGATGGGCCTCGCGATCAACGAGATCGACCGCGAAGCGCGCGCCATCGAGTTCTACCAGGTGCTGTCCAGCTTCGACTTCATGAGTTCGACGCCGACCCTGTTCAACGCCGGCACCCGGCATTCCCAGCTGTCGTCCTGCTACCTCACCACCGTCACTGACGACCTCGACGGCATCTACCAGGCGATCAAGGAAAACGCCATGCTGCAGAAGTACGCCGGCGGGCTGGGCAACGACTGGACCCCGGTGCGCGCCATGGGCGCCCGCATCAAGGGCACCAACGGCAAGTCGCAGGGCGT
>NCIH01000068.1:0-22946 GCA_002281975.1 Hydrogenophilales bacterium 17-64-11 | reverse complement strand
AGAGCAGAAATCCAATTCTGCGAGCGAACTGAATGAAAAATCGAACTTTTAGAGCAACGTGCCACGCATCGGCGTGGGGTATTTCAGCAGCCTGTTAATCGACGCGGGTGACCTGCGACAGATCGACCAGCACTTCACTGTGGGTGGCGGCGTAGCTGCAGAGTTGCTGCAAGACGCTGTCGTTGGCGGGGGTGATCTCGCCGGTCAGCTGCAGGGCATTGTCCAGCGGCTCGGCAGGCTTGCCCTGCACCACTTCCGCGGCTTGCACCTCGCTCCAGGAGGGGGGGGACACTTCAAAGCGCACGGCGTAATCGACCGCCAGATCCTCGAATTTCTCCTGTTGCCCGAGCGTTTGGTACAGCTCCAGCAGCAGCAGCCAGTGCACCGCGCGGCTGTGGGTGGCGCGGTTGAGATCCTGCAGCAGCGCGATCAGGCGGTCGACGCCGCTGACCTGCAGCTTGCGCTTGGCCTTGCGCGCCGCGCTCAGGGTCCGGGCGCATTCGTCCGCCCCCGATTCGTCGACCATTGCGATGCCTGAAAAATCGATCCGTACCGCAGTATTTTTGGCGGTGGCGGCAATGCCGTCACGCAGCGTGGCTGCAGCGGTCTTGTCGAGCAGGCCGGGCAACTCCAGGCTGGCGGTCTGGGCTTGTTGGGGAGCGGCCGCGCCGTTGCCGTTCATTTTCTGCCAGACCGGCGGCGAGGTTTCGAAGCGCATCGCGTAATCCAGCGCCAGTTGGTCGAATTCCTTCTCGCGGTCCTGGATGGCGTACAGGTCGAACAGCATGTGCCAGGCGCGCCGGTCGCCCGCGGTCAGGATGCCCTGCAGCAAACGCTCGGCCATCTCGACCTGGCCGCTGGCGTAGAGGATGGCGGCTTCGTCCACCGGCGACTGGGGCGCTCCGCTGGTTTCTTCCACCACGATGCCGCCCGCCCCCATGTCCATGGTCAGCAGAGTCTCGGTGGGGGGCGACTCGGCTTCCCGCACGGCTGCCGGCTTGTGCGCGGCGGCGGGGGCCTTGTCCTTGCCTTTTTTGAAAAACGGGAGAGCCACGGAATATGCGTGCTTGGATGAGGGAATCAGTGTCGGATACTAGCGCTGTCGCCCGCGTGCAGCAACCCGCAGCAGGCTCCCGGCGAGCAGGGCGGCGACTGCAAGCGCGACGACGATCGCCGGGCCGGCGGGCCAGTCGAACAACGCCGAAGCGGCCAGCCCCGCCGCATACGCCAGCGCGCCCAGCGCCCAGCCGGCGAGCAGTCCCGCGCGGGGCGGCCAGCTGCGTACCGCCAGCGCAGGCAGAATCAGGCTGGCAAATACCAGATACACGCCCACCAGCTGCACCGAGGCGGTGATGGCGAGCGCGAAGACCAGATAAAACCCGAGCGTTCCGAGGCCGGCGCCGCGCCATGCCCACAGCGCCAGCAGCGCGGCGTACAGGACGCCGATCTGTGCGGCTTGCCCGGGGGTCGCCCAGAGGATCTGTCCGGTGAGCAGTTCGGACAAGTGCTCGCCGCCGTGCGGATCGCCGGTCAGCAGGAGTGCGCCGAGACTGGCTGCCACCACGAAAGCCGAGCCGATCAGCGCTTCCTGAACGGCAGGCCAGCGGCGCTCGCAGCCTGCCAGCAGCGCTGCGCCCGCCAGCGCTGCCGCGGCGGCGGCAAGCTGGGTGGACCAGCCATCCGGCGCCAGATCGAGCGCGTGGGCCGCGATCACTCCGAGCACCGCGATCTGCGCGATCGCCAGGTCGAGAAAAATAATCCCGCGCGCCAGCACCCGCCGTCCCAGCGGCACATGGGTGGCCAGCACCAGCAAGCCGGCGAGCAGCGGCCAGCCCAGCAGGCCGGGGTCGAGCGCGGCGAGATTCAGTGCGGAATTCATGACGCAGCGTTCAGCAGTTGATCCAGCGTGTCGTCGAACAGGCCGAACAGATCGCCTGCCCGCTCGCTGCCGCCCACGGTGTAGGGCAGCGCCAGCGCGGGAATCCCGGCGCGGCGCGCCAGCCAGTCGGCCGGGCGCGGGCTCTGGTAGGCCGCCCGCAGCACGGCTTTGGCGGGCGTCGCCTGCAACTGCGCGGCCACCTGCGCCAGGTGGCCGACCGATGGCTCGACGCCGGGTTTGGGTTCGAGCGTGGCCACTGTGCGCATCCCCAGCCAGTTCAGCAGATAGCGAAACGATTGATGCTGCACCGCCACCGGCATGCCCGCGAGCGGCGCGGCCCGCGTTTGCCAGCGCGCCACCGCCGCGTTCCAGCGCGCGGCGAAGGCCTGCCCGCGCGCGCGGTACGCGGCGGCGTTCGCCGGGTCGACCTCGGCCAGCCGCGCCGCCAGCGCTTCGCTCACGCGCAGGATGTTGCGGGGATCGGTGTGGATGTGCGGATTGCCCTGGGCGTGCACATCGCCTTCGGCGCGATCCAGCCGCGCCGGTTTGTCCAGCAGGGACACGGTTCGCGCGGCTTCGAAGTAGCCGGGGCGTCCGGGCTGCACCCCGGCGTTGCCGGCTTCGCGCAGCAGCACCGGCAGCCAGCCGATTTCCAGCTCGGCGCCGGTGCACACGACCAGCCCGGCGCGCCGCATCTGCGCGATCAGGCTGGGGCGCGCCTCGATGCGGTGGGGGTCCTGCAGGGCCGTGGTGGCGACGAACACGCTGACGTCGGTGCCGCCGATTTCCCTGGTCAGGGCGGCCCATTCGGGCTCGCAGGCGAACACCTTGAGGGCGGCGTGCGCCAGGCCGGGCATCGCTGCCAGCAGGATCAGATATCGGATCAGGGATTTCATGGCGCGAGTCCTCAGAAAGTGTGGGCGCCGTGGCTGCCCAGGCTGTGGATGTACTGCACGAACCACTGGTTCTCGCTGAGGTTCTCCATCGACTTGTCCTGCGAATATTGCAGGCGCAGGCGCGAAAATTCGGACGGCGAGTAATCAAGCATCAGCGAGTGGCGTGTTGGCGGCTGGCTGCTCGCCGGCAGGAAGGCGCTGTTGGCACCGAAATCGACCGTGCCCGGGTCCAGGCGGTCGTAGCGGTAGCCGGTGCGCCAGCGCGGCATGAACTGGTACACGCCTTGCACGTAGAAACCCGATTGGCGGGAGCGGTAGACATCGTCGCTGCCGTTGCACGCGCCGCCGGCGCCCGTATTGTCCTCGCACAGCAGGCTGCCGCGCTCGCCGCGGCGGAAGTATTCGGCGGCGAACTTGAAATTCCGCTCGGCGGCGTTGCCGTCGGGCGCCCATTTCCAGACGAAGTCCGCCACCCAGGTTTTGCTGGCGCCCGAAAACAGGGTTTCTGCCGTCACGTCGTTCAGGTCTTCGAGTTCGCTATCGCGCTCGCTTGCCTTGGCGCGCAGGTAGGACACTCCGGCGCGCCAGCTGTTGGATGCGCCGACATCGCCGCCGAGATGGCCGAACAGGGCGTAGCTGCCTGCGCCGTTCCTGTCGCGGTCGGTGCCGGGGAAGTTTGCGCCGCGCCCGGCCTCAAAGCCGAATTCCACGAACAGATCGGTCGGCGCCACCCATTTCAACTGCACGCCGTCGTTGCCGTAGGCCTCGCCGAACAGCGCGCGGTACATCAGAGCGTTGTCGGCGAAATCCCAGGCGTGGGGATGCTGCTGGTTCTGGTAGCCGAGCCCCGAGAGGAAACGTCCGCCCTTGAGCGAGACGCCATGGCCGAGCGCGATGGTCTGGAACCAGGCTTCTTCGATGGCGACTTCCGCGTCCAGCAGGGCGAGGTTGAAATAGCCGCGGAAGTAGGGATCGATGCTGGCCGACATCACCAGTTCGGTGTGGTCGAGCGAGAAACCGCGCGGCGTGCCGTGGTCGTGTCCGGCCGCCAGGAAGCCGCTGAGGCGGCGTTCGCCGCCATCGTCGAGATGCGCATAGCCGCCCTGCAGGATGAGCGAGATATCCGGGTTGAAACGGTTGCCGGCAGCCGTGCCTTGCTGCGGGGAGGCGTTGGCTTGCGCGGCGATCGGGGCGGGAGCGGCGTCAGCCTGCTGCAGGCGTGCTTCCAGCGCCCGGATGCGCGCCTCGTAACTGGCCTTCATGTCCTTGATTTCGGCGCGCAGCGCGTCGAGGTCGGCGTCGGCAAATGCCGGAGACGCAGCCGCGAGCGCGGCCACGAAAAGCGTGGGTCGTAACATCTAAAACTCCGTCGAAAAATGGAACGCAGCCGGCCGCCCCGCGAGGTCGGCCGGCGTTGAGGCGCGGATTTCAGACGGTAGCGGGCGGAGCGCGGGCTTGCGCGCGGCAGGGACGGGCGGCGGCGGGCGGCGGCGACGCAGCCGGCAAGCCAAGATGATGGCCGGGCACGACCGGCAGCGTGAACGTGCTTGCCGGCGCCGCGCTGCCGAGGTTGGCATGCGCCAGGCATGCCTCGCACACCGGCTCGGGGAGGCCGGAATCGTGCGGGTACAGATGTCCGAGCGCATGGGCGAGTGCGGACGCCTGGCCCAGCAGCAGGAACAGCGCGAATAGCGTGCGGATGAGAGAGCGGCGCAGCATGCGGGTCAGTCGGGCGGCGGCACCGGGTCGTAGCCGTGGGCGCAGCCGGGGCGGCAGCGGCCGATGCGTTTGGCGGTCAGCCAGCCGCCCTTGAGCGCGCCGTGTTTTTCGATCGCTTCCTTGCCGTATTCCGAGCAGGTCGGCAGGTAGCGGCATTGCCGGCCCAGCCACGGCGAGAGCGCCAACTGGTAGAGGCGGATCGCGCCGACGAGGCATTGCTGCGCCAGGTTCATGGACTTGCCTGCGCGCCGGGTTCGGCATGGCTGCGCGCCGCGCCGGTGAAATCGGCCAGCAGCTTTTCCACGAAGCCGGGTTCGAGGTCGCGCACGATGAAGACGAAACGGCTGCGGCGATCCGCGTCCGGCCAGGCGTCGAGCCTCACCTCGGGATACAGCACGTGCTGTACGCCGTGCAGCACCACCGGCTGGGCGTCGCCCTGCAGGTTCACGATGGCCTTGAAGCGCAGCAGGTTTTCCGCGCGAAACGAGGTGAGCATGCCGAGTGCGGATTGCAGGCCGTAGCGGTCAAGCGGCGTGGCGAGCACCACCGAAAATGCCTGGATGCGCGCGTCGTGCAGTGCGCGCTGCGTTTTTCCGATGACCGGACCGGCGCCGGCGGGCCGATAGCGCTGCTGCTTCAGCCAGCGCGCCACTTCCAGCGATTTGGTCGCGGCATTCCACAGCCCCAGGTTCTGGATCGCCGCGGGGTCGAGCTCGCCGCGCGTCGCCGTGACGATGTCGGCTGCCGGATTGAGCGCGGCCAGCCGTTCGCGCAGGGCGGCGAGTTGGTCCGACGCAGCAAGGTCGGTCTTGGTGAGCAGCAGGCGGTCGGCTACCGCCACCTGCTTCACCGCCTCGATGTGTGCGTCCAGCTGGTCCTTGCCGAACAGCGCGTCCACCGTGGTGACCACGCCGTCGAGGCGGAAGCGCGCGCGCACCCAGTTGTCGTGCAGCAGGTTGTCGAGCACCGGCACCGGGTCGGCCACGCCGGTGGTTTCGATGATGACGCGCTCGAATGCGGGAATGTCGCCCTTCTGCCGCGCCATCCACAGGTTTTTCAGGGTCGGCGACAGGCTGCCGGAAATCGTGCAGCACACGCAGCCGCCCGACAGCAGCGCCATCGGCCCCTGCATCTTTTGCAGCAGTTGATGATCGAGCGCGACTTCGCCGAACTCGTTCATCAGGATCGCGGTGCGCGGCAGCGAGCGCACCAGGTGGTTCAGCAGCGTGGTTTTGCCGCTGCCTAAAAACCCGGTGAGCAGGGTGACCGGAAGCGGGGCAGGCGAACCCGCACGCGCCTCAGCGCGCAGTGGATCGGCGTTCCCTAGCGGAGCGTCCATGCCGGGTGCTCGCGGCGGCGTTCAGGCATGCAGCCTTTCCTTCTTTTCGTGGCGCTCCTGCGCCTCGATCGAGTATTCGGCGGTGGGGCGGGCCAACAGGCGGGGCAGCCCGATGGGGTCGCCGGTTTCCATGCAGTATCCGAATTCGCCGGAATCGATGCGCGCCAGGGCGGAGTGGATTTTTTTCAGCAGCTTGCGCTCGCGGTCGCGCACCCGCTGTTCCAGCATATGCTCTTCCTCGACCGTGGCACGGTCGTTGGGATCGGCGAAATTTTCGTTTTCCTTCAGGGTCTCGCTGGTGTCCGCCGCGTTGCTGAGCATTTCATCGCGCAAGGTTTCGAGGCGGGCGCGAAAAAATGCGAGCTGGGCCGGGTTCATGTAAGCGGAGGCCGGCATTTTCAGCAAGGCGGCTTCGGTGAGAGGTTTGGACGAGGTAGGCATCGTGGAGACTCCATTCAGTCAGCAAAGACAGGTTGTGAATCATGCATCCTGCTGGCAGGGGCATACGTGTGTACCCGTAGGCGGCAAATACCGCCCTCCCGGGCGCATCACGGGCGAGTGCGCACCGCGCATTGCCCGGCATCATACCCCGCGGTTCTCTCCCCGGGGACGAGGTGCATCGGCGCAATCCTGCAACAAGGTTGCATGGTTGGCAGGCGGGCGCCTTTACTTCGCACGCGTCACTCGCCGGGGGGCGGCGAGGACGCAGCGGCGCACTCGGCACAGCGGCCATGCACCGTGATGTCGACCCGGTCGGATACGAATCCGGGCGGCAGTTCCGGGGTGGCGCTGGCGAGGCTGCCGCGCAGGCAGAACAAACGTCCGCAGACGCCGCATTCAAAATGCGCATGGGCGTGGTGCGCGTTCATCAGGCTGAAGCGGCGTACCCGGTCATGTCCGGCCACGCTGTGCACCAGCCCCTGCCCGGCCAGCCAGTCGAGCACACGGTAGAGCGTCACCTTGTCGAAGGGATGGCCGCCGGCCGCCGCCGCCTGCTGCAGCGACTGGTGCGACATCGCGGCGTCGGCCGCCAGCAGCAGTTGCAGCACCCGCACCCGGGCCGGCGTGGCGGTCGCGCCGCGCTGGTGCAGCAGGCGGGTGGCCTGGTCGTGGCGGGTAGGGGCGGTGGCCGCTTGCATGGGCCGATTGTAGGACGCGATGCGAAAAAATGCAACGTAGTTGCAAAAATGCGCTGATGCCGCGCAAACCAGGGACATGCGATTACGCGATAATCCCGCCATGAAAACGCCCCTGTTCCCGACTCTCTTCCTGTTGCTGCTGTCCGGCTGTGGGCGCGATGCGCCGCCTGAGGTGCCCGAGGATGTGCGTACGGTGCGCGCCGAGCAGGTCGGCCTGCATGCTGCGCGCAGCGACACGCGCTACGCCGGCGAGGTCCGCGCGCGCTACGAGACCGCGCTGGCATTCCGCGTCGCCGGCCGGGTGCAGACCCGCGCGGTGGAGGTGGGCACGCAGGTCCGGGCCGGCCAGCTTATCGCCACGCTGGACCCGCAGGACTACGCGCTGGCGGCGAGTGCGGCGCGGGCGCAACTCAGCGCCGCCGAGGCCGAAGCCCGGCTGGCGCAGCAGGACTTGCAGCGCTACGCCGAACTGCGGGCGCAGAATTTCATCTCTCAAGCCGAACTCGACCGCCGCCGGAGTGTGGCCGAAGCGGCGGCGGCGCGGGTGCGCCAGCTGCGTGCCGAGGCCGAGCGCCAGGGCAATCAGCAGGCCTACACGCGGCTGACCGCGCCGCACGCGGGGGTGGTGACGGCGATCTCCTTTGAAGCCGGGCAAGTGGTGGAGGCGGGGCAGCCGGTGGCGCAACTGGCGCGCAGCGGCGAACGGGAAGTGCGCATCGACGTGCCGGAAAATGCGCTCGCGGCAGTGCGTGCGGCGCAGAACCTGAGCATCCGGCTGTGGTCGGCGCCGGGGACGGACTATGCCGGCCGCTTGCGCGAGCTGTCGCCGATGGCCGATGCCGCGAGCCGGACGTACAGCGCGCGCGTGAGTTTCATCAAGCCGGATGCGGGGGTGAAGCTCGGCATGACCGCCACGGTGGACGTCGGCGGCGAGGCCGCGCCGAGCCTGTCGGTGGCGCCGACCGCGCTGTTCAAAATCAACGGTCAGCCGCAGGTGTGGGTGGTTGATCGCCGAACCCGGAAAGTGGCGATCGCGCGGTGGTGACGGCGGGGCTGGCGGCCGGCGAATGGGTAGTGACCGCAGGCGTGCACAAGATCGCGCCGGGCCAGCAGGTGCGTCTGGCGCCTTCCAGGCAGCCATGAGCGCCCCGCCCCGCTTCGGGCCGCGGCGCGGCAACCTGTCGCGCTGGGCAATCGAGCATCCGGCGCTGGTGCGCTTCTTCATCGTGCTGATCCTGCTGCTGGGCGTGCGTTCCTATATCCAGCTGGGACAGGCCGAAGATCCGCCGTTCACTTTCAAGACCATGCTGATCCAGGCGCAATGGCCGGGTGCGACGGCGCAGGAAGTGTCCGAGCAGCTGACCGAGCGGATCGAGAAAAAACTGCAGGAAATGCCCGAGCTGGATTTCGTGCAGAGCTACGCCAAGGCGGGTGAAACCGCGCTGTTTGTGAACCTCAAGGAGACCGTCCGCGGGCGCGATGTGGCGGAGGCCTGGTATCAGGTCCGCAAGAAAATCGGCGACCTCGGGCCGCAGTTGCCCGCCGGGGTGCAGGGGCCGTTTTTCAACGATGAGTTCGGCGATACCTTCGGTTCGATCTACGCCTTCACCGGCGAGGGCTTCAGCCGCGCCGAGTTGCGCCGCGCCGCCGAAGACGCGCAGCGCGAAGTGCGCCGCCTGCCCAACGTCGGCAAGGTCGAACTGTTCGGCATCGTGGCGGAAAAAATCTATATCGAGGTTCCCACCGAGAAGCTCGCCACGCTGGGCCTCACCCCGCAGCAGATCATGCAGGCGGTGCAGGAGCAGAACAGCGTGGTCGCCGATGGCCGGGTGGAAAACGATGTGCTGTCGATCCCGCTGCGCATATCGGGGGCGTATTCCGAGGTGGAGCGCCTGCGCGAAACCGTGATCCGGGTGGGCGCGCACAGCCTGCGGCTGGGCGACATCGCCGAGGTGACGCGCCGCTATGAAGATCCGCCCGCCACCGAAATCCGCTCGCAGGGCGAATCGGCGGTATTGCTCGGAGTGTCGCTGGCCGACGGCGGGGATGTGCTGGCCATGGGGCGCGCCGTCGCCGCCGCCATGGAGACGTTGCAAAAGACGCTGCCGGTGGGTCTGGAAATCCGCCAGATTCACGACCAGCCCGGCATCGTCAGCCACGCGGTCAAGCTCTTCATGCAGAGTTTCCTCGAAGCCGTCGCCATCGTGCTGGTGGTGACCTTCCTGGCGCTGAAATGGCGCGCCGGCCTGGTGGTGGCGCTGTCCATTCCGGTGGTGCTGGCGATCACTTTCAGTGCGATGTGGCTGTTCGACATCGACCTGCACCGCATTTCCACCGGCGCGCTCATCATCGCGCTCGGCCTGCTGGTGGACGACGCCATCATCGCGGTGGAAATGATGGCGCACAAGCTCGAAGCCGGCTGGAATCGCTTCGAGGCCGCCACCTATGCCTTCCAGTCGACCGCGTTTCCCATGCTCACCGGCACCCTGCTCACCGCCACGGCATTTCTGCCGATCGCGCTGGCCAAATCGGTGGTCGGCGAATACACCTTTGCGATTTTTGCGGTGACCACGATCGCGCTGCTGTCGTCCTGGCTGGTGGCGGTGGTGGTCACCCCCTATCTGGGGCATGCCCTGCTGAAGCCCAGCCAGCACGTGACCGATGAAAACGCCGCCTACCTGACGCCGTTTTACCGGCGCTTCCGCGCCGCGGTGACCTGGTGCGTGACGCATCGTCGGACGGTGATTGCGCTGACGGTGATCGCGCTGGCGGTAGGGCTGGCCGCGATGCAGCGGGTCGAAAAACAGTTCTTCCCGCAGTCCGACCGGCTGGAAATCCTGATCGAGCTATGGCTGCCGGAAGGCGCCTCGATCGATGCCGCGCGCGCCGAAGCGCTCAGGCTCGAAGCCTTGCTGCGGCAGGACCGGGACGTGGCCCATGTCCTCAATTACATCGGCCAGGGGGCGCCGCGTTTCGTGCTGGCGCTGGATCAGCGCCTGAACAACCGCAACTTTGCGCAACTGGTGGTGATCGCGAAAGATGTGCCGGCGCGCGAACGCGAACTCGCCCGCATCCAGCGGCTGTTCGAGACCGATTTTCCCAATGTGCGCGGACGCGCGGTGCGCTTCGAATACGGCCCGCCAGCCGGCTATCCGGTGCAATATCGCTTGAGCGGCCCCGATATTCCGCAATTGAAGATCGAAGCCGAGAAACTGCGCAAAATCGTCGCGGCGCAGCCGCAGGTGACGGCGGTGAACCTCGACTGGAACGAGCAGTCGCTGGCGGTCAAGGCGCAACTCGATCAGGACAAGATCAAGGCGCTGGGGCTGAGTTCCGACCTGGTCGGCCGACAGGTGGCGCTGCAGCTGTCGGGCATCACCGTCACCCAGCTCCGCGAAAACGACCTGCTGATCGACGTGGTGCTGCGCACGCCGCGCAACGAACACCGCGACGTCGATGCATTGAAGTCGCTTCCCGTCGGCCGCTTCAACGGCCAGAGCGTGACGCTGGGGCAGATCGCCCGCCTCGATCCGGTGTTCGAGGACGGCGTGATCTGGCGGCGCGACCGTCTGCCGACGATCGCGGTGCGCGGCGACCCGGTGGGCAAGACCCAGCCTGCCACCATCATCGATGCCATCGCGCCGCAGGTGGCCGCATTCAAGGCCCGGCTGCCGGACGGCTTCCGGCTGGAGGTCGGCGGGCCGGTGGAAAGCAGCGCCAAGGCCAACGCCGCCATCGGCGCATCGTGGCCGCTGATCGTGATCACCACGCTGAGCCTGCTGATGCTGCAGCTCGGCAGTTTCCCGCGCGCGCTGCTGGTGGTGCTGACCGCGCCGCTCGGCATCATCGGGGTGGCGATCGCGCTGCTGCTGAGCGGCCAGGCGATGGGTTTCGTCGCGCTGCTGGGGATCATCTCGCTGGCCGGCATGATCATGCGCAACTCGGTGATCCTGGTCGACCAGATCCAGCAGGACATCGCGCGCGGCCTGTCGCAATGGGATGCGATCATCGAGTCGACGGTACGGCGGATGCGCCCGATCAGCCTCACCGCCGCTGCCGCGGTGCTGGCGATGATCCCGCTGTCGCGTTCGATTTTCTGGGGCCCAATGGCGGTGTCGGTCATGGGCGGCCTGGTCGCGGCGACCTTTCTCACCCTGTTTTTCCTGCCGGCCTTGTATGCGGCGTGGTTTCGGGTTAAACCAAACCAATAGGATGCAAGTTGCAAGGAGGCCGCATGAAGACGATCGGACTTGGACTCGTGCTGCTGCTGGGCGGCTGTGCGGGACTGCAGTCGCCTGACCCGGCGTCGCCGTATTACGCCTATGCACCAGGCTGGGCGGTGCAGTTGAACCGGCCGTTGACGATTCCGCCGGACGCCGCCACGGTGCGCCTGCAATACGGCCGCATCGTGGCGCGTAACAGCGTGCAGGAGTACGCCCCGTTCTGCGTGGTGGAATTGAACACGGTGCGCGCCGAAGCGCAGACGCTGCAGCCGGGGCGCTTCGAGGTATGGCGGGTGACCCGCAGCGTCAGCCCAGTCGCGATGGCTTCGCCTTTCGTCAAAGCGAGGTTCGTTGCCGACGACGGCGATCCGACTTTCCTCTATTTCAAAACCGAATTCCGCCTGCGCGACGCGGCACAGCCGAATCTGCGCGGCATGAGCTGCGCCTGGAACCAGATGGCGCCCGGCAATCGTGCGTTGATGCGGCATCTCACCCTGGACGAGATCCGCCAGGCGGTGGGCGGCTGGATGAGCCTGATTCCGCCCGGGGAGCGCCTGTGAAGCCTGCCGAGACCCGTATTGCCCCGGATACCAGGGTCAAGCTGTCGAAATGGGATGCCGGCGACAGCGCGATCGTCGGCAAGGAAAAATCCGATGCGCGCGAGCGTCTGGATGACTACCGGGAACGCCTGGAAACGCTGCAGGAGCTGCTGTACGCCGAAGGCAGGCACAAGCTCCTGGTCGTGTTGCAGGCGATGGATACGGCTGGCAAGGATTCCACCATCCGTCACGTGTTCCAGGGCGTCGATCCGCTGGGGGTGCGCGTGGCCAGCTTCAAGACGCCTACGCCGCACGAGCTGGCGCGCGACTATTTGTGGCGGGTGCACCACCACGTGCCGGGCGCCGGCGAGATCGTCATCTTCAACCGTTCGCATTACGAGGATGTGCTGATCACGCGGGTGAATGGCTGGATCGATGCCGCCGAATGCAGACGGCGCTTCCGCCAGATCAACGACTTTGAAAGAATGCTGGCGGAAACCGGCACCACCATCCTGAAGTTCTATCTGCACATTTCCAGGGACGAGCAGAAGAAGCGCCTGGAAGAGCGCCGCGACACTCCCGAGAAACAGTGGAAGTTCCAGCCGGGCGACCTCGCGGTGCGCGCGCAGTGGGACGATTACATGGAAGCCTACGAGGCGGCGCTGTCGGCCACCAGCACGGCGCATGCGCCGTGGCACGTGATTCCCGCCAACAGCAAGCTGGCGCGCAACCTGATGGTGTCCAGCCTGCTGATCGAGGCGCTGGAAAACCTGAAAATGCGCTATCCGGATCCGGCCGACGGGGCGGCGGATACCGTGATCGTCTGACGGGCTATCTGACCAGCGTCAGCTGCGGCGGCCGTGCAGCGCCGGTGTGCGAAACCGGTTGCCAGTGCGGCAAGGCTTCCGGGCGATGGATGTGGTAGCCCTGTAAATAATCCACCCCGATGTCCTTCAGCAGCGCGGCCATGTCGGCGTCTTCCACCTGCTCGGCCACCGAATGCATGCCGAAGTCGCGCGCCAGCTGCGCGATCGAACGCACGATGGCCTGGTCGCGGCGGTCGTCCAGCATGCCGCGCACGAAGGCGCCGTCGATCTTGAGGAAGTCGGCCGGAAGGTGTTTGAGGTAGAAGAACGAGGAGGCATCGCGGCCGAAATCGTCCAGCGCGAACTGGCAGCCGCGTTCGCGCAGGCCGTGGATCAGGCGTTGCGCATCCGCCAGATTCACCACCGCCGCGGTTTCCGTGACCTCGAAGCCCAGGCGTTCGCCGGCCACGCCATAGTGGTCGAGCAGATGGCAGACGGTGCCGAGGAAGGATTCGTCGGCCACCGTCTTGCCCGACAGGTTGATGAAATACACCGCATGGTCACCGGGCTGCGCCGCCAGGTAGGACACCACGGCTTCCAGCATCCAGCGGTCGAGAATCGGCGCCTGCCCGTAGCGTTCGAGCGCGGGCAGCAGCTTGGCCGGCCCCTCGATCACGCCATTGCGCTGCCAGCGGATCAGCACCTCGTAATGCGGCTGTCCGCTGCTGGAAACCGGCTGGATCAGCTGGCGGTAGGGCAGGAACTGGTTGGCTTCCAGTGCCTGCGCGAAATCGGCGGCCCAGCCCATTTCCGCCTCCAGGCGGCGGAACCCGATCTCGTCCGCCTCGTACAACATGATCCGGCCGCTGCCTTCGGATTTGGCACGGTAGCACGCCATGTCGGCCTGGATCATGAGATCGCCGGCGGTGGTCGCGGACTGGGTGATGGGCGCGATTCCGGCGCAGGCGCCAAGAGTGAAACGCCGCCCCTTGTGTTCGAAACGGAAGTCGCGGATGCGCTGCACCAGCTGCCGGCAGACCGCGCTGGCCGCGTCGGGCTGGGTGTCGAACAGGATAAGGCCGAATTCGTCGCCGCCCAGACGGCCCAGATAGGCATGCTCGGGCAAGGCTGCCTGCATGGTCTGCGCAATGTCCATCAGCAGGGCGTCCCCCACCGAATGGCCGCAGGTGTCGTTCACCAGCTTGAACTGGTCGAGATCGATGTAGCAGAACGCGTGTTGTTGTGCCTGCTCGCGCGCGGTGCGCAGGGCGCGTGCCAGCCGGCCTTCCACCGCGCGGCGGTTGGGCAGCGTGGTCAGGGTGTCGTGGAAGGCCATCTCGCGCAGGCTGTCGAGCAGCTGCTTTTTCTCGGTCTCGTCGCGCAGCACGTAGACCGCGCCGAAACCGCCGTTGCCGGTCAGCGGTGCGCAGCTGTAGCTGATCGCCAGGTCCTGCCCCAGGCGCGTTTGCAGGCGGGCAGAGCCGGTCTGGCCGAGTTGCGGCGAATTGGGCGCGAGGAAACAGACCGGGGCTTCGTCGTCGCCGCCCGGCCGATCGAATTGCAGCAGGCTTTTCAGCGGGCTCGCTACGGCATCTTCAAGCGCGATACCGAGCAGGCTCTCGGCGGTCGGGTTGATATAGACCACGTGATTATGGGTATTGGTGACGATGACGGCGTCGTTGATCGATTGCAGCGTAACCTGCCAGCGTTCCTTTTCCTCACTGAGCGCGGCTTCATCAAGCTTGTGTTGCGTGATGTCGACGTGGATCGACAGATACTTCAGCGGCAGGCCGTCGTCGCCCTTGATCGGCGTGATGGTCGAGGCGGTCCAGAACAGCCGGCCATCCTTGGCGCGGTTGCAGATTTCGCCGCGCCAGGTTCGCCCGCGCGAGACGGTCTCCCACAGTTGGGCAAAAAATGCGGCGTCATGCCGGCCCGAACGGAGGATGCGATGGCTCTGGCCGAGGAGTTCTTCGTGGGTGTAGCCGCTGACGATGCAGAACAGGTCGTTGGCGAAGGTGATGTTGCCGGCGAGATCGGTTTCGGACACGCTGGCGGCGCTATCAAGGGCCTTCTGATGCTCCTTGAGGTCGGTGAGCAGGCGCTCCAGCGCTGCACTCATATGGTTGAAAGCGCACAGGGTCTCCTGCAGTTCGGGCGGACTGCCGGCCCGAACGGGAATCCGCGCACTGTAATCCCCGGCTTCGATCCGGCGCGCGGTGGCACGCAGCCGGTCCAGGCCCTTCAGGTTGATTTTGAGCAGCCCGTAAGTCAGCCAGCCGAGCAGGATGAAAGCGGCACCGAGCAGCATGAACAGGCGACTGCCGAGATGCCACAGAAAGTCCTCGTATGCATGGACGGACGGCTGGATGAGCAGGCGGCCATGGTAGGCGTCGTCGACGACCAGGGGCGCCTGCATGACGGGGGCGACCAGATCGGCCATTCCGGCAAACCAGCCGGGACGGTTTACGGGAAACGGCGCCGCCTGTCGACGTAGAAGGTGGCCATCGGGCGCGGTGTATTCCACATACTGCAGGTTGCCCTGCGCAATCGGAATGTCGAGCCGCGCCTGCACCACGCTGTCATCTCCCCTGCTGGCCGCTTCGGCCACTGCCTGGGACAGCGCCGCCAGTTGTGCCGATGCCTGCACGCGCAAGGCGGCGCCGGCATCCTGGCGGGCGATGCGCAGCGCCTGTTGCCCGGCCAGGACGAAAGCCGCAAGCAGGATGAGCAATACCGCACCCATGATCCGGCCCTGCGTGCTGAGGCAGGCAGGGCGTAAGTCCTGCACAAGGCGAACTAGCCGGGAGGAGGGAATGGCGCACATACGGAATGAATCGGCCGCATTCCCCATTCCTGAAGGGACTGTAAAGCCGGGAGCGCCGGACTGTGCGAGCACGCACACCCGGCAGCAGATTCAGGATTTCTTGCGCGCGCGCGGATGCGCCTGATCGTATACCTTAGCGAGATGCTGCCAGTCGAGGTGGGTATACACCTGGGTGGTGCTGATGCTGGCGTGGCCGAGCATCTCCTGTACTGCCCGCAGATCGCCGGATGACTGCAGCACGTGGGTGGCGAACGCGTGGCGCAGCATGTGCGGGTGGACGTGCTGGCCGAGGCCTACCTGCCGGGCCCAGCGGTCGAGGCGCAGCTGCACGCTGCGCGGCGTAAGCCGGGCGCCGCGCTGGCTGACGAACAGCGCGGCGGTGTCGCGCGCCCGCGCCAGCCGCAACGGCAGCCACGCAGCCAGGGCGTCGAGCGCCTGCCGCCCGACCGGCACGACGCGGGTCTTGCGGCCCTTGCCGGTGACCTGCGCTTCGCCGGATTGCAGGTCAAGGTCGCCGAGATCGAGCCCGGTCAGTTCCGACAGGCGCAGGCCGGACGAATAGAATAGTTCGAACATGGCGCGGTCGCGTGCCTGCAGGGCGTCGCCGTTTTCCGCAGCGGGCCCGCCCTGCAGCAGCCGGGCGCAGGCGTCGGGCGACAGGATGTCCGGCAAGGTCTTGGCCGCCTTGGGCGGGCGCAGGCCGAGACAGGGGTTGTCCGCATAGCCGAGACGGTGGCAGGCGAAGGCGTAAAACCCGCGCCAGCTCGAAAGCTGCCTGGCCACGCTGGCGGCTGCCAGGCTCTGGCTGCGCAGCTTGATGATGGCGCCGCGGATGTCGGCGAGGCCGAGCTCGGCCAGCGGCTTGCCGGCAGTCAGTCGGGACAGGTTGGCCAGATCGCGCTCATAGGCCGCAACCGTATGCGGCGACAGCCGCCGTTCGGCGGCAAGGTGCTGCAGGTAGTGCGCGACCGCGCTCACTGCGGGGTTTATCCCTGCATCCGCACCAGCGCGGCGCCGACCAGCTGGCTCAGCCGTTCGAGGTACAGCGTGCCCATGCCGGGGTAGAAGCGCTTGGCTTCTTCCGACGCCAGCACCAGGAGGCCGATCGGCGCCGCCGCGGGCGCGGGCCGCAGCGGGATGCAGGCGAAGGAGCGCAGATGCGGCGACACCTCGCCGAACCAGCCGCTGGCCTCATTCACCGCCAGCGCGCCGCACACCGGATGGGACATGCCAGCCACGCTGTCGCGCACCGCCTGCGAAACCGGGTCACCCAGACCCGGCACCGGCTCGCCCGTCAGGGTCCATGCCCGCAGCGCATGGTGCGGCACGGCAAAGCCGTCGCGCAGATGGATGGCCAGCGCTGCGGTAACGTCCTGCGGAACGGAAGCGGTCACCAACGCCAGCGTCAGTGCGTGCAGCTTTTCCGAAATGCCGTCGTTCTCCTCGCCGAACTGGATCAGTTCGGCGAGCTTGTTTTCCAGCATCCGCACCTTGTCGCGCATGGCGATCAGCTGGCGCTCGCTCATCGACACCGCGTGGGTGCCGTGCGGGTGCGGGATGTGCAGATCCGCCAGCAAGGTGGGAAAGTCGTTGAAGAAATTCGGATGCCGGGTCAGAAACTCGGCAATCGCCGGTGCGTCCAGCGTGGTGGGTTGCGTGTCCATTAGAGTTCGATCTCCCCTTCAAATACTGTCTCAGCCGGGCCGGTCATGCTGACCGGCTGGCCCTTGCCTGCCCATTCGATGACCAGGTCGCCGCCCTTCGTGTGTACGCTGACCGGGCTTTTCAGCCAGCCTTGGCGGATCCCGGCGACCGCCGCGGCGCAGGCGCCGGTGCCGCAGGCCAGGGTTTCGCCGGCGCCGCGCTCGTACACGCGCAGACGGATATCGTGCGGGGTCAGCACCTGCATGAAGCCGGCGTTGACGCGCTGCGGGAAGCGCGCATGCGATTCGATGGCGGCGCCGAGGATCTCCACCGGCGCGCTGTCGAGGTCGTTCACCCGCAGCACCGCGTGCGGGTTGCCCATCGACAGCGCGGCGATCTCGATGACATGCTGGCCGACTTTCAGCGGATAGGCGAGCGCTTCGGCCTCGGCCGCGAACGGGATGTCGGCCGGCGCAAAGCGCGGTGCGCCCATGTCCACCGCGACCTGGCCGTTGCCGAGCAGGCGCGGCTCGATGACGCCGGACGCGGTTTCCACGCGGATCGCGGTCTTGGCGGTGAGACCTTTTTCGTGCACGAAGCGCACGAAGCAGCGCGCGCCGTTGCCGCATTGCTCGACTTCGCCGCCATCGGCGTTGAAGATGCGGTAGCGGAAATCGACGTCGTCGCGGGCGGGTTTCTCGACCAGCAGGATCTGGTCGCAGCCGACGCCGAAGTGGCGGTCGGCGATGCGGCGGCACTGTTCGGGGCTGAGCGCGACGGTCTGGCCGACGCCGTCGAAAACGACGAAGTCGTTGCCGAGGCCGTGCATCTTGGTGAAGCGGAGTTTGGTGCCCGGTTGGGTGCTTGTGCCTGCGGTATTCATGCGGTTTTGAGCCTGACGTATTCCTTGAGGAGGCAGCGGTCCATCACCACCGTCATGCCCCCGGACTGCGCGTGTTGCGCGGCGGCCTCATGCACGATGCCTTCCTGGATCCAGATGGCTGCCGGTAGACGTTGCACCGTCGAATAGGGCCGCTGCATGGAGTGTAGCGCGAGGCATTGCTCGACGATAGCCGGCACATGCTCGGCGGCGCGGAACACGTTGACCAGGTCGACCTCGAACGGGATGTCGGCGAGACTTGCGTAAGCCTGCTCGCCGAGCACCTTGTCCACCAGCGGCCGCACCGGCACGATGCGATAGCCGTAGCGCTGCATCGCCTGCGCCACGCGGTAACTCGGCCGCGCGGGTTGCGGCGACAGGCCGACCACCGCAATCGTTCGGGTGCGGTCGAGCAGGACGCGCAGGCCGGCGTCGTCGGGATTGGCAAAGCTCACAGCGTCAGTTCCATCACATGATCGTCCATCACAAAACCGCCGCCGATATCGAATACCCGCGACTCGACGATGCGGAAGCCGTATTTCCGGTAGGCGGCAATGGCCTGCGCGTTGCCGCGATTGACTTGCAGACGCAGGCGGCGGGCCTGCTGCTGACGCGCCCAGCTGGCGACGGCGTGCAGCAGCGCGGCGCCGATCCCCCGGCGCTGGTTGTCTGGATGAACGTAGAGCTTGTCGAGCTTGCAGGCGGCGCCCTCCAGCACGGCATGGGCAAAGCCGACCAGAACATCGTCCCGGCGCACCCCCCACCAGGCATGGCGCGGATCGTCCAGCTGTTCCCGCATCCGTTCGGGCGCATAACGGTCGGCCAGCATGGCATCGATCTGCGCCTGCGGGATCAGGGCCGGGTAAGTGGCCTGCCACACCACGCGCGCCAGCGCGCCGACGGCATCGGCGTCGGCGGCCGCCAGCCGCGACGGATCGGTCTGCGGCTCATTCATACAGGTCGGCCTCGCCTTCCGGGCGGGTCTTGAAACGGCGGTGCAGCCACAGGTACTGCGGTGGCATCTCGCGGACGCGATCTTCGATGAACCCATTCATGCGGGCGACGTCGGCCTCCAGATTGCCGCTCGGGTAGTTGTCCCACGGCGGATAGAAGCGCACCGCGTAGCCCCGCCCCCATGGCAGCTGACGGGTGATGACGGGGACGATCTGGGCGCCGGTGAGTCTGGCCAGGCGCGGCAGCGCCGATACGGTGGCGGCGGGAATGCCGAAGAATGGAACGAATACGGCGTTGAGGCGGCCATGATCCTGATCCGGCAGGTAATAGAACGGCAGGCCGTCCTTGAGCGTCCTGAGCACGGGTTTGATGCCGTCGCTTTTGGCGATCAGCACCGGGGAAAAGAAGCGGGAACGCCCATGCAGCATCATTCTGTCGGCGACGGGGTCCTTGGCGCGCGCGTACATCGAGGCGACGGTGCGATCCATCGCCAGCCGCACGCCGCCCATGTCGAGCCCGACAAAGTGCGGCGCCAGCCAGATCACCGGGCGCTCGCCGTCGCCCAGCGCCGCTTCGGGATTGTCGATCCGGATCAGCCGGCGCAGGCGTGCCTCCGAACCCCACCACAGCACGCCGTGTTCGAGCGCTGCGCGCATCGAGCTCTGAAAGGTCTGCCGCAGCCAGCGGCGGCGTGTTTCAGGCGAAGCTTCGGGAAAGCACAGTGCGAGATTGGTCGCGACGATGCGCCGCCGCCGTCCGGGGAGCTGTGCGATCAGCCAGCCTGCGGCATTGCCCAGCGCCGCCTGGATCGGCAGCGGCAGCCAGTGCAGCAGCCAGAGCACGCCCACACCGAGCCAGTTCGGAAGCAGCGAAGGGTGCAGCAGGTTTGCGGGGGCGGCTGGCTTCATGCGTGTTCCCGGGCGTCCGGCGGGGCGACGTCGCCCGGGCGCTTGTGGCGGTTGTAGCTCCACATGTATTGCGCCGGGAAACGCCGCACGATTGTTTCCACCGCCTGGTTTAGACGGATGGCGGCGGCGGTCTTGTCGGCCGGCAGGGCCTCGTCCAGTGGGAAGACGTGCAAGTGGTAGCCGCGCCCCCAGCTCAGCCGCTCGGCGGCGATGAAAAAGGCCGCCGCCCCGGTCTTGCGCTGCAGGCTGGCGGCCAGCGTCGGCGTGTAGGCCGGACGGCCGAGGAACGGCGCCCACACGCCGTCGCCGCCGGTTGCCACCTGGTCGGGCAGAATGCCGATCGCTTCGTGGCGCTTGAGGGCCGCCAACTGCGCGCGCACGCCGGAGAGATCGGCCGGCACCAGCGTCGCCTGGCCGCGCCGACGGCCGGCCAGCATCAGCGCGTCGAGCGCCGGCTGACGAGGCGGTTTGTACATGGCGGTGAAGGGATGCCGCGCGGCGCAATAAAGGCTGATGATCTCGAAACAGCCGATGTGCGGCGACAGCAGAATGATGCCCTTGCCGTCCGCGCGCGCGGCGTCGATGTGCTCCCAGCCGCTGGTGCGCTTGATCAGCCTCAGCACCTTCTGGTACGGACGCAGCCACACCGGCAGCAGTTCGATCATGGCCTTGCCGGACTCGCCGACGCTCTTGCGCAGCAAGGCCCGGCAGTCGCGCCCGGGGGCGCAGATCCCGCTGCCGAACAGGTTGTTGCGCACGCGCGCGGCATAGCGCCCGGGCGACCAGTAAATCAGCCAGCCCAGCACGATGCCGGCACCATGCAGCAGCGGCAGCGGCAGGCGGGCCAGCAGCTTGAGCAGGAACATCATGCGGGCATACGATCTTTCACGCGCTTCAGCGCGTAGAAAGCCGGCGTCCGCCTGGGGGAATTGACGCGGGGGGAAGCGGCGGGGCACAATGCGGCAGCCGCCGGGTTAATCTTGACAACTTGCGGGCGGGATACAAATACAGCTAAAGCGTCTCCGCTCCGTTGGTCCCACGAGTCGGTTACGCAGTCGGTAACCGGGACAACAGGAGCTGTCATGCAGAAGGATTTCATTTTTACGTCTGAGTCGGTGTCTGAAGGGCATCCCGACAAGATGGCGGATCAGGTGTCGGATGCGGTTCTCGACGCCATTCTAACCCAGGACAAACATGCCCGCGTCGCGTGCGAGACGCTGCTGACCACCGGCCTGTGCGTCATCGCCGGCGAGATCACCACCTCGGCGGTGATCGACTACAACCAGATCGCGCGCCAGACCATCAAGCGCATCGGCTACGATTCGTCCGAGATCGGCTTCGACTACAACACCTGTGCGGTGCTGGTCACCGTCGGCAAGCAGTCGCCCGACATCGCGCAGGGGGTGGATCGCGCGCACGACGATTATCTCGACCAGGGCGCCGGCGACCAGGGCCTGATGTTCGGCTACGCCTGCAACGAAACGCCGGCGCTGATGCCGATGCCGATCTATCTTGCGCACCGTCTCACCCAGCGCCAGTCCGAACTGCGCAAGGACGGCCGCTTGCCGTGGCTGCGCCCCGATGCGAAATCGCAGGTGTCGATCCGCTACGTCGACGGCAAGCCGCATTCCATCGACACCGTCGTGCTGTCGACCCAGCATGACCCCGAGGTTTCGCACGCCCAGCTGTCCGAAGCGGTGATCGAGGAAGTCGTCAAGCCGGTGCTGCCGAAGGACATGCTCACGGCCGACACGCGCTATCTGGTGAACCCCACCGGGCGCTTCGTCGTCGGCGGGCCGATGGGCGACGCCGGGCTGACCGGCCGCAAGATCATCGTCGACACCTACGGCGGTTCAGCGCCGCACGGCGGCGGCGCCTTCTCCGGCAAGGACCCGTCCAAGGTCGACCGTTCCGCCGCCTACGCCGGCCGCTACGTGGCGAAGAACATCGTCGCCGCCGGGCTGGCCGACAGGTGCATGGTGCAGGTGAGCTACGCCATCGGCGTCGCCAGGCCGACCTCGCTGATGGTCGATACCTTCGGCACCGGCAAGATTCCGGAAGCGAAAATCGTCGAACTCATCGCCGCGCACTTCGACCTGCGCCCCAAGGGCATCGTCAACATGCTCGACCTGCTGCGTCCGATCTACACCCGTACCGCGAGCTACGGCCATTTCGGCCGCGACGAGCCGGACTTCACCTGGGAAGTCACCGACAAGGCGGCGGCGCTGAGGGCTGCGGCGGGCTTGTAGTTCGGCGCGGCAACGGGCTTGCCGTCAAACATGGCATAATCCACCCGCTTTCGGGCGAGGCTTCGCCCCCCTGCGTTGAGGAGCGCTGCGACTATCGTTACCGATAGCCAGGCTCAACGCAGGCGATGTTTCAACCGCGCTCGTTGACTTGCAGCAGGGCTGCGGGCAAACGAGCACGCACCCGCTGTCATTCAAGGAGATTCACCATGAATGCAGTATCCGCTTCCGCCAACTTCACCGATTTCGTCGTCGCCGACCTTGCGCTCGCCGACTGGGGCCGCAAGGAAATCCGCATCGCCGAAACCGAAATGCCGGGCCTGATGGCGATCCGCGAGGAATTCGCCGCCAGCCAGCCCTTGAAGGGCGCGCGCATCACCGGTTCGCTGCACATGACCATCCAGACCGCGGTGCTGATCGAGACGCTGACCGCGCTCGGCGCCGAGGTGCGCTGGGCCTCGTGCAACATCTTCTCGACCCAGGACCACGCCGCCGCGGCGATTGCCGCCACCGGCGTTCCGGTGTTCGCGGTCAAGGGCGAATCGCTGGAAGACTACTGGGATTACACCCACCGCATCTTCGAATGGGCCGACGGCAACCATTCGAACATGATCCTCGACGACGGCGGCGACGCCACCCTGCTGCTGCATCTCGGCGCGCGCGCCGAGAAGGACATCTCGGTGATCGCCAGCCCGACCAGCGAGGAGGAGCACGTGCTCTACGCTGCGATCAAGGCCAAGCTGGCAACCGATCCGACCTGGTATTCGGTGCGCCTCGCGGCGGTGAAAGGCGTGACCGAGGAAACCACCACCGGCGTGCATCGCCTGTACCAGATGCACGCGCGCGGTGAACTCAAGTTCCCGGCGATCAACGTCAACGATTCGGTGACCAAGTCCAAGTTCGACAACCTGTACGGCTGCCGCGAATCGCTGGTCGACGGCATCAAG
>NCIH01000067.1:4308-25520 GCA_002281975.1 Hydrogenophilales bacterium 17-64-11 | reverse complement strand
GGCGGCCGTGCGGCGACAGCGGGCGCGCGCTGAGTCCGGCGTTGCGCGCGCGCGGGGCGGGGTGCCGGGGCCGCGACAGGAGGCGCTTCAACGGCCGCGGCCGTCATGGCCGCCGCATCGTGGCCGAGGGGGGAGGCGACCACCGCGGGCGGATCGAGCAGAACGACATAATCGCGCTGCAAACGGGCTTCGCAGTCGGAAACCAGAACGAACTGCGCAATGGGGTCATTGATAGCATGGCGGGTGCGTATGTGCAGCACGGCCTGCCCGCCGGACTGCTCGATGCTCAGTTGCGCGCGCGGTGGCGGCGCGATGCCGCCCACGCTGGCCTCAAGGCTGAAGCAGTCTGCCGTTGCGGCCGCCGGGACGTCGAGGAGGAGAACGGTGGCGTGCAGGGGCTGCCCGAGGAATGAGCGTACGCCGATTTCGCCCAGCCCGATGGCCGCAGCGGAACCGGCATGGCACAGGCCCAGCAGGAGGCAGGCAGATTTGAGTTTCACGCGGTCAAAGAAAAGAAAGCACTCCCCCTATTCCGGACAAGAACGCGCCAACTTTAGGGCGGTTCATGAAATAGGCGCGATATAGGCACGATTCCCGGTTTTGGCGTCAGCCCAGGAGCACCAGCGCCCACACGGCCGCGAGGTTGACGAGCGCGATCATCACCGCCGCGCTGCCCATGTCCTTGGCGCGCTTGATGAGCAGGTGCTGTTCCAGGGAAATGCGGTCGACCGCCGCCTCGATTGCCGAATTCAGCAATTCGACGATCAGCACCAGCAGGACCGCACCGATCATCAGCGCGCGCGCCATGCCCGTTTCCCCCAGAACCAGCGCGAGCGGGATCAGCAGCAGCGCCAGAAACACTTCCTGGCGGAACGCATCCTCGTGCCGGAATGCGGCGGCGAGCCCCGCCCACGAGTAAGCCGCCGCGTTCAGCACGCGCCGCAGGCCGGTCTTGCCCTTGAACGGGCTGGCGGGTTCGGTCATGCCGCCGGTTTGTAGGCCAGATCGAGTTCGCGCGCGGCTTTTACGTCGTCGAGGCGCCGCACCGGCAGGCTGTAGGGCGCGCCCTTCACCAGCTCGGCCGTGGTTTCGGCCTCGTGCTTGATCGCCTTCATGGCTTCGATGAAGCCGTCCAGCGTTTCGCGGCTTTCGGTTTCGGTCGGCTCGATCAGCAGGCATTCCGGCACCAAGAGCGGGAAGTAGGTGGTCGGCGCGTGGTAGCCGTAGTCGAGCAGGCGCTTGGCGAAATCCATCGCGGACACGCCGGTGGCATCCTTCAGCTTCTTCAGCGTGACGATGAATTCGTGGCTGGCGCGGCGCTCGGGATAGGCAAGCTCGAAGCCGGCTTCGCGCAGTTTGGCCATCAGGTAATTGGCATTGAGGGTGGCGTATTCGGCGACGCGCTGCATGCCCGTGCCGCCCAAGAGGCGCGCGTAGACATAGGCGCGCATCAGCACGCCGGCGTTGCCCATGTTGGCGCTCATGCGGCCGATCGACTGCGGCAGGTCGGCCACCCCAACCGGACCCGCACCCGGGCCGCCGCCGCCGTGCGGGGTGGAGAAGGTCTTGTGCAGGTTCATGTGGATGACGTCGAAGCCCATGTCGCCCGGACGCACCTTGCCGAGGATGGCATTGAGGTTGGCGCCGTCGTAATAGAGCAGGCCGCCGGCGTCGTGGACGATCTTCTGGATCTCGGCGATGGTCTTCTCGAACACGCCCAGCGTCGACGGGTTGGTCAGCATCAGCCCGGCGGTGTGCGGGCCGACCGCCGCCTTCAGCGCGGCGAGGTCGACGCTGCCGGTGGCGTCGGTGGGGATCTCCTTGACCGCGTAGCCGCACATGGTGGCGGTGGCCGGATTGGTGCCGTGCGCCGCGTCCGGGACGATGATTTCGCGCCGCGCGCTGTCGCCGCGCGCGTCGTGGTAGGCGCGGATCATCGCCACCCCGGCGAATTCGCCGTGCGCCCCCGCCATCGGCGCCATCGACACGCCGGCCATGCCGGTGACGTCCTTCAGCATCTCCTGCAGCTCGAACATGCTGGCGAGGAAGCCCTGGCCGGTTTCGTCCGGACTCGCCGGGTGGCGCGCCAGGAACTGCGGCAGCATCGCCAGCGAATTGCACGCGCGCGGGTTGTACTTCATGGTGCACGAGCCGAGCGGGTAGAACTGCGTGTCGATCGAGAAGTTCTTCTGCGAAAGCCGCGTGTAGTGGCGCACCACGTCGAGCTCGGAGACTTCCGGCAGCGCCGGCGCGCTCTTGCGGCGCAGCTCCAAGGGCAGGTCGTCGAGGCTGCCGGCGGCGGCGGGCAACTGGGCGGTGGCGGTGCGGCCGCGGCGGGAATGGTCGAATATCAGCATGTTGATAGGGGCTAGGAGTTAGGATCTAGGGGCTAGGGTGTGGGGCCGGAGGAAATCGGGAGGCGCGGCGTAGCCGCTCATCCCCTAGTCCCTAGCCCCTAATTCCTAGCTCCTCAAAGCTGCCAGCGCGGCGTCGTAGTTCGGCTCCTGCTTGATCTCGGGAACGAGTTCGGCGTGGAGCACCTTGTTGTTTTCGTCCAGCACGACGACGGCGCGCGCGGTGATGCCGGCGAGCGGGCCGCTGGTGATGGCGACGCCGTAGTTCTTCATGAATTCGGCGCCGCGCATGGTCGACAGCGTCACCACGTTGTTGGTGCTCTCGGCGCCGCAGAAGCGGCTCATCGCGAACGGCAGATCGGCGGCGATGATCAGCACGACGGTGTTGCCGACCGCGGCATCGTTGAATACCTTGGTCGACTTGGCGCACACTGGGGTGTCGAGGCTGGGCACGATGTTGAGAATCTTCTTCTTGCCGGCGAAGTCGGCCAGCGAGACGTCGGCCAGGTCCTTGTTGACCAGCTTGAAGTCGGGCGCGGTGTCGCCGACCTTGGGGAAGCTGCCGGATACGTCGATGGGGTTGCCGCCTAGAGTCACTGCCATGTTTGCTCTCCTTGAATGAATCAATCAAATGCCGGGCGGATCATGCGCCCGGTGCATTGCAGGTCAATTAACGTCCTGCTGGTCGTAGCGCGCCATGTGCTCGTCCAGGTTCTCGCGCAGCATGGATTCGTACTGGTTCATGAAATACGCGATCGCGGCTTCCTTCTCCGCGATCAACTGCGCCTTGCTCTCGGTCGCTGCGGCGATGACGAAGGCGTTGAAGCGCGCCGCGGCGAACAATGCGCTCGCGCTCACCCGGCTCGGCTTTTCCCCGTCCAGGTGGGTGTTGGCCAGCTGGATGAACGAGTCGGCCATGTCCCAGAAGGGCTTGTCGCGTGTGACATCACTCATGCTTCACTCCGGCTGGCTTTTGTATGCGCACGGCGGCGCCTCGCGCCGCTTCGACAGGATACGCTCCATCTGCTGCACATAGTGGTCGAGGTCGGCGGCGGTCTTGGTTTCGGTGGCGCAGACCAGGATCGCCTGCCCGAGTTCGGGATACCAGCCGGAAATGTCCAGTCCGCCGAGAATGCCCTGCGCGCGCAGCGCGCGCAGCACGTCCTTTGCGCTTGTGCCCTTCAGGGTATTGTCGTTGAGCTTCAGCACCACTTCGTGGAAGAAGGGGCTGGCGAACGCGCGCGTCACGCCCGGGATCGCCGCCAACTTGTCGGCCAGCGCGACGGTGTTGGCGTGGCTGTTTGATGCCACCTTGGCGAGGCCCTGCGGCCCCAGCAGCGCCATGTATTGCGTCGCCGCGGTGACCACGAGGCCCTGGTTGGTGCA
This sequence comes from Hydrogenophilales bacterium 17-64-11, assembly GCA_002281975.1. Classification (GTDB taxonomy): domain Bacteria; phylum Pseudomonadota; class Gammaproteobacteria; order Burkholderiales; family Thiobacillaceae; genus Thiobacillus. The sequence continues at coordinate 21,780 of NCIH01000067.1, read as the reverse complement.
GATGTTGGAAGTCGCCTTGGAGCGGCGGATGTGCTGCTCGCGCGCCTGCAGGGTGAGCGCGAAGCCGGACTTGCCGTCGAGATCGACGGTGCGGCCAACGATGCGCCCCGGCATCTGCCGCACGAAGTCCTGGCGGCAGCACATGAAACCGAAGTAGGGGCCGCCGGAGGCGAGCGGCGCGCCGAGCGGCTGGCCTTCGCCCACCGCGATGTCGGCGCCTTTGCTGCCCCACTTGCCGGGCGCTTCCAGCACCGCCAGCGCGGTCGGGTTGACCAGCGCGATCGCCAGTGCGCCCTTGCCGTGCGCCCAGTCGGTCAGCGCGTGCACGTCTTCCAGCACGCCGAAGAAGTTGGGCTGCGGAATCACCAGCCCGGCGAAGGCGCCGGGATCGGCCGGCAGCACCGTCCGTCCGGTGGCGGGATCGTAGTCGAGCTCGACGATCTCGATGCCCTGGTTCTTCACCGTGGTGACGGCGACGCTGCGGTAGACCGGGTGCACGCTCTTCGGCACCAGCACGCGGCGCGAGGTCTTGTGCGAGCGCACCGCCATCAGCACCGCTTCGGCCAGCGCCGAGGCGCCGTCGTACAGGGATGCGTTCGAGACGTCGAGCCCGGTCAGCCGGGTCATCATGGTCTGGTATTCGTAGATCAGCTGCAGCGTGCCCTGCGAGGCCTCGGCCTGGTAGGGCGTGTAGGCGGAATAGAACTCGCCGCGCGTGGTGATCTGCCAGATCGCCGCCGGAATGTGGTGTTCATAGGCGCCGGCGCCGATGAAGTTGGACCAGAAGCCGTCAGCCGAGGCGCGCTCCTGCATCAGGCGCGTCACCGCCATCTCCGGCAGGCCGTCGGGAACATCCTTCAGCTTGCCGGTCTTCAATGCGGACGGGATTTCGTCGAACAGCTCATCGATGCTGGCGGCGCCGATGGCGCCGAGCATCGCGGAGACGTCTTCTTCGGTGTGGGGAATGAAGGGCATGATTTCAGTGTGGCGTGAGGGGTGAGGCGCGAGGCGTGGGGGGGCAGCACCGCCTCACCCCTTCCGCCGCACGCCGCACGATTTTCAATGGGCTTCCGACTCGACCAGCTTCTGGTAGGCCGCGGCGTCGAGCAGTTCGGAAACGTCGGCGGGATTGGCCGGCTTCAGCTTGAACAACCACGCGCTGTAGGCGTCCTGGTTCACCGATTCGGGGCTGGCTTCGACATCCGCGTTGGCGGCGACGACTTCACCGGCCACCGGCGCGTAGACGTCGGATGCGGCCTTCACCGATTCGACCACCGCGCATTCCTCGCCTTTGGCCAGCGTGCGGCCGGCGGCGGGGGTCTCGATGAACACCATGTCGCCGAGCAGGTCCTGCGCGTGGTGGGTGATGCCGATGGTCAGCGTGCCGTCGGCTTCGACGCGAACCCATTCGTGGCTGGGGGTGTATTTGAGGTCAGCGGGGATGCTCATGGTTTCTCCAAGTGAGGCGTTAGGTGTGAGGCGTCAGACGTGAGGTGCGGTGGGCCTGTCGCCTCACCCCTCACGCCTCACTCCTCACGCAATCAGAATCTTGCCGTTGCGCACGAACGGATATTTCACCACTCTGGCTTTCAGTTTCTTGTCGCGGATCTCGACTTCGACTTCCTCGCCCGGGGCGATGCCGAGCGGGATGCGGGCGAGCGCGATGGATTGCTGCAGTGTAGGCGAGAAGGTGCCGGAGGTGATTTCGCCGGCGCCGTTCTTCGTCAGCACTGTCTGGTGGCTGCGCAGAACCCCCTTGTCGAGCAGCAGCAGGCCGACAAGTTGCTTGGTCACTTCGCTCTTTTCCAGCGCGGCGCGGCCGACGAAGTCGCGCTCGGTCTTCAGGTCGACCGTCCACGCCAGGCCGGACTCCAGCGGCGAGGTGGTTTCATCCATGTCCTGGCCATACAGGTTCATCCCGGCTTCCAGCCGCAGGGTGTCGCGCGCGCCGAGGCCGATCGGCTTGCCGCCGGCTTCCATCAGCGCCTTCCAGAAGAAGGGCGCGGCTTTCGCCGGCACCGTCGCTTCAAAGCCGTTCTCGCCGGTGTAGCCGGTGCGGGCGATGAACATTTCGCCCATGGCGGCGGCGCTGAAGGGTTTGAGGCTGGCGGTGAGGCCGTCGACGCCGGGCAGCGCTTCGTTCAGCACCCGGCTTGCGTCCGGCCCCTGGATCGCGATCATCGCTAGGTCGCGGCGCGGGGCGAGCGTGAGCCCCATGCCCCAGTCGGCGTTGCACTTTCATGAAATAGATGATGAGGTCGTCGATGACGCCGCCGGCCTCGTTCAGCATGCACGAATACAGCGCCTTGCCGGAGACCTGCAGCTTGTCGACGTTGTTCGCCACCAGCCGGCGCAGGAAAGGACGCACGTTGGCGCCCTTGAGGTCGAGCGACAGCATGTGGGAGACGTCGAACAGGCCGCAGCCGTTGCGCACGGCGTGGTGTTCCTCGATCTGCGAGCCGTAGTTGACCGGCATGTCCCAGCCGCCGAAATCGACCATCTTGGCGCCGAGCTCGCGGTGAGCGGCATTGAGCGGTGTGTGTTTGAGCATGGCGGTACCAAATATAAAAAGGGCGAAGTACGGATTCGCTTCACCCCTCTGTCCTTGGTACCTGAGAGATTACGGCGCCGATCCGATCCGGTCGGCGGGCCGCTGCCCCTTCGGTGGCAGTTCCGCTGGCTTGAGATGTCAGCGGCTGCGCTCTCCAGAGTGTTCCGGTTGTTGCGGTCCTGGTGCCTGAGCGATTCCGGGTGGGTTACGCCTTCGGCGGCGTGCCGGGCACGCGCTCTCCCGCAACGGGAAGGCGAACTATACCGAAGAAGCAGCCGGCCAGCCAGCCTTGCGCAGCGACTTAATAGGCCAGTTGCAGGTCGAACCCCAGCGGGGCCAGGTCGCGCACGGTCAGCGGCAGGCTCAATGCCTGTTCGCTGTGCGGCGGCAGCCCGGCCGCAATGCGCCGGGCGTCGCCGAGGTATTCGCTGGGGGCGAAGCTGCGGCGTGCCAGCGCGCGGTTGCGCTGGTCGGTCAGGGTAAGGACCAGAACCGGCCAGGCCTGTACGTGGTTGGCACGGTTGCCGAGGGTGAGGATGAGTTTCAGGTGGCCGCTGGCTGCGGAAGGGGCGCTGCCCAGCAGCGGGGCACCCGCCGGCGTATTCCTTGCGGGTGCTTCGGTTTGCAGGTCGGAGCCGACGATCTGCAGCAGCGCCAGATTTTTCGGCAGCGAGAGGGTGCAGCCCAGCACGGCGCAGGCCTGCTCGAATGCCGGGCGGGCCTGCGGCAGGCGGCTGACCAGCGTGTCGCGCAGAAAATAGGCGGTTTGCGCCAGCAGCAGCACCAGCAGCAGCGTGCCGGCCACCGTCCATGCCCAGGGCCGGATGCGGCGCGGCGCCGACGGGAGGCGGGCCGTGCCGGGGAGGGGGGCGACGTATTCGATGCGCGTCGCAGACGCGGCCGGGGCACCGGCTGCTGCGGGCGGATACGCGGGCGCCGTATGGAACTGCGGTAGCGGGCCGGGGTCGTCCGGGAGCGGAGTCCCGGGGTCGATGAGGATGATCGAATCCAGGTCGAGCGAGGCCTCGCGCTGTACGATGCCGCGCGGAATCTCGGCGGCCGCGGCGTCCTCCGCGCCAGGCACGGCCTCGGTTGTCCTCTCCGTGGCGAGGATCGTTTCTGTCGCCGCGGCGGGCTCCGCCGCGGCTGCCGCAATGGCTTCCGGCAGCGAGGAGGCTTCAAGCGGCCCGGGTTCGGCCGCCGCGGGCAGCGGCGAACCGTCTTCCAGCAGCAAGCTCGGGCGTGCATCGAAGGCGGCGCCACACACACTGCATTGCACCCAGCCCTGCGCCGCGTCGAGCTGGTCGGCGCCGAGGCGGAAGACGCTGGCGCATTGCGGACAGGTGGTGCGAAAACTCACTGCTTGAGGCCAGCCAGGCGCACCCAGCCCTCGTCGATTGCGGGCGGGTCGAACACGAACCAGTCGCGGTAGACCACCATCACGTCGTCGGCCTGTTCGGCCAGAATGCCCGACAGCACCAGACGCCCGCCCGCCCGCACCCGGCCTGCCAGCAGCGGCGCCATGCCCTTGAGTGGATTGGTGAGGATATTGGCGACGACGACGTCGTACTGGCCCGGCGCGAGCTCGCCGGGCAGGCAGAAGTGCGCCGTCACGTCATTCAGGATGGCGTTGTCGCGCGAAGCGGCGACCGCCTGGGTGTCGATGTCGACGCCGTCGACCCGCGCTGCGCCGAGCTTGGCCGCGGCGATCGCGAGGATGCCCGAGCCGCAGCCATAGTCGAGCAGGGTTTCGCCGCCGGCAAGTTGCGCGTCGAGCCAGCGCAGGCACAGCCGCGTGGTCGGATGGCTGCCGGTGCCGAAGGCGAGGCCGGGGTCGAGCTTGAGGTTGATCGCGCGGCTGTCGGGTGCGTCGTGCCAGGTCGGCACGATCCACAGGCGCGGCGAGATCGGGATGGGTTCGAATTGCGACTGGGTGAGGCGCACCCAATCCTGCTCGGCCACGCTTTCGATCGTGTATTCGGCGGGGACGGCAATGCCCGCCTGTTTTGCCGCGGCAGCCAGGATTCCCGCCACATCGATGTGTTCGTCGAGCAGCACCGTCGCGATGCTGTGCGGCCACAACTCGGCGGTCGGGTGGTCCGGTTCGCCGAACAGCGGCGTCTCGTCCGCCGTGCCGGCGTCGGCGTCTTCCAGCGACACCGATAGCGCGCCGGCTTCCATCAGCGCGTCGGACAGCGGCTCGGCCTGTTTGGAATCGACGAGGATGCGGACGGATTGCCAGGGCATATTGGGGGCTAGGGGCAAGGGGCTAGGGGCTAGGGGCGGAATGATGTGCAGCGACGCCATTTCCTAGCCCCTGGATCCTGAATCCTATCCCCTCAAGCTTTCTCTCCCGCCAGCTTGTGCTCCAGATAATGGATGCTGGTGCCGCCGGCGATGAAGGCGGCGTCGTTCATCAGTTCCTGGTGCAGCGGGATGTTGCTCTGGATGCCCTCGACCACCATTTCCATCAGCGCGCCGCGCATGCGGGCGATGGCCTGGTCGCGGGTGTCGCCGTAGGCGATCACCTTGCCGATCATCGAATCGTAATGCGGCGGCACGTAGTAGCCGTGGTAGACGTGCGAGTCGACGCGGATGCCGGGGCCGCCGGGCGCGTGGTAGTTGGTGAGCTTGCCGGGGCTGGGAACGAAGGTGCTCGGGTGCTCGGCGTTGATGCGGCACTCGACGGCATGGCCCTTGAACTGGATGTCCTTCTGCTTCCACGGCAGCTTTTCGCCGGCGGCGACGCGGATCTGCATCTGCACGATGTCGATGCCGGTGATGAGTTCGGTGACAGGATGCTCGACCTGCACCCGGGTGTTCATCTCGATGAAATAGAACTCGCCGTTTTCGTACAGGAACTCGAAGGTGCCGGCGCCGCGGTAGCCGATCTTGCGGCAGGCCTCGGCGCAGCGCTCGCCGATCTTGTCGCGCAGCTTGGGGTCGAGTCCGGGGGCCGGGGCTTCTTCCAGCACTTTCTGGTGGCGGCGCTGCATCGAACAGTCGCGCTCGCCCAGGTGCACCGCGTTGCCGTGCTCGTCGGCGAGGATCTGGATCTCGATATGACGCGGCGTCTGCAGGAATTTTTCCATGTAGACCATGGGGTTGCCGAAGGCCGCGCCGGCCTCGGTCTTGGTCATGGTCACCGCGTTCAGCAATGCGGCCTCGGTATGCACCACGCGCATTCCGCGCCCGCCGCCGCCGCCTGCCGCCTTGATGATCACCGGATAGCCGATGCGTGCGGCAATCTTGACGATCTCGTCGGGATCGTCCGGCAGGGCACCGTCGGAGCCCGGCACGCATGGCACCTTGGCTTCGATCATCGCCTGCTTGGCGGCGACCTTGTCGCCCATCAGGCGGATGTTGTCGGGACGCGGGCCGATGAAGGTGAAACCGGAGGACTCCACGCGTTCGGCGAAATTGGCGTTTTCCGACAGGAAGCCGTAGCCGGGATGGATGGCGGCGGCGTCGGTGACCTCGGCGGCGGCGATGATCGAGGGCACGTGCAGATAGCTCTGCGCCGACGGTGCCGGGCCGATGCACACCGATTCGTCGGCCAGCTTCACGTACTTGGCGGCGCGGTCGGCTTCGGAATACACGGCGACCGTCTTGATGCCCATTTCGCGGCAGGCGCGCTGGATTCTCAAGGCGATTTCGCCGCGATTGGCGATAAGGATTTTTTCGAACATGGTGGCGTGAGGCTCGGTGAGGGGTGAGGGGAGAAGTGTGAGGGCGGCTGCGCCTGACTCCTGACGCCTGACTCCTTACCCGATAACAAACAGCGGCTCGCCGTATTCAACCGGCTGGCCGTTTTCGACCAGAATGGCCTTGATCACGCCGCCCTGGTCCGCTTCGATTTCATTCAGCAGTTTCATCGCCTCGATGATGCACAGCGTGTCGCCGGCATTCACGCTCTGGCCGACTTCGGAAAAGTTTTTCGAGCCCGGGGCCGGGGCGCGGTAGAACGTGCCCACCATGGGCGAGCGTACGACGTGGCCTTCGGGGACGGCGTCTTCCGCCGGGGCGGCGGCGACGGCCGCCGGTGCCGCCGGAGCGGCTGCGTGGATGAATTGCGGCTGGGGAGCCATCATCATCGGCGCGCCCGCAATACTTTTGGCGATGCGGACTTTTTCTTCGCCTTCGGTGATTTCCAGCTCGGCAATGCCGGAGGCTTCGACCAGGTCAATGAGTTTTTTCAGTTTTCTGAGATCCATGGGAGGTCCTGTTTTGGAGGTGGCGCAGCGCGTATTCCAGCGCCAGTTCGTAGCCGTGCGCGCCCAGACCGGACACCACGCCGACGGCGAGGTCGGAAAAGTACGAGTGATGGCGGAAGGATTCGCGCGCGTAAATATTGGAAAGATGAACTTCAACAAAAGGGATGGCGGTGGCTGCCAGGGCGTCGCGCAGGGCGACGCTGGTGTGGGTGTAAGCCGCCGGGTTGATGACGATGAAATCGACGCGGTCGCGCGCGGCCTGATGCACCCGGTCGATCAGGGCGCCTTCATGATTGTGCTGAAAGGTTTCGACGTGCGCGCCGGCGGTTTTCCCGCGGCTGACCAGAGTGCGGTCGATGTCGTCGAGCGTGGTGAAACCATAATGTTCGGGTTCGCGGCTACCCAGCAAATTGAGGTTGGGGCCATGCAAAACCAGGACATGCGGGTACGGACTGGGGACCGATTTAGCCGCGGCGCGGCTGGTTCGTTTAGTCGTCATGGCGGCGAGTTTGCCGTAAATGAAGGTAAATTGTCCAGATATTGACGCTATTGACACGGCCCGACGATGTTTGAAGCCGCACGGTATTTCTCACGGCATCCTGCTTTGACCGGTTCGCTGGCCCGTCTCAATAGAACGCTGTTTTTAATGCTTATTGATTCGGCCTCCCGCGCTGCCACACACAGCCCAGGCAAACTGAACCTTGATGCCACTTCAAACTTCATCTGGCCGAATCAATAAATTGCAACTATGCGGCGATTTTGCGCAAGGTGGCTTCAAGCGTGGCGCGGGATAATCGCCCCAGGTGGCTCAGCACGATGTTGCCGTTGCGATCGAGCACGATCGTGTAAGGCAGCGCCCCGCCCGGATTGCCCAGTTGCCGTGCCAGGCCATGGGCGGCGCCTTCGCCGATCAGGATCGGGTAATCGACCGGCTGGCGCCGCAGAAACTGCGCGACGTTGGCCGGGTTGTCGATGGCGATGCCGAGAAATTCGACCCCTTGAGGCCGATATTGCTCGCGCAGGGCGGCAAAGTCCGGCATTTCCTCGCGGCACGGCGCGCACCAGCTGGCCCAGAAATTCAGCACCACGACCTGACCGCGCCATTGCGCCAGGTGCTGTGTCTGTCCCTGCAGGTCCGGAAAACCGAGTTGCCACAGTGCGGCGACAGCGGGTGCCGCAGGCGCGCGCGGCGCGTAGCGGGCCTGGGCCAGCCAGATCCCCGCGGCCATGGCGGCCAGCGCCAGGGGGATGAAATAAAGCAGTCTTTTTCGCATGGCTGTAACGTCCGCAAATCCGTCGCGCCGCCGCAGGCGGGGCGACGGTGAGCGCCTCAAACGTTCCGGGTTGCGGCGGCTGCCGGCGTTGCGGACGCAGCCGCCGTGGCGCTCATCGGCTGCATCGTCTGCCGCATGCCGGATGGCGGGGCAGCGGCGTTGCCAATCGGGCGCCTGTTTTTATAGCGTGCCGTAGGAATGCAACCCCGACAGGAACATGTTGACGCCGATGAAGGCGAAGATGGTGACGAACAGGCCGACTATCGCCCACCACGCCAGCATCGGTCCGCGCAGGCCCTTGACCAGGCGGATGTGCAGCCAGGCGGCGTAGTTCAGCCACACGATCAGCGCCCAGGTTTCCTTCGGATCCCACGACCAGTAGCCGCCCCAGGCTTCGGCCGCCCACATCGCGCCGAGGATGGTGGCGATGGTGAAAAAGGCAAAGCCGATGGCAATCGCCTTGTACATGACGTCGTCGAGCACTTCCAGCTTGGGCAGGCGGCTGGCGAGGATGCCGCGCGCCGCAAGCAGGTAGGCGACGCCGAGCATGGCGGCGATGGAGAAGGCGCCATAGCCGATGAAGTTGGCGGGCACGTGCAGCTTCATCCACCACGATTTGAGCGCAGGCACCAGCGGCTGGATTTCATGCGCACCGCGGTCGAAGGTGTACCAGAGGATGAAGCCGACCGCCGCCGAAATCACCAGCAGCACGAAGGCGCCCATCTGGCGGGTCTGGTAACGCGCCTCGTAATACAGATACATCATCGCGGTGATGAGGCAGAACAGCACGAAGACCTCGTACAGGTTGGACACCGGGATGTGGCCGACGTCGGCGCCGACGAGATAGGACTCGTACCAGCGCACCATCAGGCCGATGAAACCCATGGCCACCGCGACCCAGGTCAGCGTGCTGCCGGTCTTCATGGTGAATTCGGAGCGTGCCAGCATCCCGCCCCAGTAGGCCAGCGTCGCCAGCCCGAACAGCGCGCACATCCACATGATGGCGGCCTGGCTGGAGATCAGGTATTTGAGGAAGAAGGCTTCCTCCATGCGCGCGAGACTGCCGCCGTACTGGCTGACGGCGAACAGGCTGACCGCACCGACCACGATGAACAGCGGGCGGAACGGTTTCCAGAACCAGCCGAATACCGCCAGCGACGGAATCGCCGCCAGCAGGATGGCTTTTTCATAGATGTCCATGTAGTCGCCGAAGCGCGACAGGGCGAACAGGGCGCCGGCCGCGACGATGGCGGCAAACAGCCAGTCGAACCACGACAGGCGCTTCAGCAGCGGGGCGGGTTGGTTGAGGGCGAGTTCCATGGCGGTATCTCCGGGTTATTGGGTTATTGCCCAAGCGTGTTCAAAAACATTTTTTGTCCGCGAAGGGCGCGAAGACGCGCGAAGAAATTTTCTTCATGGCGACTTCGTCTGGAGACAGCCATCGACTCCTGTTTTTACTTCGCGTCTCTTCGCGTCCTTCGCGGATACGTTTTTATTTCACCAGCGTATCCAGCGCCCGCGCGTGCTGGGTGAATTCTTTTTCGAAATCGATCGTGTGCTTGGCCGACGACATCGCCAGCAGCGCGTGGCCCGGTTTGATGCGCAGCCAGACCCGGCGCTCGCGCACGTAGAGCATGAAGAATACGCCGAGCGTCAGCAAAAGCGAACCGAAATAGACCACGTTCTTGCCGGGCGAGCGGGTGAGTTGCAGGCCGCTTGCCTTGACTTCGTCGTACTGCATCAGTTGCAGATAGATCGGCGCGCCGTAGACGAACATGTCGCTCATGCTGTTGAGGGTGTCGCGCACCAGCCAGCCGGTCGCGTCGTCGGGCTTGGGCGCGGGCAGCCCGTCCTGGCGCTGGGCGACTTGCAGCGCCTCGAACGCGGCGAGCTCCAGAATGCGCAGATAGGTGCCGGCCGCCTTATCGCGTTCGGCTTCCGGCACCTTGGTCTCGATGAATCCGCCCAGCGCCTGGAAGCCGCCCTCGGCAAACAAAGCCAGCACCTGGGCGGCGCTGGATGTCAGCTTGTCTTCGATTTCGCTGCCCCAGGCATCCTGCGGCAGCGCCTGGCGGGCGAAGCGCGCGGCAATTTCGGGGCGCAAGCCGGCATTCAGCAGTGCGCCGCGCAGCCGCATGAAGCTGTCGATCGTGCCGTCGGCGTCGAGCGGCATGCGCATGTAGCGGAAGGACTCGTTCGGCGACTCGCGCACGCCCGACATCATGTACCAGCGGCCGTCCAGCTCCAGCGGCAGCATGTAGTTGGAAAACTCGCGCGCCTGCCCGCGCGCGTCGCGCAGCTTGTACTGGAAGCTCGGGCCGACGTTGCGCAGATGCCGGTTGTCGCTGACCGGGCTGCCGCCGAGCACGCTCATGGCGTTGCCGGACGCGGCGATTTCGCCGCCCATGTTTTCGATGTTGAACGGGCGGAAATCGATGAACTCGATGGTGTAGTCGCCTGCCGCGCTGGTCAGCGTGGCGCTTTGGAGCACCGTGCCTTCGATGGGAAAGGATACGGCCGCGGGGGCGAACAGATTCCAGCCGCGCAGCGTCAGACGGGTGCCGCCGTCGGCAAAGCTTGCCTGGTAAATCGCGATGCCGTCGTGGATCAGCGGGTGATTGACGGCAATCGTCGCTTCCCTGATTTTTTTGCCGGAAGGGTCGAACAGCTCGATGTCGCTCTCGAAGCTTTTGGGCTGTCCCGTCGTGTAGTGCTCGATGCGGAACTGCTTCAATGCCACGGTGAACGGCAGATCCTGCACCAGATAACCGTCGGCCACATTCAGGAAGGCCACGTCCGCGCTGGATCCCTCGGGAATTTGCACGCTGCCGCGGAACGACGGGTTGGAAGGGGCCAGGCGCGAAATCGCCGGCACCTGGCTTTGCGGGATGTCGCGCGTCTCGATCTTCTTGTAACCCAGCAGCTGCTGCACCTTGAACACCAGATTGCCGTCCATCAGACCGCCGATGCAGATCATCACGATGGCCGAATGCGCCAGCAGATAGCCGAGGCGGTTCCAGCTGCCGGCCTTGGCGGCAAGCAGCACGCCGTCTTCGCGCGGCAGGTTCTTGACTTTGTATCCCTGGCCTTCGAGATAGCGCTGCGCGCTGGCGGCGAGCGCGGCGGGCGGGCGTTCCGTGACCGCTTCGTGCCGGTGCTTGAACGCATTCAGAGACTGTTCGCTGACGTGCTCGCGAAAGCTCTTCATCTCGCGTACGAAGTTCGGCGCGTTGCGGTAGATGCAGACGCTGGTCGAAACGACGAGGAAGGTCAGGATGAGCAGAAACCAGGCGGCGTGATAGACATCGTACAGCCCCAGTTTTTCAAACACCTGGAACCAGAACGGCCCGAACTGGATGAGGTAGTTGTTGTACGGTTCGGCCTGCTTCAGTACCGTGCCGACAACCGAGGCGACTGCGAGGATGGACAGCAGGCTGATGGCAAAACGCATCGAACTCAACAGTTCGAACAGGGACTTGCCGAAGGAGTGCGGGGCAGTGTTCATGTGGCGGCAAAAAGCGGCAATAAAAAAGGGTGATCTGCGTCACCCTTCCGTCGACTCAAGCAAGTCGGATAAGTTCACCCGCAAGGGGTAGGCCGTGGTTGTAAAGCCGATGAATCCCTGAAGGACTCCGCTCCGCTATGGGTTGAAACCCATGCGGAATCGTATGCGGCAACAACCGCGCTCTAACGCAAGCCCTGAATATAAGATGCCACTGCCTTCATGTCGGCGTCGGTCATCTTGGCGGCGATGCTGCGCATCATCTTGGCCGCGTCGTTTGCACGCTCGCCGACGCGGAAGCTGTTCAGCTGGGCGTAGATGTAGTCGCTGTGCTGGCCGGCCAGGTGCGGGAACTGGGAAGGAATGCCCTTGCCCTGCGGGCCGTGGCAGGAGGCGCAGGCTGGCACGCCGGCTCCTTGCACGCCGCCGCGATAGATCTTCTGGCCAATCAGTGCGAGTTCCCGATCCGCGGACGTGCCGGGCTTGGGTTGCTGGGCGCTGTAATGGGCAGCCAGATTCTGCATGTCCTGCGGGCTGAGGCTGGCGACCATGCCCGACATGATGGCATTTTTACGGGCGCCCGATTTGAACTCGGCAAGCTGCTTGTAAATGTATTCGGAATTGAGCCCCGCCAGATTGGGGTTGGCGGCGGCTGCGCTGTTGCCGTCCACCGAGTGGCAAGCCGCACAAAGCTGGTTGACGATGCTTTCTGCCGCCTTGGGGTCGCCTTTGTTGGCAGGGGCCGCAGCAAAAGCGGAGGTGGCGGCCAGAGCGGCGACCAGAGAGACGACGAGTTTCATCAAAAGGCTCCTGAGGCTTGCAAAACTTGGGAAAAAGGGTAGTTTAGCGGCAACTAATATGACTGCCAAGCCCGTGCTCAATCGCGCCCAATTCCATACCTCGGTCGCCCAGCTGCGCGATTTGCCCTATAGCCGTGCCGAAATTGCGTTTGCCGGGCGGTCCAATGCCGGAAAATCGAGTGCAATCAATCTGTTGACGCGTAAAAACCGTCTGGCGTTCACGTCCAAAACCCCCGGCCGCACGCAGCTCATCAACTTTTTCGAGCTGGATGCCGACACCTACCTGGTCGACCTGCCGGGCTACGGCTATGCAAAAGTGCCGCCCGAAGTGAGGGCAAAATGGGAAGGGCTGCTGTCGCGTTATCTGCAGGAGCGCGAAGCGCTGGCCGGAATGGTGCTGATCATGGATGCGCGCCATCCGCTCACCCCGCTGGACCGGCAGATGCTCGACTGGTTCACGCCCACCGGCAAGCCGGTGCATATCCTGCTGTCGAAGGCAGACAAATTGTCCAACAGCGAGAAGACGCTCACCTTGCGCCGCGTCAAACAGGAACTTGCGGCGCTGGATAGCGTCACTGTTCAGTTGTTTTCCAGCCTGTCCCGGCAGGGCGCGGAAGAGGCGGCCGCTTTGCTCGAAGGGTGGCTCGCCCGGGCCCGGCAGGGAGAGCCGCAGACAAATGGATAAGGCTGCCGGCGCCGCCCAACAAAAAGCCCCGATCAAGGGAGGGATCGGGGCAAAAAATGCCTTAAGGGGATTAAGGCATCCCGCTCAGGGAGGAGAAGCGGGAGACGATACGAGACCGTCTGCAAGATAGAGCAGGAAGCCCTTGAAAAAGTTCCACGCCACCATGCGAATTCTTTGGAGACCTTTGTGAACCTGCCTTTTGGCCCATTTCCCGCCCGCCGCATGCGTCGTATGCGGCGCGACGATTTTTCCCGCCGTCTCATGTGCGAACACACGCTCGCATCAAGCGATCTGATTTATCCGGTGTTTGTTCTGGACGGGCAGGACAGGCGCGAACCGGTGGCTTCGATGCCCGGTGTCGAACGGCTGTCGCTGGACCTGCTGCTGCCGGTGGCCGAAGACTGCCTGCGGCTGGGCATCCCTGCGCTGGCCTTGTTCCCGGTGATCGATGCCGGCTTGAAAACGCCGGGGGCGGATGAAGCGGTCAATCCCGATGGTCTGGTGCCGCGTACCGTGGCCGCACTGAAAAACCGTTTCCCCGAACTGGGTATCATCACCGACATTGCGCTGGATCCCTATACCAGCCACGGCCAGGATGGCCTGACCGATGCCAGCGGCTATGTAATGAACGACGAGACGGTGGCGGTGCTCGCCCGGCAGGCGGTCGTGCACGCCCAGGCTGGCGCCGACGTGGTCGCGCCATCCGACATGATGGACGGCAGGGTGGCGGCCCTGCGCGGCGCTCTCGAGGGCGCCGGTCATATTCATACCCGGATTCTGGCCTATGCTGCCAAATATGCTTCCAGCTTTTACGGCCCGTTCCGTGACGCTGTCGGATCGGCGGCCAGTTTGGGCAAGGGCAACAAATATACGTACCAGATGGACCCGGCCAACAGCAATGAAGCGTTATGGGAGGTCGGAATGGATCTCCAGGAAGGCGCCGACATGATCATGGTCAAACCCGGCATGCCTTATCTCGACGTTATCCGGCGCGTCAAGGACGCTTATGGCGCGCCGACCTATGCGTACCAGGTCAGCGGCGAATACGCCATGCTGAAAGCCGCGGCGCAAAATGGCTGGCTGGATGAGCGCGCGTGCGTGCTGGAAGCGCTGCTGGCATTCAAGCGCGCCGGAGCAGACGGCGTGCTGACTTATTTTGCGCGGGATGCAGCGCGATGGATGCGCGGCCAGGCCTAAATTTTTGCCTGTGGCGGGCCGATAGAAACGAGTATGGGGGAATGCTTTCCCCCGTGTGTCAGGAGGGTCAAAGGTGACGCTAAATTTGAGCAAGTTGATTGGGCGTGGCCGGAGCGTTGCCGATGATTTCGATCGAACCATCATCAGCTTCGAATCGCCCTACCGCCTCAAGGATTTGAGTCCGCTTCCCGAGGGGGATGCCGAGGTCCAGGAAGAACGCATGGGGGAAAAACTCTTCAAGCTGCGCTTCGCGCAGCAGGATGAGGTTTTCAACCATGCCAGCATGCTGGTGCAGAAGCGCTATGCCTGGCGCGGTTTCCCCAAGGCGCACCTGAAGAAATATCCCAATCGCATCACCATCCTGTCGTTTCACCAGGAAAGGATCGTCGGCACCGTCACGGTCGGCTATGACTCGCCGGAAGGCATGCTGGCGGAAGAAATCTACAAACCCGAAATCGATGCGTTGCGCGCCCAGGGCAGGCGGGTCGGCGAGCTCAGCAAGCTTGCCATCGACGAAAACATCGGCAGCAAGCAATTGCTGGCCAGCCTGATTCATATCGCCTATCTGTATGGCGTCATCCATGAATGTACCGACGCCATCATCGAGATCGTTCCCCGCCACAAAACCTTCTACGAAAAAATGCTGGGTTTCAAGCAGATCGGGGAAGAAAAAATGAACAACCGGGTCAACTTTCCCGTGCTGCTGATGCATCTGGAGCTGGAATACATGCGGCAGAAGATAGAAGAGCTCGGCGGCAAGGGCAAGGCAGCCAAAGACCGCAGTCTTTACCCCTACTTTTTCTCGGCGCACGACCAGGAAGGCATTCTGGGGCGCTTGCTGAAAGAGGATGCTTGAAGCGTCATTGTGCGGGCTTTCGATTACAACGAGGCATTCGGCCGTAACCTTGGCTGGCTGACCCCACACGAGCAAACCACGCTGCGCGGTAAAAAGGTCGCCATAGCCGGTCTCGGCGGCGCCGGCGGCGTGCATTTGCTGACCCTGGCCCGGCTGGGCATCGGCCGCTTCCATGTGGCGGATCTCGACCAGTTCGAGCTGGTCAACTTCAACCGCCAGGCAGGTGCCAGCATGAGCAGTATCGGGCAGCCCAAGGCGGAGGTCATGGCCAGGCTGGCGCGCGACATCAACCCCGAGCTGGACATCCGCGTATTCGACGATGGCGTGCAGCCGCATAATGTCGACGCGTTTCTGGACGGCGTCGACCTCTACGTGGACGGCCTGGATTATTTTGTTTTTCCCGCGCGCCGCCTGGTGTACGACGCCTGCCGCGCGCGCGGCATTCCCATCACCTTTGCCGTTCCGCTGGGGATGGGGGCGGCGGTGCTTAATTTTCTGCCGGACGGCCCGGGTTTCGACGAATATTTCCGGCTGCAGGGCACGCCCGAAGACGAATGGCCGACCCGTTTCCTGGTCGGCCTGGCGCCTGCCCTGTTGCACCGGGGTTATCTGGTATACCCCGAAATCGTCGACTTCAAAACCCAGCGCGTGCCGTCAACCGGCCTGGCGTGCCAGTTGTGCGCAGGCATGGCGGGTACCGAAGCGCTGAAAATCCTGCTGGGGCGGGGAAAGGTGCGTGCCGTGCCACACAGCCTGCAGTTCGACGCCTACACCGGAAAACTGAAGCGTACCTGGCGCCCGGGCGGCAATGCGCATCCGCTGCAGCGGCTGGCGATTGCCTACGTCAACTGGCGTTTGTCCAGAAAAAACACCTGACGGCACGCCCGATGATGGGTGTCTGCCTGTCAAGCGGCAGGATGGATGGCATAAAAAAAGCCAGAGCAGACGCTCTGGCTTTTTGCTGGAGTGAGCAGTGGTTCAGGCTTGCTTGAAGTAGCGGCGGCCGAGACCCAGGCCCAACAGACCCATGCCCAGAAGCGCCAGGCTGCCGGGTTCCGGCACGCGGTTGACTTCCACGCTGCCGTTCAGGGTGTTGGTGCGGGAAGCCGTCTCGCCATTTGCCGCCACGGTCGGGACCAGCTGCGGGTCGACGTTGGTGTCGATGCGCGCGGCAATTTCGATGCCGGGCAGCGGCTGGCCATCCGTCCACAGGTCGAACCAGTTGGTGCCGTCGGCAAAGAAGAACAGGCTCTGCGCCAGCACATCCACGCCGGTGAAGTCGACAGCCGTATTGAACACGGCGTTGCCGATGGTGCCGCTGCTGGACAGGACTTCCAGATTCATCACCAGTCTCGAACTGATCGCGTTGCCGTTGATGTCCAGCACGTCGTAATAGATCTTGATCAGGTTGTCGCCATCCACCACGCCGTCGCCGTAGAAGGCGCCGATGCCCTGGGAAGCAGGCAGGCCCGAGTTGTCGACCGCAACCACTACGCCGTTGATGTTGTAATTGAAGGAAAGCTGCCAGTTGTCGCCCATGCCTTCGTCGAGGTTGTTGGCGGTCATGGCGATGCCATTGGACCCGAGCAGGCTGGAAACCGTGCCGACGCCGACGTCGTTCACCGCGTCGCCAACGGTGGCGAAGGTGGAGGCATTAACGCCGTCGTAGGAGCCGTCCGAGTCGACGTAGTTCGAGGTGGCACGGAAGTCGATGCCGAACTGGTAGGTGTTGGCGGTCTGGTTATCCACGGCGCCGTCGGGCACGATCATGTAGAACGGTTCGGCGTTGGCGCTGAGCGACAGGACGGCGGCGGCGACCAGGGCGGAGAGTTGTGTGAGTTTCATTTCGTCACTCCTGTGAGAGGTTGGGTGTTGAGGTTAATTCAACCTGCCTCTCATAAAGCACGCACCATGCCAGGTTTGCTTAAGTCCTTATAAAACAAATTCTTGCCGGTTTTTCCGGGGACTCGGCAAGGCGCTCGTGTAAAAAATTCCGACAAGGGGGGCGCCAGGACAGGCTTCGCCTGGCAGTGCGAGGTGCGCCGGCATGGGTGAACAGGGCTGCGCGGGTATCACAGGCTATCGAGCAAAGCTTTGGCGGCCTGCGTTTCGGGGAATGCCGGGGTCTCGGCCAGCAATTTTTGCAGTTCTGCGCGGGCGCGGGCCTTGTTTCCGCTGCGGGCAAGCGCGGCGGCGTAGTGATAGCGGATCGAGCCCGACTGGGGCGCGGCGGCGGCGGCGCGCCGCAGCAAGTCCAGGCCGCGTGCAGTTTGATTGGTTTGCACCAGTATCCAGCCGAGGGTGTCCTGGACATTGGGGTTGGCCGGAGCAAGTTTGAGCGCCTGCTCCGCCGCGGCCTGGGCACGGGGGTCCTGTTCGCGCTGATAGAGCGA
>NCIH01000067.1:0-4284 GCA_002281975.1 Hydrogenophilales bacterium 17-64-11 | reverse complement strand
GAAGCCAGATTGTTGAGGACCAGCACGTTGGGCGCGGCTCGACGCTGAATTTCCTGATAGTGGGCAATGGCTTCGCGGTTGTTCCCCACCGTCATGGCGTAGTCGGCCGCAGCGGCACGAACCGCGTTGTCCTCGGGATGCTGTTTCAGCCAGCCAGCCAGGCGCTGGGCGGATGCCGGACCGGAGCCGGCCAGTACCTGGGCGCGGTGCAACTTGACCAGCACGGATGATCCCGCGCCGCGCTGCATCGCCTGCTCATAGGCGGAACGGGCGGCGGGGTAGCGTTTCTGCTGCATCAGGACGTCGGCCTCGAGTTCGTGGCCGAGGGCGGACTGGGGGTGGTCGGCCTGAATCCGGCGGGCAATGTTTGCCGCTGCGTCAGGATTGTTCTGGCTGGCTTCAAGGCGCAGCAGGGCGACGCTGCTTTCCAGGTGGCGGGGGTCGATCTGCAGCGCTTTTTGCAGGGCTGTACGCGCAGCGGCCGGCTTCTTGTCGGCGATCAGGGCGCGTGCGAGGCCGAGATGGCTGTCGAAGGCACGCGCGTCCTTCTGCACGGCCTTGCCATAGGTGGCGATCGCGCTGTCGAGATCGCCGGCGGCGAACTGGGTCGAACCCAGCAAATTGAGCGCCTGGATATCGTCCGGGCGCGCGCTGACCATCGCGCTGGCAATGGCGAGCGCCTTGCGCGGCTGCTTCTTGATCAAGTAGTAGCGCGCCAGCGTGCCATTGGGAGCCATGGCCTGCGGGTGCGCTTTCGCCGCTCTTTCCAGCCAATTGACGTACTCGTTTTCCTGTTTGGTGAGTGCCGCGATTTCGGCCAGCGCCATCATGGCGCGCAGATTGTTCTTGTCCGCTTCCAGCAGTTTGGTGAAGCGGGCACGCGTGGCGTCGGTTTTTTTGTCGCGCATGTCGAGTTGCGCGAGGCTGGCGCTGGCGGGGAAAAAGGCGGCGTCGAGGGCCAGCGCGCGTTCGAAACTCGTGCGGGCTCCGGCAAGGTCGCCCTGCGCGAGGCGCGCGCGGCCGCGCAAATCGTGGGGCAGCGGGCTGCGCGGCAGCTGTTTTTCCAGTTGGTCGCAGATGGCCAGCGCCTGGCTGTATTGCTTGTTTCTGATGTGGGTCAACGCCAGCAGAACGTCGGTTTGGCGGGTCCCGGGCTGCAGCGCGCGCGCAGCTTGCAAATCGGTGATGGCGGCGTCGATGTCGCCGGCGGACAGGCGATTGAGACCCTGCTGGGTATGAAATGCCGCGTTGCCGGGCTGGAGGAGTACGGCTTGTTGCAGCAGTTGGGCTGCCTGGCGCGGATCGTGCCGGGCGAGATGCGCCTGGCTGGCGAGTGCCAGTGCCGGCGCATCTTCTCCGTGGGGGGGGAGCAGCGGTGCCAGGGTAGCCAGCGCCTTGTCGGGCTGGTTCTGCCTGATTTGCGTCGCCGCCAGCACGCGGCGCGCATAAGCATGGCCGGGGAAGTGCTTGAGGTAGCGGTTCAGGTAGGTCTCGGCCTGCTGCAGGGAATCGAGCGCATACGCGGTAGAACCTGCGAGCAGGATGCCGGGCAGGTGCTCGGGGGCCGTTTTGAAAATGTCCTGCAGCAAATCGCGCGCTTCGGGATATTTCTTCTGCTGGAATTTCTGCAAGGCCTGCAGGTATTTTGCGGCATTCGAGCCAGGCGCCAGTTGATTGACCGCGTCGATCGAGGTCTGGGCCGCGGTCATTTCGCCCAGCGTCATCTGCAGCGTTGCCAGGCTCTGCAGTGCGGCAATGTTGGATGGCTCCAGTTTCACCGCCTGCCGGTAGGCTGCCAGCGCATCCGGCGTGTTCTGGTTGAGCTGTTCGAAGTCGCCGATGAAGACCCAGGTTTCCGCCTGCCGTTCGTTCAGTTTCAGGGCGTTGTCGAGCCAGGTCCGGGCCTCCGCCATCTTGCGTTCGGCAATGGCGCATTGCGCCAGCCCCCAGTGGGCCTGCAGGCTGTCGGCATTGACCTGGCGGGCTTCCTGGAACAGGTTGCAGGCATCCCGGAATTTGCCGAACTTGAACAGGGCGCTGGCGCGCAAGGCCATGATGCGGCTGCGGCTGGCTGGGGACATGGCGTCGGTGGGCTGGATCTCGTCCAGGATGCGCTTGTAGTGGCCCGTCAGCAATAAGGCTTCGCCCAGCAGGGGGGCGACGGTGTCGCGGCCGGTGCCGAGTTTCTCGGCACGGGTCAGCTCCTTCTCGGCTTCCGCGCCGAACCCGGCCTTGAGGTACATCTGGCCCAGGAGCAGCCGCGCCTGCGGATTGTCAGGGTTCTTCTGAACGGCGTTTTTGAGCTCGATGATGCCGCCCTTGAGGTTGCCTTTGTCTTCAAAGTCCTTGGCGCGCTGAATGTGCTCCTGCTCGGTAAGCTTGGCGGCCGGGTCGCAGCCCCCCAGCGGTGCGGAGAGGGCCAATATCAGAAGCGTGATCGAGGGGGCGGCGTGTCGGGTCATAGATGCAGGCTCCATTCAGCGATCGGGTGGCGGCAGTCTAGCGCGTTTTGTTTTTCAGTTGGTCCAGCAGTGTGCGCGCTTCCTGCTCCTGCGGGAAGCGCGCACCGCTGGCCAGGAGACGCTCCAATTCTCCCTGCGCGCGCGCGCGGTCGCCGGTTTTGAACAGGGCAACCGCAAGGTGATACTGGATTTCCGCGTTGTCCGGCGCTTTGGAGAGCGCCCTGCGCAGGTGGGGCAGACCCTGGACGGCTTGCCCCTGACCGGTCAGGATCCAGCCATAGGTATCCATGACCATCGGGTTGTCCGGCTGCAGTTTCAGCGCCTGCCCGGCAAACGACACGGCGCGCTTGTCGCCCGCTTCATGCAGCGCCCATGCCAGATTGTTCAACACCATCAGGTTGCCGGGATTGCTCTTGTTCAACGCCAGGTAATGCTCGGCCGCTGCGGGGTACTGCTGGCGCTTGAGAAGGCTTTCCGCCAGGGCGGCCCGGATGGCCGCGTCTTGCGGGTGGGCGACCAGCCAGGCGGCGAGGCGTTGTTCGCCCTCTTCGCTGCGCTGGATGGCGTTGAAAACCTGCAACTGGCGGGCGAGCAGCGTACCCGAAGGCTTCAGTTTGTGCGCGCGTTCGAAAGCCGCCAGCGCGGCAGGGTAATCCTTGCGCGCAAACGCGGTGTCGCCCGCAAGGATGAAACCGGCCGGGTGGTCGGGTTGCTGTTGCTGCATTTGCAGGGCGATTTTTTGCGCCTCGTCGAGCCGCGCCGCCCGGAGCTCGACGCCGCCGAGCATCATCTGCGCATCGAGCAGGCCGGGCTGGATGCGCAGGGCGTTTTGCAGGGCTTTGCGCGCGCCGGCGAGGTCTTGGGCAGCGATCTGTGCGCTGGCCAGCTTGAGCAGCGGGGCGGCCTGGCCGGGCTGGCGCTCGACCAGCTTGCGGTAGCTCCCCAGCGCGTTGGCGGTGTCTCCCAGTGCCAGCTGGGCGGCGCCGAGGAGATCGAGCGCGGCCGGGTTGTCGGGCCAGGCATTGACGGCTTCGCGCGCGGCGGTGAGCGCCTTGTTTTTGTCGCCTTTGGCAAGCTGATAGCGCGCCAGCGCGATCCGTGGCTGCAGTGCCTGCGGGTGGGCGGCGGCGGCTTTTTCCAGCCAGCTCACGTAGACTTTTTCATCCCGGCTGCGCAGTCCGAGGTCGGCCAGCGAGAGCATGGCGTCGAGATGTTGGGGATTGGCCTTGAGAATGCCCTCGAAGCGCTCGCGTGCGGCGTCAGGCCGGCTGTCTTTCAAGTCGAGTTGCGCCAGATTGGCGGCAGCGGGGAAAAACGCGGGGTCGAGTCTGAGCGCCTGGCTGAAGCTGTCGCGCGCGCGGACCACGTCCTGCTTGCCGAGATAGGCCGCGCCCCGATAGTTCCAGGTGAGCGGATTGACGGCTTGTTTCTTTTCCAGCGCGGCAATGCTGGCCAGCGCGGCATCGAACTGCTTGTGTTCCAGTTGGCTGAGAATGATGACAGTGTCGGCCCGGCTATTGGCGCCTTCCATTCCCGCGGCGGCCTGCAGGTCGGCCATGGCGCGGCTGTCGCCCTGGGCCAGCCGCGAAATGCCGAGTTCGGTGCGGATGGCGGCGCTGTCCGGGTTGCGCTGGGCAGCCTGTTCGAAATAGGCCGAGGCTTGCGCAAAGTCTTTTTTGGCCAGGGCGATTTCGCCGGCGACGGCCAATACGCCGGCGTCATGGCTGGCCGATTTGAGCGCGGGAGCCAGCGTGTGCGCCGCATCGTCGGGACGCCCCAGGCGCAACTGCGCGGCGGCCAGCAGACGCCGCGCATAAAGGTT
>NCIH01000066.1:0-15530 GCA_002281975.1 Hydrogenophilales bacterium 17-64-11 | reverse complement strand
CAACAGTGCGGAACGCACTGCCTGGCTACCGGCATTCCTGGCTTACTACAACGCCAGAAGGCCTCACTCGGCTCTCGGCTACAAGCCTCCAGCTTCACGGCTCGCCGGGAACAACCTATTGCAACTCAACAGCTAGCGGGCCGGGAGCGCTCCCGACGCCGCCGCCCTCTCCACGGTCTGCGCACCGCAATGCGTTCTCGCCCTCCGGTGCCGGGAACGCGAAAAGCTTTGCCGTCATCTAATGTGACAAGAGCCCGAAGCAGACGGAGAGCGCCATGCGCCGCCCCCAGGAAAAAACCGCCGAGCAACCCTTGACCGACGCCGAGCTTGCGCAGCGGATCGCGGAGGGCGACCTATCCATGCTCCAGCGCCTGATGCGGCGCCACAATCAAACGCTTTACCGGACTGCGCGCAGCATCCTGAATGACGACGCCGAAGCCGAAGACGCCGTGCAGGAGGCCTATCTTCTTGCCTATCGCGCGATGGCCCAGTTCCACGGCAATGCCAAGTTGTCCACCTGGCTGGTGCGCATCGTCGTCAACGCGGCAATCGCACGCTTGCGCAAGCGCCACCGGCAGGCCGAGGTGATCGACCTGCATGGCGATGCGGAGCAGGACGACAGACTGTCTGAGGCGAATATGGGCGAGCATTCACCCGAACAACCCGAGCATGCCCTGATGCGCTTGGAAACGCGCCGTCTGGTCGAGGACAAGATCAATCGGCTGCCGGACGCCTTTCGCACTGTCTTCGTGCTGCGCGCGCTGGAAGAAATGTCCGTCGACGAAACGGCGGCCTGCCTCGGCATTCCGCCGGAAACGGTGCGCACCCGCTACTTTCGCGCCAGGGGCCTGCTGCGCGAGGCACTGGCGCGCGAAATCGATTTCAGCCTCGCAGACGCATTCTCCTTCGCCGGCGACCGTTGCGACCGCATCGTCGCGGGGGTTCTGGCGAAGCTGAACACCCACCGGGCGGACGACGCCTGATCCTGCCTGGCCTGCTGTCGCCAGGTTCCACCGCAGCACCTTCCCTGTCAGGAGACCGCCATGTTTTCATTCATTCAAAAGCAGGACACGACGCACCTATCCATTCCGGCAAATCCGGACGACGGGACGCGTCGCGCCTTTCTCGGCCACTCCGGCCTGCTGCTGTCGGGAGCGGCCGTCGCCCTGCTCGCCGGACGCGATGCGCTCGCCAAGGGCGGCCAGTCCGGCGCCTCCGACGCGCGCATCCTGAACACGGCGCTGGGCGCCGAACTCGAGGCCATCGCTGCCTACCAGCTGGGCGCGGAGAGCGGGCTGCTGCAAAAACCGGCGCTCGATCTTGCGCTGACGTTTCAGGGGCATCACAAGGAGCACGCCGACGTGCTGGCGAAAACCATCGTCAAGCTGGGCGGGCAGCCGGTGGCAGCGAAAGAGAAATACACCTTCCCGGTCGACACCCTGAAAAGCCAGGCCGACGTATTGCGCTTCGCCGCGATGCTCGAAAGAGGCGCGGTGAGCGCGTATCTCGGCGCCGTGCCGGTATTCGGCAACCGCGAACTGGCCAAGGCTGCCGCCAGCATTCTCGGCGACGAAGCGATGCACTGGGCCATCCTGCGCAATGCATTGGGCGAGACCCCGGTGCCATCCGCCTTCATGTCGTGAAAAAGTCCGGGGCGGCAATCCTGCTCGCCGGTGCCGTGCATGCCCTCCTCGCGAACGCAGCGCCGGCCGCCGCGCTCGCGCACGGCGACCCCGCGCGGGGCGAAGCGGTCTACGCGCGCTGCCTCGCTTGCCATGCTTTCGCCTACGACCGTACCGGTCCCCGGCATTGCGGGCTGTTCGGCCGCCGCGCCGGCAGCGTGCAAGGCTTCGCGTATTCGGATGCGATGCGCCGCTCGAATCTGGTGTGGGATGCGCGGACGCTCGATCGCTTTCTGGCGAATCCGCTCAAGACCGTGCCGGGGACCGCGATGGGCTATGCCGGCATCGCGGATCGCCAGGAGCGCGCCAACCTCATCGCCTATCTCAAGCGGGTCAACGATTCGGCAGCGTGCCGCGGGCAGCGGCTTCCGCCATCAGCCGCTTCATCTCCGCTACCGCCGCCTGCCAGCCCGTGAACAAGGCTTGCGCGACGATCGCATGGCCGATGTTGAGCTCGTGAATGCCCGGCAGCGCCGCGATCGGCTGCACATTCTGATAGGTCAGGCCGTGGCCGGCATTCACCGTCAACCCCAGACTCCGGCCGTAGGCCACGGCCATGCGGATGCGCTCGAATTCGACGACGCGGGCGGCATCGGTCGGTGCATCCGCGTACTGCCCGGTGTGGATTTCGACTACCGGCGCGGCGGCCGCATGGGCAGCATCGATCTGCGCAAAATCGGCATCGATGAAGAGGGAAACGCGGATACCGGCGTCTGCCAGCCGCGCACAGGCATCCTTCAGCCGAGGCATCTGGCCGGCCACGTCGAGTCCCCCCTCGGTGGTCAGCTCCTCGCGCTTTTCCGGAACCAGGCAGACGTCCTGCGGCCGGGTGGCGCAGGCGATGCCGAGCATTTCCTCGGTCACCGCCATTTCGAGGTTCATCTTGGTCTTCAGCACCTGACGCAGGATCGCCACATCGGCGTCCTGGATGTGGCGGCGATCCTCCCTCAGGTGCAGGGTGATCGAATCGGCGCCGGCGGTCTCCGCCGCAAGCGCGGCCTCGACCGGGCTGGGGTAGCGGGTCTTGCGCGCCTGGCGCAGGGTGGCGATGTGGTCGATGTTGACGCCGAGGTAGATGCTCATGGAGTAAGGTCGGTGAGTTCGCGCAATAGCTGGCGAGTATAAAGCGGCTTGGCGCCCAGGGTATGGTTGATCAACGTGCGCATCAGGGTCTTGGCTTCGACCAGTGTGGCCGGGCGCTCGAAACGGTCGGCAGCCAGGTCGATCAGCGTCTGTCCGGATACCGGGCAACCCGGCTGCCCGCCCGCACGCAGCGCGCCGCGTTCAGGCTGGAACACGTAACGGCCAGCGGGGTCGATCGGCGCCCTGCTCTCGGCTTCGAGATCGAAAGTGGCGCCGTAGCCGATCTCGGAGAGCAGGTTCTTCTCGAAACGGCGCAATATCTGCTCAAAATAAGTGGCGCGCTCGTAATCCGCGGCGCCGCACTCGCCCGCCAGCTGGCCGAGGGTATCGACATAGCGGTCGTACAGCCGTTCGTGCGCATCGCCGCGCGCCAGCAGGCGCAACAGCAGTTCGTTGAGATAGAACCCGCACATCAGCGCGCGTCCCTGCGGCGCCAGCAGCCCACCCTGCCATTCCGCCGCATGCAGGGTTTTCAGCTCGGATTTGCCGAACCACGACAGCAGCAGCGGGGTGAAGGGTTGCATCAGCCCGCGCAGCATGGATGCCGGGCGGCGCGCGCCGCGCGCGATCAGCGCCACGCGTCCGTGGCTGCGGGTGAACGCTTCCGCCACCACGCTGGTTTCCTTGAAGGGATAGGTGTGGAGGATGAAGCCTGGCTCGTTGTTGATGCGGGCGTCGGTGGACATGCAAGTAAGCCGCTAGCCGCGTAGAGGCGCGAAGACGACCCGAAAGCCGAACCGGAACGTTGCGCGCGCAACGCGATTCCAGTCACCCAACTTCGCGTTCCTTTGCGCCCTGTGCGCAAAAAACCATTAATCGATCCCGAGCGATTTCAGCATCCGCACGTCGTCGGCCCAGCCGCCCTTCACTTTCACCCAGACCTCCAGATACACCTTGCTGTCGAACGCGCGCTCCATGTCGAGCCGCGCCTGGGTGGAGATGATCTTGAGCTTTTCGCCGCCCTTGCCGATGACGATGGCCTTGTGGCCATCGCGGTCGACCAGGATGGTGGCAAAAATGCGGCGCAGATTGCCTTCCTCCTCGAACTTGTCGATGGTCACCGCCACCGCATAAGGAATTTCCTCGCCGCACAGGCGGAACACCTTTTCGCGGATGAGTTCGGCGGCCAGCTGGCGTTCGGTCTGGTCGGTGACGTCGTCCGCGTCGAATAGCGGCGGGTTTTCCGGCAGGTGGGCCTGCAGGGTTTTCAGCAACTCGTCGAGATTGCTGCCTTGCTTGGCCGATACCGGCACGATCTCGGTGAAGGCATGCGCAGCGGCGGCTTCCTGCAGATAAGCCATCAGCGCGGCACGATCCTTGGCGTAGTCGATCTTGTTGACCGCCAGGATCAGCGGGCGATCCTTGGGCAGCAGCTCCATCACCTGGCGGTCCTCGCGTGTCAGCCGCCCGGCTTCGACCAGCATCATCACCACGTCGGTATCCGACAAGGTTTCGCGCACCCGCTTGTTCATTGCGCGATTCATGGTGCTGCTGTGACGCGTCTGGAACCCCGGGGTATCGACGAACACGAACTGCGCTTCGCCGGTGGTGTGGATGCCCATCACGCGATGGCGCGTGGTTTGCGCCTTACGCGAGGTGATGCTGACTTTTTGCCCGACGAGGCGGTTGAGCAGGGTCGACTTGCCGACGTTGGGGCGCCCGACGATGGCGATGAGGCCGCACTTGAATTCACTCATTTTTGCAACGCATCGCACGCCTGGCGTGCGGCCTCCTGTTCGGCGGCGCGGCGGCTCTTGCCGACGCCGCGCGTGCTGAGCGCAGGCTTGGCCAGTACGCACTCGACAATGAAACTCTGGTCGTGCGCCTCGCCTTGAGTCGCGACCAGTTGGTAATCCGGCAGCGGCAGCCGGCGCGATTGCAGCATTTCCTGCAGTTGGGTCTTGGCATCCTTGCCCGAAACCTTGGGATCGATTTTCGTCACCAGCGGATCGAACAGGCCGCGTACGACGCATTGCGCCTGGTCGAATCCGGCATCCAGAAAAATCGCGCCGAACAGCGATTCCAGCGCATCGGCCAGAATCGAGGGGCGGCGAAAGCCGCCGCTTTTGAGTTCGCCTTCGCCGAGGCGCAGGACATCCCCCAGTCTCAGGGAAACGGCAATATCGGCCAGCGTTTCCTGCCGCACCAGGTTGGCGCGCAGGCGCGACAGGCTGCCTTCGGGCAAATCGGGAAAAGCGTCGTAGAGCGCGCGGGCAACCGAGCAGTTCAACACCGAGTCGCCGAGAAATTCGAGTCGTTCGTTGTTGAGCGCGCCGTAACTGCGGTGCGTCAGCGCCTGGGTCAGGAGTTCGGGGCGGCTGAAGGTGTAGCCCAGCGCCTGCTGCAGACGCTGGTTCAACAAGGCGTTACTCAATCTGGGCAGGGGCGGCGCTGGGGTCGCTGCTGGCGCTGAAATCCACCACCAGGCTGATGTTGCCGACGAGCTTGGCGCGGAATTCATAATTGGCGGAAACGACCGGGATGCCGCTGCGGCGATCGATGCTGAGGTCTTCCGGCTTGACCACGGTGACATAGCCCACGTTGGCGCGCTTGGTAAAATCGTTGCGCAGTTCGGCGTTGCTTTTCGATCTGAAGTCGGGCTCCAGCGCCATCGTGGCGAGAATTTTCTTCACCGAGAAAAACTCGACGTAAGCAGGCACCAGCTTCATCGCCAGCACGGCCACAGCGACCAGCACGATGGCGACGAACAGGAAGCCGATCATGCTCAGGCCGTGTTGTTGAAAAGGCGTGGAACGGGTGCGCTGCATGCTGTCTCCTTATCGAATGACGGTGCCGATGCGGCCGAAATCGTCAAAGTTCATCCAGATGAAAAAGGCCTTGCCGACGATGTTCCTGTCGGGGACGAAGCCCCAGTAGCGGCTGTCGTTGCTGGCATCGCGATTGTCGCCCATCATGAAATACTGGCCTGCCGGAACCTTGCAGGTAAAGCCTTCGCCCTCGGCATTGTAGGAGCAGTTTTCGCGGTAGGGGAAGTCCGCCACCTGAGGCGGATAGACCGCGGGCTTGCCCGGTTCGGTCATCATGGCGTGGCCGACGCCATTGAGACGCTCGTTGTACACCATGGCGGTGATGTAGTTGAGGCCGTTGCCGACGTAGCTATAGGTGCCGGTGTTGGCGCTCGGCACCGCCTGGCCGTTGACGATGAGTTGCTTGTTGCGGTATTCGACCACGTCGCCCGGCACGCCGACCACCCGCTTGATGTAATCGAGGCCGGGATCGGCCGGGTAGCGGAACACCATGACGTCGCCGCGCTCGGGGTTGTTCAACTGCACGACTTTCTTGTTGAGCACCGGCAGACGGATGCCATAGGTGTATTTGTTGACCAGAATGAAGTCGCCGATCAGCAGCGTCGGCATCATCGACCCGGACGGAATCTTGAACGGCTCGACCAGGAACGAACGCAGCGCGAACACCACCAGAATCACCGGAAAGAAGCTCTTGGCGTATTCGACCAGCAGCGGCTCCCTGGCGTCCTTGTCGCGGCCGCGCTTGAGCAGCAGCGCGTCGAGCAGCCAGATGCCGCCGGTGACGGCCAGCGCGATGAAAAGGATGAGCGCGAAATTCATGTTTATTTGTCCGAGACCTGGAGGATCGCAAGGAAGGCTTCCTGCGGGATTTCGACGTTGCCGACCTGCTTCATGCGGCGTTTGCCGGCCTTCTGTTTTTCCAGCAGCTTCTTCTTGCGCGAAATGTCGCCGCCGTAGCACTTGGCGAGCACGTTCTTGCGCATCGCCTTGACGTTCTCGCGCGCGATGATGTTGGCGCCGATCGCCGCCTGCACCGCCACGTCGAACATCTGGCGCGGAATCAGTTCGCGCATCTTGGCTGCAAGTTCGCGCCCGCGGTACACGCTGGTGGCCCGGTGCACGATCAGCGACAGCGCATCGACTTTTTCATTGTTGACCAGGATGTCGAGCTTGACCAGGTCGCCCGGCCGGAACTCCTTGAACTCGTAATCGAGCGAGGCATAGCCGCGGCTGGTCGATTTCAGCTTGTCGAAGAAGTCCATCACCACTTCGTTCATCGGCAGGTCGTACACCAGCATCACCTGCTTGCCGTGATACTGCATGTTGATCTGCATGCCGCGTTTCTGGTTGCACAGGGTGATGACGTTGCCGACGTATTCTTCCGGCACGAAAATCGTCGCGGTGATGATGGGTTCGCGGATTTCCTCGATCTTCGACGGCTCCGGCAGCTTGGACGGGTTCTCGACGTTGAGCATGGTGCCGTCTTTCAGCACCACTTCGTACACCACCGTCGGCGCGGTGGTGATGAGGTCCATGTTGTATTCGCGTTCCAGCCGCTCCTGCACGATGTCCATGTGCAGCAGGCCGAGGAAGCCGCAGCGGAAACCGAAACCCAGCGCCTGCGAGACTTCCGGCTCGAACTGCAGTGCCGCATCGTTCAGCTGCAACTTGGTCAAGGCGTCCCTCAGCGCCTCGAAATCATGCGACTCGATCGGATAGAGTCCGGCGAAAACCTGCGATTGCACCTTCTTGAAGCCGGGCAACGGTTCGCTGGCGGGGCGGTCGATCAAGGTGATGGTGTCGCCCACCTGGGCGGACTTGAGCTCCTTGATGCCGGCGATCACGAAGCCGACTTCGCCGGCGGAAAGCTGCTCGCGGTCGACCGATTTGGGCGTAAACACGCCGACATGCTCGGTCAGATGCTGCGCTCCGGATGCCATGAAGCGGATCTTGTCTTTCGGGCGCAAGACGCCGTCGACCACCCGCACCAGCATCACCACGCCGACGTAGTTGTCGAACCAGGAGTCGATGATGAGCGCCTTCAGCGGGGCGTTTTCGTCGCCGCGCGGCGGCGGCACCTGCCTCACCACCACTTCGAGAATCTCTGCAATGCCGATGCCGGTCTTGGCCGAGGCGCGCACCGCATCGGCGGCGTCGATGCCGACGATGTCCTCGATCTCCTCCGCCACCCGGTCGGGGTCGGCCGCCGGCAGGTCGATCTTGTTCAGCACCGGGATGACCTCGACGCCGAGGTCGATCGCGGTGTAGCAGTTGGCCACCGTCTGCGCTTCGACGCCCTGCGAGGCATCGACCACCAGCAGCGCGCCCTCGCAGGCCGACAGGGAGCGCGACACTTCGTAGGAAAAATCGACGTGGCCGGGGGTGTCGATCAGGTTCAGGCGGTAGACCTGGCCGTCCTGCGCCTTGTAGGTGAGCGCGGCGGTCTGCGCCTTGATGGTGATGCCGCGCTCCTTTTCCAGGTCCATCGAATCGAGCACCTGCGCCCCCATCTCGCGTTCGGACAGGCCGCCGCAGTGCTGGATCAGTCGGTCGGCCAGGGTGGACTTGCCGTGGTCGATGTGGGCGATGATGGAAAAATTGCGGATCAGATTCTGGGACACAACAAAACGGGCACGTTTCCGTGCCCGGCAAGGGATGCGATAACTTGCAGAATTTTAACGGATTCCAGGGCCTGCCGACACCAATTTCGCAGCCGCGACGGGACCGCGCCCGGACGCAGCCCGCGACAAAGGGCGGCCTGAATCGGCCCGTCCCTTCGAGTTGCCGCGAAAAAGTGTCTGCCGGGCCCTATGGGTGGGCACGCAGCCATGCCTGGAATGCGGGCAGATCAAGCCAATGGCGGCAAATCTCGGTGCCGCCGTCGAACAGCAGCGGCACGTCCCAACCATATTTCTGCTTGAGCGCTGGATCGCCATCGACGTCGACGAGGGTCAGCCGATGTCCGGCTCCCGCGATCAGCGCACCGACTTCCGCCTCCATCTCCTCGCACAGCGGGCAGCCCGCGCGCGTGTATAACAGGAGCGTTTCACTCACCCGATATCTTCAGCGGAATGTACAACGAGCCGTCACCGCGCCGCACCAGGATTGCGGCGCTCTTGCCAACCGGCACTGCAGCGATGGCTTTGCGGAACGCTTCCACGCTGGCCACCTTGCTGTTGTTCACCGCCAGGATGACGTCGCCGGTGCGAATGCCGGCCCGCGCCGCATCGCCGGTGGCATCCTCGACCAGCACGCCGTGATCGAGTCCGAGCGCGCGGCGCTGTTCCGCGCTCAACTCGGACAAGGCCAGCCCGCCGCGCGAAAAGGTTTTGCCGCCACTGCCGGCGGCCTGCTGGGCTTCAGCCGGCAATTCGGTCAGCACCACGCTCAATTGCTGGGCCTTGCCTTTGCGCCAGACCTGCAGCGGGATTTTCACGCCCGGTTTGGTCATGCCGACCATCCGCGGCAGGTCGCCGGAGTTTTCCACCATCTTGCCGTTGAATTCCAGAATGACATCGGCGGCCTGCAACCCCGCCTTGTGCGCCGGGCTGTCCTCCTGCACCTGCGAGACCAGCGCGCCGCGCGGGCGATCCAGGCCGAAGGATTCGGCCAGGTCGGCGGTCACCTCCTGGATCACCACGCCGAGCCAGCCGCGCGACACCTTGCCGCTGCTTTTCAGCTGCCCCACCACTTCCATCGCCACGTCGATCGGAATCGCGAACGAGACCCCCTGGTAGCCGCCGCTGCGGCTGTAAATCTGCGAATTGATGCCGACCACTTCGCCCTTCATGTTGAACAGCGGCCCGCCCGAATTGCCGGGATTGATCGGCACATCGGTCTGGATGTAGGGCACATAGCTTTCCGACGGCAGTGAACGCCCCTTGGCGGAGACGATGCCCGCGGTGACCGAGTTTTCGAAGCCGAACGGCGAGCCGATCGCCGCCACCGCTTCGCCGACGCGCAGCCGGGTGGGGTCGCCCAGCTTGACGGCAGGCAGGTTGTTGGCGGTGATCTTGATGACGGCCACATCGGTGCGGGTGTCGGCCCCCACCACCTTGGCGGTGAATTTGCGCTTGTCGATCAGCTTGACCACGACCTCGTCTGCGCCTCTGACCACGTGCGCGTTGGTCAAAATGTAGCCATCGCTGCTGACGATGAAACCGGAGCCCGCGCCGCGCGCGGGGATTTCCTGCATGGGACCGCCCTGCCCGCCCGGCCCGCCGGGGAAGAAGCGGCGGAAAAACTCCTGCATGTCCTCTTCGTCGGGAGCCGCGAACGGCAGCCCCTCCGGTCCGCGTTTCACCAGCTTGGTCGTGCTGATGTTGACCACTGCCGGCCCCTGCTTTTCAACCAGGTCGGCCACATCCATCACATCTTTTGCCAGCGCCGGTGCCGACAAGGCGAACACCAGCGCGGTCGCTGCCCAAGCTATTCTCATCATGGCTGTCCTTTCATCATGCGAAACCTGAAATCGTCTTCACGTCTGAGCACGACCGGGCGGGCCGCCCGGCCGCCGCGCGCGGCCAGCCAGCCAGCCGCCCCGCCCAGCAGCATGCCGACGAACGCAGGGCCGTCGCCGGGCCTTATTGCCTGTGCCAGCAGCGCGCCCACCAGCATCAGCCCCAATGGCAGGCCATAGGCACGCAATGCGCTCTTGAGCACGCTGCCACGGGCAATGCCGACCACGACACGGTCGCCCGGGGCCAGCGACAAATCGCAGTCGACCAGGAAATGCCGCGGTTTGCGCTGGAACAGTTCGGCAATGCGGCGCGATGAGCACCCCTGCCCGCCGCAGGTGCCGCAGCCCGACGGTTCAACTGCCTGCACCCAGATGCCGTCCGATGCGGTTTTGACGACTTCGGCGGTTTGTTCCAGCATGGCGGCGCCTACTTCCTTTTCACCGAGTTGCCTGTTTCGATCAATGCCATGCTCGGCACTTCGCCCAGGGTCGTCACGCTATAGCCGTCGACCTCGCGCGCATAGACCCCGATCGCGCCTTCGGCCGACAGACCCTGCAGGCGCTGCGCCTGGGGATCGGCAGGCTCGACGAACATCGACAGCACGCTCAGGCCATCCGAAAACACCAGATGGGTGACCGGTGCCGGTTTGCCCGGCAGGGCGCGCACCGCCTCCTGCACCCGTTCAAATCCCGGCGGCGGCGTCACGCTCCAGGCCACCGCGGCCGGTTTGTCGAGGCTGGCTTTCTGGATGCGCTTGCCCGCCATGTCATTGCGGAACAATTGGGCGTCGGGCGCCTTGCCGATCTGGATTTCGGAAAACACGAACATCGACACCACGCTGCCATTGCCGTTGACTATGCGCGACTTGAGCGGCAATCCGGTCTGCTTGTCCAGCCACAGCGCGTAGGCATAGCGATAGCCGTCGCGCGGCTCCAGCGTCACCACCTGGCAGGGACGTCCTGCCACGCGCTCGGTTCCGGCAAGCGTCGCCTCGTAGTAATCGAGCAGGCTGGCCGGCTGGGCAGGCAGCAAGGCCGGGAAGAAACGGCGCGGGGCATTGCGCTCCAGCCGCACGCTCTTGCCGTCCGGCAAGTGGCAGTAGACGTCGTTGTTGATGCGCAGGAACTGGCGCGGCGTACCGTCCATGACTTCGATTTTTTCCAGTTCGCCCGTCGCATCGGTGCGGTGCAGCACACGCAGCACTTCGACGTGTTCGCCATGGTGATACACGTAGACGCCACTGTAATTCTGCTGCTTGGCCGCGGCGGCGGCACGGTTGAGCCAATCGAGCGCGGCGTCCGCTCGCCCTGCCCCGGAAAACGCCATCAGTGCGGCAAAGCCCAGAACCCACCAGCCTTGCCGCCGGACAAGCAGCGTTCGCATCAGCGCGGCTCCACCACAACCGCCACCGTGCGCTGGTAAGGCGACGCCACCGCCATCGGGGCGAATTCCTGATGCGCGACGAGATAGGGGGCCAGACGGGCATCGTCGCGCGCCGCAACCGGAACCTGCGCAGCTTGCTGGAAGGCTGGCGCTGGCGCAGGCGCCGTCGCCATCGGTGCGATGGACGGCGCCTGCGACATCCATCCGGTAAGCGAAATTGCACCCCATACGGCAAGCGAGGCAAACGACGCCACCGCCACCCGTTGCGGCCACACGCTGCGGCGCGGCGCGAGCACGGTCGGTTCGGCCGCCAGTTGCGTTGAGAAGCGCGCCATGAAGTCGTCCTGGAGCGGCGTCGCGCCGCGCATCAGGTCGCCTATCAAATGGTATTCGGACCAGTTTTTCCGCAAGGCGTCGTCGCGTTTCAAAGCCGCGATGCAGGCCTCGGTTTCAGTGCGCGCCGCCTCGCCGTCGAGCGTAGCGGACAATATCAGCGGCATACCGCCGGTCTGCTCGGCCTGGGAGGGGATGTCTGGTTTGCGAAGTGCTGACATGGTTACCACCTTTTATCCTGACTGGTGCCCAGCATCGGGCGTATTTTTTCGGCAATGGCCTCGCGCGCCCGGAAAATCCGTGAGCGCACCGTGCCGATCGGGCATTCCATCATCTGCGCGATATCCTCGTAGCTCATGCCTTCGATTTCGCGCAGCGTGATGGCTGTCCGCAATTCCTCGGGCAGCGCATCGACCGCCTCGTTGACTGCTTTGGCGATCTGTTTGGTCTGGAGTTCCGCGTCCGGCGTCGCGATGTCGCGCAACAGATCGCCATCTTCGTAGTTCTCCGCATCTTCGGCCAGCACATCGCTCGACACCGGCTGGCGTTTGTGCGCCACCAGATAGTTCTTGGCGGTGTTCACGGCGATGCGATACAGCCAGGTGTAAAAGGCGCTCTCGCCGCGAAAGCCCGGCAACGCGCGGTAGGCCTTGATAAAGGCCTCCTGCGTAATGTCTTCCACCTCGGCCGCATCGCGCACCATGCGCGACAATAGCCGCCCGAGCTTGCGGTGATACTTAATCACCAATAGCTCGAAAGCGCGCTTGTCGCCCTGCTGGGCGCGTTCGACCAGCACCTGATCCAGTTCGCGGTCCGACATATCTCCCTGCTGCTTTTTGTTTATGGTGAAAGTATACGTGACCGCATCTTCCAGCGTGTGTGAGCCGGCCACGGCAAAAAAGTTCACCCCAGACAGGGTTATTCGGGCGAGGCCAGGCCTGTTATCATCCGGCGACACCATGCACCAATACGACGTCCTCATCCTCGGCAGCGGCCTCGCCGCGCTGACCACCGCGCTCAAGCTGGCCGACCGGCGCCGCGTCGCCATTGTCACCAAGCGCCAGATGACCGACGGCGCCAGCGACTGGGCGCAGGGCGGCATTGCCGCCGCGGTCGACAGCGGCGACTCGATCGAGGCCCACGTCCGCGACACCCTGGTTGCCGGCGCCGGCCTGTGCGACGAAGCGGTCACCCGCATGGTGGCGAGCCACGCAAGCGAAATGATCGCCTGGCTGACTGCCAACGGCGTCGCCTTCACCCCGGATCCGCAGGGGCATGGCGGCCTGCACCTGGCGCGCGAAGGCGGCCATTCCAAGCGCCGCGTGGTGCACGCCGCCGATGCCACCGGCCATGCGGTACAGACCAGCCTGCTCGACCGCGCGCGCGCGCACCCCAACATCGACACCTTCGAGCAGCACGTCGCCATCGACCTCATCACCGGCAAGCGCGCCGGCGGGGAGGAGCGGCAGATCCACGGCGCGTATGCGCTGAACAAGGGCAGCGGCGAGGTCGAGACCTTCGCCGCCGGCCACACCGTGCTGGCCACCGGCGGCGCCGGCAAGGTCTATCTCTATACCACCAACCCGGATACCGCGACCGGCGACGGCATCGCGATGGCCTGGCGCGCGGGCTGCCGCGTCGCCAACCTCGAATTCGTGCAGTTCCACCCCACCTGCCTGTATCACCCGCACGCCAAGTCCTTCCTCATCAGCGAGGCGGTGCGCGGCGAAGGCGGCCATCTGCTGCTGCCCGACGGCAGCCGCTTCATGCACCTGCACGATGCGCGCGCCGAACTTGCGCCGCGCGACGTGGTGGCGCGCGCGATCGACTTCGAAATGAAAAAGCGCGGCATCGACTGCGTCTATCTCGACATCAGCCACAAGCCGGCCGATTTCGTGCGCGAACATTTCCCGACGATCCACCGCCGCTGCCTGGAACTCGGCATCGACATCACGCGCCAGCCGATCCCGGTGGTGCCCGCCGCGCATTACACCTGCGGCGGCGTCGTCACCGACATGGACGCGCGCACCGACCTGTGCAACCTGCACGCGGTGGGCGAAGTCACCTTCACCGGACTGCACGGCGCCAACCGGCTGGCATCGAATTCGCTGCTCGAATGCCTGGTGTTCGGCCACGCCGCCGCCGCCGACATTCTGGCCACCCCGCCCGCCCCGTCGCTCGACCTGCCGCCATGGGACGCATCGCGCGTCACCGATCCGGACGAGGAAGTGGTGATCTCGCACAACTGGGACGAACTGCGCCGTTTCATGTGGGACTACGTCGGCATCGTGCGCACCAACAAGCGGCTCACGCGGGCGGCGCACCGCATCCGCCTGCTGCGCGCCGAAATCGACGAGTTCTACCGCAATTTCCGCGTCAGCAACGACCTCATCGAACTGCGCAACCTGGTGCAAAGCGCCGACCTCATCGTCCGCTGCGCGCAACTGCGGCAGGAAAGCCGCGGCCTGCACTACAGCCGCGACTACCCCGAGACGCTGCCGGTCGCCGGCAATACCGTGCTCAACCCGCGTCCGGGGACGATGTGTCCGAGCGTATGCGGCGTGTCCAGCGAAGCGATACCCTGAGTCGGCGCAAGTCGTCGGCGTCCGCGCTGTCGGACAGCAAGGCCAGGCTACGCACACGCTTGTCCGCAACGCGATAACGCAGCACGATCAGTGCAGGCGAAACCAGGCTGTCGCCCAGCACCTCGACGTCGCGCCATTCGCCCGCATCATCCAGGCATTGCAGCCGGCCATCCGCCGCCACGCGCAATGCATCCGTACGACGCGCCTGCCGCCAGCCCCGTACACCCAGGCCGATCACGGCCATGCCGAGCGCCAGCTGGACCGCTCCCGGCACGGCTGCGAGATAGATGGCGGCCAGTGCAAGCGCCGTCATGCCCAGCAGCAACAGCCCCAGCCGGCGCGAGGGTTTGAGCTCAATCTCGCGCATCAGCGTGTACACTTTTGGGCTTCATCGCATCCCCTTTTGAATGGAACGTATCGTGATCGATTCCTGGAAGAACTTTCTGCAATCCCAAGGCGCGGCAATCGAAGACGGCGCCGTGCTGCACTATGGCGATGCCGCCGCCGAACGTTCCGCCACGGGCGGCACCATTGTGGCGGATTTATCGCAGCTCGGCGTGATCGCCTTCCGCGGCGACGACACCGCCGCGTTTTTGCAGGGCCAGCTTACCAACGACGTGCGCGCCCTTCACGCCGACGGCGCGCAGTGGAACGGCTACTGCAACCCCAAGGGGCGCCTGCTCGGCAATTTCCTGATGTGGCGGCAGGGCGAGGATTACTGCCTGCAGCTGTCCGGCGACATCGCAGCCGGCGTACTGAAGCGCTTATCCATGTTCATCATGCGCGCCAAGGTGCAGGCGCGCGACGCCAGCGATGAAACCGTGCGGCTGGTGGTGGCCGGCAAGCAGGCGCAGGCAGCCGTGGCCGCAGCGATGGGTACCGTCCCCGAGGCCGCGATGCACACCCGCGCCGGCAGCGCCGGACAGGTGATCCGCCTCGGCGACGATAAATTTGTCCTGTCGCTTGCGCCCGCGCACGCCGCTGCCGTGTGGCAAATTCTGCGCGAATCGGCCACCCCGGTCGGCGCGCCGGTGTGGGACTGGTTGCGGCTCAACGCGGGCATTCCGATGATCGTCGCCGCCACCCAGGAGCAGTTCGTGCCGCAGATGGTCAATCTCGAAGCCATCGGCGGCGTGAGCTTTCAGAAAGGCTGCTATCCGGGCCAGGAAATCGTCG
>NCIH01000065.1:0-15590 GCA_002281975.1 Hydrogenophilales bacterium 17-64-11 | reverse complement strand
GTCGGCCGCGCCGCTGGCGGCACCGCTGCCTGCGCCGCCGGCGCTGGCGCCGGCGGTACTGCCGCTGGCGCCACCGCTGCCGCTGCCGCCTGCGGCCGTGCCGTCGGCGGCGCCGCCCGTGGCCGTGCCGCCGCTGGCCGCAGCGGAACCGGCGTTGCCCGTGCTGGAACTGTTGCCGGGATTGGCCGTATTGCCGGCGCTGGCGGACGAGTCGTTGCTGTCGATCGGGTTGTTGTTTGCGTTGGCATCGGCGTTCGAGGTGTAAGGCTCTTGGCTGACCAGTCCGCTGCTGGCGCCGGAAACGCCGCCTATTCCGCTGGCGTTGCCGCCGCCCGAAGCGTTGCTGCCGTCGCCGCCCGAGCCCTTGCCGCCGTCGCCGGTGATCGACGCTGCAGCGCTGTCGCCGCCGTAGCCTCTGCCGCCGGAACCGGTGAAGGCCTTGGCAAAGCTGTCGCCGCCGACGCCGGTGCCGCCGTGGGCGCCGTCGCCGCCGTCGCCGCCGACACCGATGCCGCCGCTGCCGCTGCCGCCGCTGGCATTGCCGTTGCTGCCGCCGCTGCCGCCGGCGCCGGCATAGCCTTTGCCGCCGGTGCCGGAGCCGCCATAGGCGTCTCCGGTGCTGCCGCCGCTGCCGCCGTCGCCGCCGGAACCGCTGCCGCCGAAGCCGGAGCCGCCTTTGGCCATGCCGGAATAACCGCCGCTGCCGCCGTCGCCGCCGGCGCCGGTGCCGCCATTGCCGCCGTCGCCGCCATTGCCGCCATAGGCGCTGCCGCCGTCGCCGCCGGAACCGCCGGAACCGCCGGCCCCCATGCCGCCGATCCCGCCGACGGCCTTGCCGCCGTCGCCGCCATGGCCGCCCCGGGCGCCGTCACCGGCGTAGGTGTCGCCACCGATCGCCTTGGCCGAGCCATCGCCGCCGTCGCCCGCCGAGCCGCCGTTGGCGCCCCAGGCCTTGCTCGCCGTATCCTGCCAGGCGTCGCCGCCGGCTCCGCCTTTGGCGCCGTCGCCGGCTTTGCTGCCGCCTTCGGCGTAATTGCCGATGTCATGAACCTCGTTGTCGAAGACCTTGCCCTCGAGCACGGTCGTGGCCGACACGTCGTTGTTGAAGGATCCGTAGTTCTGCGACCGGTCATTGAACGAGTCGTGGTTGCTGGAGGCGGTCTCATTGTATGAACCGTTGTACTGGCTCGCCTCCGATTCGTCGTTGGCCGCCGCACCGGTGTTGCCGTCCTGGGCAGCGGTGCGGTTTTTCACATTCTGATTGGCGGTCGAAAACTCGTTGGCTGCCGCACCCGTCTGGTCGGCCTGATCGTTGGTCGCCGTTGCCGTCTGATCGGCATTGCCGTTGTTGTCGAATGTGCCGGTGGTGTTGGTCGGATTGGCCCAGGCCTGGGCCGACATGCCCAGCGCCAGGGCGATGGCTGTGGATAGCAAACTCTTGTTCATTTCACTCTCCTGAATAGGGGGTCAACGCTGCGCTTGTTTCAGGCCCCCCGGAACCGCTCAAGGCGGTTCCGGGGAAGTCTCCGGCTTACTGCACCGTCAGGTTGGCCTGTACCGTCACGCCGATCTGGGTCAGGGCATTCGCTCCCGTGTTCTGCGACAAGGAAATGATGCCGGCGCCATTGGTCACGCTGCCAGACATGTTGTTGGACGCATTGAAGGTGCCCGCGTTGCCGCCCAGCGAATCGCCTCCGTTGCCGCCCACACCGCCATAGCCGGTGGTGGCCGACGCGATGGCGCTGCTGCTGGCAGCGCCTCCCAGTCCGCCATTGCCGCCATTGCCGCCAGGCCCGTTCGCCGTGGCCGAGCCGCCCGTTCCGCCGGCGCCGCCGTGGCCGCCGGCAGCACCGGTTCCACCGGCGCCCGCGACGCCGCCTTCGCCGGTCCCGCCGGTGCCGGTCGCGCCCGCTGCGCCGGCTCCGCCGGTGCTGGTGCCGGCAGCGCCGACGGCGCCTGCGCCGCCCGCGCCGCCATTGCCGACGGCGCCAACCGCGCCCGCGCCGCCCAGGCTGTTGCCGGTCGCGCCATTTCCGGCTGCGCCGGTACCGGTCGCGCCCGCGGCACCGTTGCCGGCGGTGTTGGTGCCGGCAGCGCCGCTACCCGCAGCGCCGGTGCCGTTGCCGCTGGCAGCGCCGTTACCGGCGGTGTTGGTGGCTGCGGCACCGCTGCCGGCAGCGCCGGTTCCGGCAGCGCCGACGGCGCCCGAGCCGCCGGTGCCGCCGGTGCCCGCGCCTGCCGTGCTGGTTCCGCTGGCGGTCCCGCTGCCGCCGCCCGTGCCGGCGCCGCCACCGCTGACGTCACTGGTGCTGCCGCTGGCTCCGCCCGCGGCGTTGCCGGCGGTCGACGTCCCGGTTGCAGCGCCCGCCGTGGCGGTTCCGCCGGTTCCGGCGCCCGAGGTGGCCGCACCGGTTGTGCTGGAGTTGGAGGGGCTGGCCGTGTTGCCGGCGCTGGCCGCGGAGTCGTCGCTGCCTTCGGAGGGCGTATTGGTCGCGCCGGCTTGGCCATTTGTGGTGTCGGGATTCTGGCTCACCAGGCCGCTGTTGCCGACCGAAATGCCGCCCGCCTCAAAAGCCTTGCCGCCGGTCGCGCCATTGCTGCTGTCGCCGGCATAGCCTTTGCCGCCGTCGCCGGTCGCCGACAAGGCCGCGCTGTCGCCGCCGGAGCCTTTGCCGCCCGAACCGGTCGCGGCCAGGGCGCCGCTGTCGCCGCCATAGCCCTTGCCGCCGCTGGCGCCGTCGCCGCCGTCGCCGCCGATGCCTTTGCCGCCATAGCCGCTGCCGCCGCTGGCGTCGCCGTTGCTTCCGCCATCGCCGCCCGCGCCGGCATAGCCTTTGCCGCCATAGCCGCTGCCGCCGCTGGCGTCGGCCGTGCTGCCGCCGTCGCCGCCGGAACCGCCATAGCCTTTGCCGCCAAAGCCGGAGCCGCCGATGGCCGAGCCGGAACCGCCGCCGGAACCGCCGTCGCCGCCATAGCCCTTGCCGCCGTCGCCGCCGGAACCGCCGCTACCGCCGGAGGCGCTGCCGCCGTTACCGCCGGAACCACCGTCGCCGCCATAGCCCTTGCCGCCGATGCCGCCCCAGGCCATGCCGCCGTCGCCGCCGGAGCCGCCTTTGGCGCCGTCGCCCGCCTTGGAATCGCCGCCAATGGCAAAGGCATGGCCGTCGCCGCCGGAGCCCGCATCGCCGCCGTCGGCACCGATGGACATGCTGAAGGTGTGCTGGCTGGAATCCCCGCCGTTGCCGCCTTTGGCGCCATCGCCTGCGCGGCTGCCGCCTTCGGCGTAATTGCCGATGTCATGAACCTGATTGTCGAAAACCTTGCCCTCGAGCACGGTTTTGGCCGAAACGTCGGTATTGAAGGAATGCTTGTTCTGGGACTGGGTGTTGAAGGAATCGTCGTTGTGGGAAGAGGTGTCGTTGTAGGAGTCGTTGTACTGGTACGCGCTGGAATCGTCGTTGGCCGTCGCGCCCGTGTTGGCGGACTGGGTGGCGCTGCGGTTCTTCGCGTTCTGGCTGGTGCTTGAGTACTCGTTGGCCGCGGCACCGGACTGCCCGGACTGGTTGGATTCCGCCGTGGCCGTCTGCGTGGCGTCGCCGTTGTTGTCGAATGTATCGGCGGTATTGGTGGGATTGGCCCAGGCCTGGGCCGACACGCCGAAAGCCAGGGCTAGAGCCGTAGAAATGAGACTTTTGTTCATAGTAACCTCCACTAGGCAGTTGAGAAATCAGAATGGCGAAGCCACGAAACACCGACTTCGACAGCCCAACAGCAAGGGGCGTACCAGCACATCTATCCGATTGAATGGAATGGGGTTTTCCTGCAAAAAGCAGGGCGGGGAGGCGAACATCCGCATGAAAGCTGTCCCAACTTCCGGACAGTCCGGACGAGAGAAAATGCAGCCGGAAAATACAACCATTTAAAATCATATGGTTACATTCAATCCCTTGTGAAACGCCGGCATGTCTCATATGCGAGAAAGCCCGCAGAGCCGATTCCGCAATCAAGCGACGGGATTGCCGCAAACACGGGTTGATATGAATTTATCCGGGGGCGCCGGTGTTGCCTGCCCCCAGCTCAAGCCGGTCCGGCTCGGCCTCGATTTCGGCAAGGCGGCCCGCGATGCCCGCGAACAATGGCCGGCGGCGCATGGCGCATGGCATCCACAGGTTCTGCGTGTCGCCGACTCACGTTAGAATGGCCGCGTCTTCCGGCTCCTGGCCGGTTCGTATCCCGACCCACCATCAATGACGCTGTTCTTCGCTGTCCTGACCCCATTCGCGGGCGCAGCCCTGGTTGCGCTGGCGTCCCGCCGCGGACGTTCGCGTGCCGCCTGGACGGCGGGCGCGGTCACGCTGGCCGCGCTGCTGTGGCTGGCCCCCTCTTTCCCCCTGCCGTTCGCCGGCACCACGCTGATCCAGCAGCACGACTGGATGCCGGCGCTCGGCCTCAACCTCGCCTTCCGCCTCGACGGCCTGGCGCTGCTGTTCGCCGGGCTGATTCTCGGAATCGGACTGCTGATCGTGCTGTATGCGCGCTACTACCTGTCCGAGCGCGACAGCATGGGGCGCTTCTATTCCTATCTCATGCTGTTCATGGGCTCGAT
Organism: Hydrogenophilales bacterium 17-64-11; assembly: GCA_002281975.1. Classification (GTDB taxonomy): domain Bacteria; phylum Pseudomonadota; class Gammaproteobacteria; order Burkholderiales; family Thiobacillaceae; genus Thiobacillus. The sequence continues at coordinate 10,984 of NCIH01000065.1, read as the reverse complement.
GCTCGGCATCGTGCTGTCGGAAAACCTGATCCAGCTGCTGATCTTCTGGGAGCTCACCAGCCTGTCGTCCTTCCTGCTGATCAGCTACTGGCAGCACCGCGAGGAGGCGCGCCAGGGCGCGCGCATGGCGCTGGCGGTCACCGGCCTGGGCGGCTTCGCGCTGCTGGGCGGCTTTCTGCTGCTGGGCCACATCGTCGGCAGCTACGCGTTGTCCGACGTGTTCGCCGCCGGCGACCTGATCCGCGGCCATCCGCTCTACGTGCCGACGCTGCTGCTGATCCTGCTCGGCGCGTTCACCAAGTCGGCGCAGTTCCCCTTCCATTTCTGGCTGCCGCACGCGATGGCGGCGCCCACGCCGGTGTCGGCCTACCTGCATTCGGCGACCATGGTGAAGGCCGGCGTGTTCCTGCTGGCGCGGCTGTATCCGGCGCTGTCCGGCACCCCGGAATGGTTCTGGCTGGTCTCCGGCGCGGGGCTGGCGACGCTGCTGCTCGGCGCCTACGTCGCGCTGTTCAAACACGACCTCAAGGGCCTGCTGGCCTATTCGACCATCAGCCATCTCGGCCTGATCACCCTCTTGTTCGGCCTGTCGACCCCGCTCGCGGCCGTCGCCGGCGTGTTCCACATCATCAACCACGCCACCTTCAAGGCCTCGCTGTTCATGGCCGCCGGCATCATCGACCACGAGGCCGGCACCCGCGACATGCGGCGCTTGAACGGCCTGTGGAAATTCATGCCCTACACCGCGACGCTGGCGATGGTGGCCGCCGCGGCGATGGCCGGGGTGCCGCTGCTGAACGGCTTCCTCTCCAAGGAAATGTTCTTTGCCGAGGCGGCACACATTTCCGGAAGCCTCGTCGGCGGCTGGCTGCTGCCCGCACTGGTGACGCTGGCCGGCGCGCTGGCGGTGGCCTACTCGATCCGCTTCATTCACGACGTATTCTTCAACGGCGAACCGGTGGACCTGCCGCGCACGCCTCACGAGCCGCCGCGCTGGATGAAGCTGCCGGTAGAAATCCTGGTGGTGCTGTGCCTGGTGGTCGGTATCGCACCGGCGCTCACCGTCGCGCCGCTCCTGGCGGTGGCGGCGGCGGATGCGCTGCAGACGCCGCTGCCGGAATACCGTCTGGCGCTGTGGCACGGCTTCAACCAGGCGCTGGCGATGAGCCTGATCGCGCTGGCCGGCGGCGCGGCGATCTACGCGCTGCGCCGCCCGCTGTTCGCGCTGCATGAACGCAGCCTCGGCCGTCTCGACGCACGGGTGGTCTACAACGCGCTGCTCGACGCCCTGTTTGCGCTGTCGGGATGGGCCACCCGCCGCATCGACACCGGCTCGCTGCAGCGGCAGGTATTCCTGTTTCTGGCGGCTGCGCTGGCGCTCGGCTTCACGCCGTGGCTCGACAGCGGCACGCCGCTCGCCGGCAGCCGCGCCGGCCTGCCGCTCGATCCGGTCAGCCTGCTGGCCGGCGCCACCCTGATCGTCGCCTCGCTCGCCACCGTGTGGCTGCACCGCCAGCGCCTCGTCGCGCTGATCACCATCGGCGTGGTCGGGCTGGTGGTATCGCTCGCCTTCGTCAAGTTCTCCGCCCCCGACCTCGCGCTGACCCAGCTGTCGGTGGAGGTCGTCACCATCGTCCTGCTGCTGCTGGCGCTGTATTTCCTGCCGCAGCATGCGGTGCGCGAACGCGACCGCGGACGCGTCTGGCGCGACGGCGCGATCGCGCTGGCCGCCGGCGGCGGCACCGCGCTCTTGGCGTGGGCGGTGCTGACGCGGCCGTACGACACCATCGCCGGTTATTTCCTGGAGAACAGCGTGCCGGGCGGCGGTGGCAGCAACGTGGTCAACGTCATCCTGGTCGACTTCCGCGGCTACGACACCCTGGGCGAAATCACCGTACTGGCGCTGGCCGGCCTCGGCATCTACGCCCTGCTGGAGAACCTGCGCCTCGACGCGCCCGACCGCGACGCCGCCGGGCGCGCCTGGAACCGCGATCCCTACCCCGTGATCATGGCCACGCTCACCCAGCTGCTGCTGCCGCTGGCGCTGCTGGTGGCGGTGTTCATCCTGCTGCGCGGCCACAACCAGCCGGGCGGCGGCTTCATCGCCGGCCTGGTGACGGCGGTGGCGCTGATCGTGCAGTATCTCGCCCACGGCGGCGCGTGGATGCGCGAACGGCTGTCCGGCACCACCCAGCCGGTGATCGCGGCGGGCCTCGCACTGGCCACCCTGACCGGGCTCGCCAGCTGGGCGTTCGAGCATCCCTTCCTCACCTCGACCTTCGGCCACCTGCGCTGGCCGCTGGTCGGCGAATTCGAACTCGCCTCGGCGATGGCATTCGACCTCGGCGTGTTCCTCGTCGTCGTCGGCGCCACCCTGCTGATCCTGGTCAACCTCGGCGCGCTGCACGACAGCCGCATCCAACGCAAGGCCGTGCCCTGATGGAAGCGCTCATCGCCCTCGCCATCGGCGTGCTCACCGCTTGCGGCGTGTTCCTCGCATTGCGCGGCCAGACCTTCCCGGTGGTGCTCGGCCTCACCTTCCTGTCCTACGCGGTCAACCTGTTCCTGTTCGTCATGGGCCGCCTCGCCATCGGCGTGCCGCCGGTGATCGCGGACGCCGCCGCCTACACCGACCCGCTGCCGCAGGCGCTGGTGCTCACCGCCATCGTCATCAGCTTCGGCATGACCGCGTTCGTCATCGTGCTCGCACTGAAGGCGCGCGCCGAACTCGGCAACGACCACGTCGATGGCCTGCACAGCGAAGAGGACGCGCCGCGATGACCGGCCTGTCGATGCATCTGCCCATCCTGCCGGTGCTGCTGCCGCTGGTCGCCGGCATCGTGCTGCTGGCGCTGCGCAACGCGCCGCTCGCGCTGCAGCGCGGCATCGGCCTCGCCGCTGCGGCGGCGCTGGTGCCGCTGGCGTTCGCGCTATTGGCGAGCGCCGCCGACGGCAGCCAGCTCGTCTACAAGCTGGGCAACTGGGAGGCGCCCTTCGGCATCGTGCTGGTGGCCGACCGCCTCGCCGCCTGGATGCTGATGGCCACCGCGCTGGTGGCGCTGTTCGCGCTGCTGCATGCGCTGCGGGGGGACGATGTCAAAGGCCGCCACTTCCACGTGCTGTATCAGCTGCAGCTGTTCGGCCTCAACGGCGCCTTCCTCACCGGCGATCTCTTCAACCTGTTCGTGTTCTTCGAGATCCTGCTGCTCGCTTCCTACGGCCTGCTGCTGCATGGCGGCGGACGGCTGCGGGTCAAGGCCGGGCTGCATTTCGTGGTGATCAACCTGGTCGGCTCGACGCTGTTCCTGTTCGCCGTCGGCACGCTGTACGGCGTCACCGGCACGCTCAACATGGCCGACCTCGCGGTCAAGCTGGCGCGCACCGCGCCCGACAATCTGGCGCTGGTCGAGACGGCCGGCCTGCTGCTGTTCGGCGTGTTCGCGCTGAAGGCGGCGCTGTTGCCGCTGCACCTGTGGCTGCCCGCCGCCTACGCCCACACCAGCGCACCGGTGGCGGCGCTGTTCGCGATCATGACCAAGGTCGGCGCCTACAGCATCCTGCGCGTCTACAGCCTGATGTTCGGCGCCGATGGCGGCGCGGTCGCCAATCTGCTCGCCGGCTGGCTGATGCCGCTGGCGCTCGCCACCCTCGTCGCCGGCATGCTCGGCGCGGTCGCCGCCACCGCGCTGCGCCAGCAGATCGCCTACCTGACGATCGCCTCGGTCGGCACCCTGCTCGCCGCCTTCGCCCTCGACAGCGTCGACGGCATCGCAGCCGGCCTCTACTACCTGCCGCACACCACGCTCGCCACCGCAGCCCTGTTCCTCCTCGCCGAGCCGATTGCCAGCGCGCGCGGCGCATGCGCCGACCGCTTCGAGCCCGGCCCGGCGATGCCCGGCGCCGCCGTCCTCGGCGGCCTGTTCTTCGTCGCGGCGATGGCAATGGCCGGGCTGCCGCCGCTGTCGGGCTTTCTCGGCAAGTTCATGCTGCTGCGCGCCGCCCTGGAGTCGCCATGGCTGATCTGGATGTGGAGCGCGGTGCTCGCCGCCGGCCTGGCCGGCGTGATCGCGCTGGCGCGCAGCGGCAGCCTGCTGTTCTACCGCACCCGCTCCGCCGTCGAGTCCCTGCCCGCGTCCGGGGCCGGACTCCTGCCCGCCGCCGGCCTGCTGCTGCTCGGACTCGGCATGGCGATCTGGGCCGGTCCGCTGGCGAATTACGCTGCGGCCACCGCCGCGCAACTGCTGCAGCCGCAGGCCTATATCGATGCCGTGCTGGGAGCGCGTCCATGACGCGCATGCTGCCGCATCCGCTGCTGACGCTGACGCTCGCCATCCTGTGGCTGCTGCTGGTCAACACCGTCTCGGCCGGCCACGTCGTGCTGGGCCTGCTGCTGGGCTGGCTGATTCCGTTCGCCACTGCCTCGCTTTGGCCGCAATCGGTGTGCATCCGCAACCTCCCGATGCTGCTGCGCTATCTCGCCGTGGTCATGTACGACATCGTGGTCGGCAGCTTCCGCGTGGCGCGGCTGATTCTCGGCCGGCCGGCGCGCCTGCGCCCGGCCTTCATCGTCGTGCCGCTGGAGCTGACGAGCGATCTCGCGATCAGCCTGCTGGCCAACACCATTTCGCTCACGCCCGGCACCGTCTCGGCGCTGCTGAGCGAAGATCGCCGCACCCTCACCGTCCACAGCCTCGACACCGAGGACGCGGCGGCGATGGTGGAGGAAATCAAGCACCGTTACGAGGCGCCACTGAAGGCGATTTTCGAATCATGCTGAATACCGTCATCCCGATCGCCTACGCGCTGGTCGCGTTCGCCTTCCTGTTCAGTTTTTTCCGGCTCATCGTCGGCCCCGACGCGCCCGACCGCATCCTCGGCCTCGACACGCTGTACGTGAACACCGTCGCACTGCTGGTGCTGCTCGGCATCGACCTCGGCAGCCCGATCTATTTCGAGGCGGCGCTGTTGATCGCGATGATGGGCTTCGTCGGCACCGTCGCGCTGTGCAAATACCTGCTGCGCGGCGACATCATCGAATAGGGGCGCGCCATGCCGGAGCTACTGCTGTCCATCCTCATCCTCGTCGGCGCCGCCTTCACCTTCGTCGGCTCGCTCGGCCTCGCCCGCTTCAGGGATTTCTACACCCGCCTGCACGGCCCCACCAAGGCCACCACCCTCGGCGTCGGCTGCCTGCTGGCCGCCTCATCGATACATTTCAGTTTCGATGGCGACCTGAGCCTGCACGAGATCCTGGTGGCCCTGTTCCTGTTCATGACCGCGCCGGTCTCCGCCCACCTGCTCGCCAAGGCGGCGCTGCACCTCAAGGTGCGCTCGCTCGTCGCCGTCCCCGAAGAGGACAGCGACGCGCCGTCGAGATGAGCGGCGAGCGCGGCATGGGCGCGTAGAGCGGGCGGGGCTTGTCGGGCGCCTCGCCGGGCCGTCCCGATGCCGGCCCCGCTCAAACGCGCGGCGGCAACGCGTCGGCGCCGGGGCATCCGCGTCAGGCACGGGCATCCCCCGCCAGCATCCTGCCGCATTCCTCTCCCGGCACCGCGCGGCTGTATAGCCAGCCCTGGAATCCGTTGCAGCCCAAACCGGCCAGCACAGCCCGCTGCGCCTCGGTTTCCACGCCCTCGGCGATGACCCGCAACTCGAGGCTGTGGGCGAGGCCGATCAGGCCGCGCACGATGGCGACATCGTCCGCGTCGTGGGTCACGTCCTTGACGAAGGAACGGTCGATCTTGAGCTTGTGAAGCGAGAACATTTTCAGATAGGCCAGGGAAGAATAGCCCGTGCCGAAATCATCGATGGCGATGGTGACCCCCAGTTCCTCCAGTTCTTCGAGCGCCTGCGCCGCCGCCATCGGCTCCTCCATCAGCGCGCTTTCCGTCAGCTCGAGCTCCAGCAGGCCCGGCGATGCGCCGCTTTCCGCCAGGGCCGTCTTCACCACGCCCACCAGGTTGCCATGGCGGAACTGATGGGCCGACAGGTTGACCGCCACCTTGGTCGGCAGGCCGGCATCCTGCCAGGCCTTGATCTGGCGGCAGGCGGCACGCATCACCCAGGCCCCGATCGGGACGATCAGGCCGCTCGCCTCGGCAACCGGAATGAAGCGCGCCGGGCTCACCTCGCCCAGTTCTTCATGGTTCCAGCGCAACAAGGCTTCGACGCCGCAAATCCTGTGGCTGGCCATCTCGATCTGGGGCTGATAGTGCAGCTGGAACTGCCCCTCCTCCACGGCGCGGCGAAGGCAGGTCTGGAGCAGCAGGTTTTCACGTATGAGCGTATTCAGGTCCTGGGTGTACAGGCGCATGCAGCCGCACCCCTCCGCCTTGGCCCGGTTCATGGCCACGCCGGCATTGCGCAGCAGGGTGGTGACGTCCCCGCCATCCAGCGGAAATACCGTGACACCGAGGCTGGCGCTGGCGAACACCTCGTTGTCGCCGACGCGAAACGGCCGCGAAAACGCCTGCAGCACCTTGTCCGCCACCTGCCCCACGTCCTCGACGTGGCCGAGGTCGTTCAGCAGCAGCGCGAACTCGTCCCCTCCCAGGCGGGCCACGGTGTCGTCCGGGCGCAGCACCGCCGTCAGGCGATGGGCCGCCTCGGCCAGCAGCAGGTCGCCGTAGTGGTGCCCCAGCCCGTCATTGATGATCTTGAAATTGTCCAGCCCGAGCATGATGAGTGCCATCAGCCGGTCATGGCGGCGTGCCTGGATCATGGCGTGGACCAGGCGGTCCTGGAACAGCGTGCGATTGGGCAGGCCGGTCAGGGCATCGTGCGTGGCCTGATGGAGAAAATCCGCCTCCATGCGCCGGCGATCGCTCATGTCGCGGATGAATGCCGTGACCTGGATGCCGGCATCGGATCGAAACGTGCTGAGGGCGATGTCCACCGGCACCTCGCTGCCGTCCTTGCGGCGCCCGACCAGATCGAGCTTGCTGGCCATGGCGCGAACGGCTGGGGCCCGGATGAAATGCTGCCGGTGGCCATGGTGCTGCGCGCGCTGCCGGTCCGGAACCAGTATTTCCATTTTCTGCCCCAGCAGCTCCCTGCGGGCATATCCGAACATCTGCTCGAGGCGCCCGTTCACCATCCGGATATGCCCTTGCGCATCCACCACCATGATGGCGTCGGGCGCGGTTTCCAGCAGTTCGCGGTGGCGCCGCTCGATTTCGGCCATCTCCGCGCGCGCCCGCCGGAAGCGCTCGATCGGCGCCAGGACGCTGTTCTGGAAAACGGCGCGGTACAGGAACAGGTAGGCCAGCGCCTTGTAGACATGGCCCAGTGCATTGGCCATGCTGGCGGCCTGCGGATGCAGCATGAAGAAAGCTTCGCTCGCCAGCAGGAATGCCGCCGCATAGATCAAGGCATGGTGGCAGAGGCGATTGAATTCGTGCCGGTGCCAGAGCAGGAGGCCCAGCGTAACGAGGTTCGCCGCCACCGCCCCGACCACCGGACCGGCAGTGAAAGGCGCGCCGCGGACGCCGTCCATCAGCCAGTCCGCGTGCCACATCCCCACGTACCCCGCCAGCAGCACATACAGCAGGCTCGCGGCCAGCCACCCGCGCCGGGGGGCGCCGCCCATGCGCCGGTAGGGCATCAGGACGAAGGCCAGCAACGCGAACGCGGCGGCGTATTGCGCCGCCAGCCAGAAGACCGTGGCCTTGCCGGGCGTGTTGCGGGTGATGAAATCCGCCATGCCGGGGTAGGACATGGCATGCAGGAAATCCAGCACCGCCACGGCCAGGAACGCGCAGGCCAGCACCATTGAAGCGGCCGGGCGTTTCTTGTCGTGGATATGCCAGCCGGTCGCGAACACCATCGCAGCCACCACAACGGCGAACATCTCCACCACGATGTGGAACGGCAGGAAGAAAGCCGTGTCGAGGGCAAGCCGGCCCGCCGGCACGGACTGCCAGATCAGCAGGAGCGCGGCCAGAACCAGGAGCGCGGCGCCGGCGGCGTGCAGGTTCCCCGCCGGCGCCGCGCGCTTCCCCGCTTCATGGCCGGACATGGCGCGTCCCCCGCTCAATCGCGACACTCAAGGGCAAACCGGAATCGTTGCCGGCATCTTCCCGTCCGCCTTGCCGTCATGCCGCGCGCGCCTGCTCCTGCACGCGGGTGCCGATGTCCGCCCCCCGGATCTCCCAGGCCGTCTCGCCCAGGCGCTCGGCCAGCACCATCGCCTGGGTTCAGGCATCTTCGCCGCTGGAAGAAGAGCATCTGCCGGAAGCGGGCGCAATCGTTGTCGCTGAGCCTGGCATCAGGCATGGCGGCCTCACGCAGCTTTCTTCGATTGCGGCTGCGATACCCGCAGACCGGACCCCACCTCGAGTTCCGCGAACCAGTTGATGAAGCGCATCACGTCCGCCCCCTGGTAGATCGAGCCGTGCTGGGGACAGAGCAGGTCGATATCCATGGCGGCGGCGCGTTCGCACCAGTCCAGCACGGCCGCCCGGGAGCCCATGAAGCGGCGGTGGAAACCCTGCGCATGGCGGATGTGGCGGTCGAAATCGGCGACGAACAGTGCGTCCTCTTCCGGCGGCTGCAAGGCCGCCCCGACGTCGCCGCTGAACAGTATCCGCGCCCTGGCGTCGTACAGATGCAGGTTGCCCGACGAATGCAGGTAATGCGCCGGCACCGCATCCAGTTCGATGCCGCCGAGGGGAATCTTCCCGCCTTCGTCGGGCAGGCCGATGAAGGTGCTTGCGTCGCCGCCGTAATGCGGCAGAAAACTGCCCCAGATGCGGCTGGCATAGCAGCGCAGCGCCGGGTTGAACTCCAGCCACAGGCTCAGGCTGCTGACCACGTCGGGGTCCTGGTGGGACGCGAATATCCATTTCACCCGGCCCGGGTCGAAGCCGGCCGCCAGGGCGGAAAACACCACCGGAAAAATCTCCATGCCGCCGGGGTCGGTGAGCAGGGCCTCGTTGCCGTGGGCAACCAGGTATTCGTTGGTATCGATCAGCGCGCTGGCGCGCTGCGGGTCGCGGGCGATCACCCGCCATTGATGCGGGCCGTCCGAAAACAGGGTTTCCAGCCTTTTCATGCGCTCGCCTCCTCCACTTCGGCGCGCACCCCACCCAGCGTGTTCGCCACGGTATGGATGGACCGGGCCAGTTGCTCGGCCACCTGCCTCAAGGCAGGCGCCGATTCGCCGCCATGCGCGGCCTCGATCAGGGCGCTGCGGGACAGGCTCAACCCCAGGTCGCACAGGCGCAGCGCCCGGCTTGCCAACAGGTGCAGCTCGCGCCGCCGCAGGCCGAGCGACAGGTTCAAGCGGACCATCTCCGCTTTCTGATCGCCGAGGACTTCCGCCAGCCGGCCGGCGACGTGCACCTGCTTGTCCCGCGCCCGCTGGAAACAGGCCTGGTTGCGCTGCCTGCGCTGGCGCTGGGCCACTTCGCCGACCATGCCGGACACCAGCGCGGTCAAGCCATGCATGGCCTCCATGATGCGGGAGGAAACCCCCCGCAGCTCCGCCGATGCCACCCGGAAGCCCACCGCGCTGTCGCCGCCGCGGCGGGAAGACAGCATGGCATTCAAGGCCGCCAGATTCACCTCGCGGGCGGCATCCACCACCTCTCTGATGCCGTTGCCGATGCGCACGATGGCATGCAGGTCTGTCGATCGAGCCGCCGGCTCATTGCTGTGATGCGCCATGGTGGCTGCTCCTTTCGGTCGGCCGGAACGCGTTCCGGCCTTGATTTGCGCCGGGCCGTCTTCGCGGACCGGCCGGCTGCGATGAGGGCTCAGGACGCCGTCTCCTGCCCGTCGGCGGCGGCCTCGCCGAGGCGCGCCAGATCCTCGGTGGAAAGCACATTGTTGACGTTGAGGATGATGACGAAACGTTCCTGCACCTTGCCCATGCCATGGATGAAATCGGTGCGGATCCGGGTGCCGAACGAGGGCGGCGGCTCGATGTCGGCAGCGGCGATCTCCAGCACCTCGTTGACCGCATCCACCACCACGCCGATCACCTGATCGCCCGCTTCGGATTCCAGTTCCAGAATGACGATGCAGCTGCGCCGCGTGATCTGGCTGGGCTTGCCGCCGAAGCGGCTGGCCAGGTCCACCACCGGCACCACCGCGCCGCGCAGGTTGATCACGCCGCGGATGAACTCCGGCATCATGGGCACGGCGGTAAGCTGGCCGTATTCGATGATCTCCTTGATATGCAGGATGCCGATGGCGAACACCTCGCCTCCCAGCATGAAGGTGAGATATTGCAGGGGCTCCCGGGCGGCCGCGGACAGCGCCGCCGCCCGGCTTTCAAGCTTGACCAGTGCGTTCATGGCCATCCCCTCAGAAACGCACGAACTCGGCTTCGCCCACCGGTTCGGTGGCGGATTGCACAGCCTTGGCCAATTGCTTCATGGGCGCGGCGGACTTCGCGGCGGCCTGGCGCATCGTCGCGGCAGCTGCGTTGCCGGCCTTGAAGAACGCCATCAGCTGCTGCAACTGCTCGGCCTGGCCGCTCATTTCCTCGGCGGTGGCGGCCAGCTCTTCCGAGGCGCTGGCGTTCTGCTGGGTGGCCTGGTTGAGCTGGTTCATGGCGACGTTCACCTGGCCCACTCCGCTGGCCTGCTCTTCCGAGGCGGCGGTGATTTCCTGCACCAGGTCGGAGGTCTTGTTGATGGAGGGCACGATCTCGTCCAGCAGCTTGCCGGCCCGCTCCGCCATGTCCACCGAGCCGCTCGCCAGTTCGCCGATCTCCTGCGCCGCCACCTGGCTGCGTTCCGCCAGCTTGCGCACTTCCGCCGCCACCACCGCGAAGCCCTTGCCGTGCTCGCCGGCGCGCGCCGCCTCGATGGCGGCATTCAGCGCCAGCAGGTTGGTCTGGTAGGCAATGTCGTCGATGATGCCGATCTTGCCGGCGATACTCTTCATCGCGGTCACCGTCTGCTTCACCGCCTCGCCGCCTTCGGTGGCCTCCTTCGCCGCCTTCGACGCCATGCCGTCGGTCACTTTGGCGTTCTCG
>NCIH01000064.1:0-15637 GCA_002281975.1 Hydrogenophilales bacterium 17-64-11 | reverse complement strand
ACCCGGTTATAAGGCCCGAAAGGGGCAACGTTTCAAAAAATCACCTTGGTAGGGAATGGACTCGGCTGCGACATCGAGTTTTTCAACAGAATCCGGCCAGAGCCGCCGTTGGCGTACTGCGCCGCCTAGGTCAGCGATGCCGCCGCACACCGACCATTGGCTATAAATGCCGCTGAGCCTGAAAGCGGCCGCACGAGAGCCTTCAGGGCGCCTTTCGGGCGGCCGGCGATCCTGCTTCTAAATCTCAGTCCGCTCCGAGATCTCCAGCGCGTCATCGACCTCGATCCCAAGGTATCGAACTGTGCTCTACAGCTTGGTATGGCCGAGCACGAGTTGGACAGCTCTTAGGTTCTTGGTTCGCTTGTAGATCAGTGTTGCCTTGGTCCGTCGCATGGTGTGCGTGCCATAGACCGCCGAATCGAGTCCAATGGCGGCAACCCATCGGTGCACGATCCGGGCGTAATGACGGGTAGAAATATGGGGCGATTTCGCCAGGCGACTGGGGAACAGGTAGTGTTCCGGCCCCAAACTTGCCATTTCGATCCATGCCGATACCGCAGACCTGGTCGGTTCGGTCAATTCGGGGTACCGGGTCTTTCGCTGCACGACCATCGCTCGGGGCAATATCTGGTTGCCGTGCATCACGTCCCGAGCGTGCAGATTCACTAGATCGCAGCCACGCAACTTGCTGCTGATCGCCAGGTTGAACATAGCCAAGTCACGGGCGCGATGTTCATTTTGGAGGTGGATTCGGACGGCCCGGATGTCCTTGGGCTTGAGCGGAAGCCCTTGGCCGACCAGTTTGTCCCTGTTCCAAGCTCCCGAGCTTGATCGGTCTCCATGTCCGACCCCTTCGTTGTTGACGGGAGTCTGATTGTGTTGCCGGCCACGGACGGCCGCCTTTCCGGGAGCATAACTAAACTAAAGGATTTGATCACCGCTCGTTCAGAATCAGAACCTTGTCTTTGCCTCTTAACCTCTATCGTCGACCAGTCTGGTCAACGCACCAGATTGGACAAGGGTTCGTTGGCTGCGCTTCGATCCAGTTGATTCATTTGTTTAATCAGGATGGCCAGTTCATCGTCCAGTCTGGTCAGCGAATCTTCAGGCATTTTCTCCAGCGCGTCGACCACGAGGCCGGTCAGCGGCCGCGGCGCGCGTGCAACGATATCTCTGCCTTTATCCGTCAAGCGAAGACGGACCACGCGCCGATCCTCCTCGCCACGCAAACGCTCCACCAATCCCGCGCGGGCGAGTTTGTCCAGCAGATTACTTGCTGTCGAAACATGGATCGATAGCGCCTGACCCAGTTGCGACACAGTGATATCCGGTGTGTCGGCAATGGTCGCAAGCATCCAAACCTGCGTCCCCCCAATACCGCAAGCCGCTTCCAGCGCACGTGAATGCTGTCGCACGGCGCCGATGATGAGTCGGAATTTTTGCAGGGTTTCTAGAACAAGTGGCGAAGACATGAAGTAGGTCTAGTGCGTGAGTGGGAAGGGTGTGGGTACTCGTGAAAGTCCGACACATCGTAACGGGCGGCCATTGAAACAGCTTAATGCTATTCTATAATAGTATTTTGTTGAATAATAAAAACTCATTAGAACCGTTTTCGCACGTAACCAAGCGCCTCACCTACGCAGGAGATAAAGCCATGACGTTCAACAAACACACCGGATTCTTGATTTGCTGATCCCTAGCAATTGCGGCTAAAGCGCAAGGGAGCTCGCTGCAATGACATCCTGGACATCTGTCAGACATGGTTGAAACAACGATGTCTCCCCTCCCTCATTCTCTTTCGGAGCCCAATCCCTCCACCATCCTTCTGTTTGGGGAAATATTGATGGACTGCTTTCCGGATCGGGAGATCTGGGGCGGCGCCCCTCTCAACGTTGCGCATCATTTGCGCGGACTGGGCGGGGGCGTTGGGCTGGTTCCGGTACTGGTCACCCGCATCGGCAAGGACGAGCACGGCCGCCGCCTGCTGGAAGCGATGCACGATGCAGGCTTGCCGATCAACGGCGTGCAGCTGGATTGCCTGCATCCCACCGGCGCGATACGGATCGAGGTGGAAGCCGATGGCCAGGGTCATCGCTTCGAAATTGCACCCGATCAAGCCTGGGATTTCATACACGCCGACATGGCCCGGATGATTGGCCTGTCAAGCCGTCCGCAGTGGCTCTATTTCGGCACCCTGGCACAACGCACCGCGCCGCGCCCAATTGCGCGACCGGCCGCGCATCCAGCATTGCGATCACTCATGCAGGCCACCCACGCAAAGGGATTTCTCGACCTCAACCTGCGTGACCCCTGGGTGCGCAAGGACGTGCTGCGCTGGTCGCTGGGCAAGGCGGAGATCGTCAAGATGAACGAGGAGGAGTTGCTCCGCGTCGCGCACATGATGGAGCTGGGCAACGCTTCGCAAGTGGTGCTCGGCAAGCGTCTGCTGCACGCCTTCGGAATCGGGCAATTGCTGGTCACCGAAGGCTGGAACGGGGCCTGGCTGTTGCAGAGCGATGGCACCTACCACCATACCGCAGCAACGCCGCCGCTCGTCGATATGGCCAACAGCGTGGGCGCCGGCGATGGCTTCGCCGCGGTTTTCCTGCTCGGATTGATCCAGGGCTGGCCGGCAGAACAGACCCTGGACCGCGCCCACCACTTCGCCGGAGAAATCTGCCGCCTGCGCGGGGCGATCCCGGACAGTGACGATTTTTACCGGCCGTTCATCACGGCATGGCAGCTTGCAAGTGGGGTGGCCGCATGAAACCGCTTTATATCGTGTTGTTGAGTGTGCATGGCCTGATTCGCGGCCGCGATCTGGAACTCGGACGCGATGCCGATACCGGCGGCCAGACCCTGTATGTGGTGGAGTTGGCGCGCGCGCTGGCGGAGTTGCCCGAGGTGGCCCGGGTGGATTTGATGACCCGGCGCGTGGTGGATCCGCAACTTGATTCCGCTTACGCCGAGTCCATCGAGGCGCTGGGTCGCAAGGCGCGGATCGTGCGGATTGATGCGGGACCCGAAAGCTACCTCCGCAAGGAGGAGTTGTGGGGCCACCTGGATTCCTTCGCCGACAACGCGCTGGCTTTTCTGCGTACTGAAGGCCTGAGTCCGGACATCGTCCACAGTCACTATGCCGATGCCGGCTACGTCGGCACCCGCCTGGCCAATCTTCTGGGGGTGCCGCAGGTGCATACCGGTCATTCGCTGGGCCGGGTCAAGCGTCGCCGCCTGATCGCCTCGGGCGTGAAACGCGACGCGATCGAGACCCGCTATCACATGGCGCGACGGGTGGAAGCGGAAGAACTGACGCTGGGTTCTGCCTCGCTGGTGATCGCCTCCACAGCCAACGAGATCGAGGAACAGTACGGCCTATACGACCACTATCAGCCCGAGCAGATGCGGGTCATTCCGCCCGGCACCGACCTCACGCGCTTCATGCCGCCGGACGGCAGCGAACAGCGCGCGCCCATTGCCGCCGAGGTGGCACGCTTTCTCAACGAACCGGCCAAGCCGATGATCCTGACGGTGTCGCGTCCGGACGAGCGCAAGAACATCGCAACCCTGGTGCAGGCCTATGGCGAATCGGCGGAACTGCAGGACCGCGCCAATCTGGTGGTGGTGGCCGGCAACCGCGACGACATCCGCGACCTCGACAACGGCGCCCAGAGCGTGCTCGGCGATCTGCTACTGGATATCGACCGCTACGACCTGTACGGCAAGGTGGCCTACCCCAAGCATCATCGGCGCGACGAAGTGCCGCTTCTGTACCGGCTGGCGGCGGCATCTGGCGGCGTGTTCGTCAACCCGGCGCTGACCGAGCCCTTCGGCCTGACCCTGATCGAGGCGGCGGCCAGCGGACTGCCCATCGTCGCCACGTCTGACGGCGGACCGCAGGACATCATCGGCAACTGCCACAATGGCTACCTGATCGATCCGCTCAGCCCCGAAGACATGGCGGCCGCCCTGCTGACGACGCTGAAGGACAAGCACACCTGGACGCAGATGGCGCAAGCGGGCTTGCGTGGCGTGCAGCAGCATTACGCCTGGCCGGCGCATGCGCGAACTTATCTGGCCGCGGTGAAGCCGCTGCTGGAAAACAGCCGCCTCGCCCGCCCGATGGCCTCGCGCCGCTTCAAGCTTTACCATGATCGCGCGCTGTTCACCGACCTGGACCAGAATCTGCTGGGTGATCCGGAATCGCTGGCGGACTTCCTCAGGGTGGTGCGGGAACACCGCAAGTGCGCCAGTTTCGGTGTGGCGACCGGGCGATCTCTGGAGTCCGCAATCAAGATCATGCGCCGCTACGGCATCCCGATGCCGGATGTGCTCATCACCAGTCTCGGCGCTGAAATTCACTTCGCGCCGGAATACGCGATGGACCTCGCCTGGACCCGCCACATCGACCACCTATGGACGCCCGCCATGGTGCGCGCAATCCTCGACGAACTGCCCGGCTTGAAGCGCCAGCCCAAGTCCGAGCAGAGCCGCTTCAAGATCAGCTACTACATCGATCCCCAGGTCGCGCCTTCGCAGGGGGAAATCAACCGCCTGCTGCATCAGGGCGACCAGACCGTCAACGTCACGCTGTCCTTCGGCCAGTTCCTCGATGTGCTGCCTATCCGCGCCTCCAAAGGTTTTGCTGTGCGCTGGTTCGCCGACCAGTGGGGAGTGCCGCTGGAACAGATTCTGGTGGCGGGCGGTTCCGGCTCAGACGAAGACATGATGCGCGGCAACACCTTGGCGGTGGTGGTGGCGAATCGACACAACGACGAGCTGCGCGCCCTCGCCGAAGTGGAGAGAATCTACTTCGCCCAGGCCGGATATGCGCGCGGCATTCTTGAAGCCATCGAGCACTACGATTTCTATGGCACCTGCCGGGTGCCATCTAGGGAGGCTGCCTGAATGGACGCGTTTATCCTGCTTGCCACCGATCTGGATCGCACCCTGATACCCAATGGCAGCCAGCCGGAATCGCCGTCGGCGCGGCAGCGTTTTCACCGCCTCGCCGCACGGCCAGAGGTCCGGCTCGCCTATGTGACCGGCCGCCATCTGGAGTCGGTCGAGGCCGCCATTGCAGAATACGATTTGCCCCGGCCCGATTTTGTCATCGCCGACGTGGGCACCAGTCTGTATGAAATCGACGCGAACGACTGGCGACAGATGCAGGACTGGCAACAGGCCATCGCCACCGATTGGGGCGGGCGCAGCCATGCCGAACTGGCTATGAGCGTGGGTGAAATTCCAGGCCTGCACTTGCAGAATGCTGTCAGGCAAGGCGCCTGCAAGCTGAGTTATTGCGCGCCTCCGCTGGACGAGCCGGCTGAACTGTTGAATGGTATCCGGCAACGTCTCGAAGCCAGCGGGGCGCGCATCAACCTGGTGTGGAGCATTGACGAAACCTCTGCCACCGGCCTTTTGGACGTGTTGCCCGCATCCGCCAGCAAGCTGCACGCCCTGGAGTTCCTACGCGCACGCCTGGGCATTTCGCTGAACCGCACTGTGTTCGCCGGCGACAGCGGCAACGACATGGAGGCTCTGGTCAGCCGCATTCCCTCGGTGCTGGTCGCCAATGCCCAGGAATCGGTGCGCGCCGAAGCGGTGGCGCATGCGGATCTCGAAAAGCTGTATCTCGCACGCGGCGGACTGCTCGGCATGAATGGAAATTACAGCGCCGGCATTCTCGAAGGCGTGGTCCATTTCATTCCCGCCACCTGGGGTTGGCTACTGTCGCCAGATGAATCGATGCGCGCTTCGACTCCGCGCCCAACCAGCCGGGCGTGAAAAGCAAAAAGCAGCCATGTACGAACAAGCCTCCCACGCCCTGCTGAACGAAATCCTGCTCAAGCTCAAACCCGAAATCGGGAACCATCGACTGCGTCATTTCTATACTCGGCTCGGGGCCAATTTCTACGCAATTCATTCGCTGTTCAAACTGCTCTACGGCGAGCGTCCCGACTTCAAGGAACAGATGGTGCGCCTGGTCGAGACGCTCGCCTTCCGCTACATCGAGCGCGCGCCAGTTCTGCGGAAATCCGATCTGACGCGGGAGCGCGACTACAACTGGTTCCTCAGCCAGAAGTGGGTCGGCATGGCGCTGTACTGCGACCGTTTCGCGGACGACCTGAAAGGCCTGCACGACCATCTGCCCTATCTGCAGGAACTCGGCATCAACCTGCTGCACGTCATGCCCATACTCGACTGCCCGCCCGCCCACCGCGATGGCGGTTACGCAGTGCGCGACTTTTACCGGATCGATCCGCGTTTCGGGACCACTGAGGATGTCGAGGCGCTGGCCACTACGCTCAAGCGGCGCGACATGCTGCTGGTCCTCGATGTGGTGGTCAACCACACCTCCAATGAACACGAATGGGCTCGGCTCGCGCGCCAGGGCGACAAGCACTACCAGGATTACTACTACGTATTCGACGATCGCGAGATTCCCGACATTTACGAAGAAACCATGCCAGAAATCTTTCCGGTTACCGCGCCTGGGAACTTCACCTGGGACGAGGAAATGGGCAAATGGGTGATGACCGTGTTCAACGCCTACCAGTGGGACCTGAACTACCGCAACCCGGCGGTGCTGACCGAAATGATCAACATCATCCTGTTCTGGGCGAACCGGGGGGCCGACATCCTGCGCCTGGATGCAGTTGCTTTTCTGTGGAAGAAGATGGGCAGCACCTGCCAGAACGAGCGCGAAGCGCATCTGCTGCTGCAGTTGATGAAGGATTGCTGCCAGGTCACCGCACCGGGCGTGTTGTTCATCGCAGAAGCCATCGTGGCGCCCAGTGAGATCTCGAAGTATTTCGGCGAGGACGCGATCAATGCCAAGGAGTGCGAGATCGCCTACAACGCCACGCTGATGGCGCTGCTGTGGGATGCGGTGGCAACGAAGAATGCAGCCTTGCTCAACCAGGGCATCAAGAATCTTCCAGCCAAGCTGGAACGGGCGACCTGGCTCAATTACGTGCGTTGCCACGACGATATCGGGCTAGGGTTCGACGACAGCGATATCCGGCTGGCGGGCTATGAGCCGGCGCCGCACCGGCGCTTCATCGTCGATTACTACACCGGCAGGTTTCCGGGTTCGCCCGCCCGCGGCCTGCCGTTCGGCGAAAACCCGAAAACGGGCGACGCGCGCATCTCCGGCTCGCTCGCCTCACTGGTCGGGCTGGAGTCGGCACTCGAGAGCGGGGATGACGCCGCGATCGACGCCGCGGTCAGGACCATCGTGCTGCTGCACAGCGTGATCCTGTCGTTCGGTGGCATCCCGCTGCTGTATTACGGCGATGCAATCGGCACGCTCAACAGCCTGGAATACCTCACCGATCCGAGCGTGGCCGCCGACAACCGCTGGATGCATCGTTCGTATTTCGACTGGAACAAGGCCAAAAAACGGCATGAGTCCGGAACGGTCGAGCAGCGCATCTTCAGCACCCTGAAAAAAATGATCGCGTTGCGCAAGGAAACGACTGCGTTCGCGGATTTTGACAACCGCCAATTGCTGGCAGTGGACAACCCCAATCTGCTGGTTTTTTCCCGCAGCGACGCGCAGCAGAGCCGTAACCGGGTGCTGGTGGTCGTCAACTTCAATAGCGAGCCGCAGATGCTTCCCCTCGATGCTTTGCAAAGCAACGGTTTCTTCCAACTGGACGCGATGAAAGATATCTGCGCCGGTACGCGCGCCGAGGCGGAAAACGATGCACTCATCGTGCCTGCACTGTCGTGTCAATGGCTGACTGATTGAGCCGCAGCTCCGGTCTGCCCTTTCTGGCATATCGGCAACATAGATCAAGGAGTGAACGTGGATTTGACCGCTGTGTTTTTTAACGAACTCGTTCCCTGGACCGACCTGTCGCGAGCGCTGCTGCGTATCGGTCTCATTCTTGTCATCGCATGGGTCATGCTGGCGTTGTCGCGCAGGGTCATCCCGGTGCTGCGCAAGCAGTTGCAGAAGCACACCCACGACCCCGAGCAGCACAAGCGCCTGGAAACACTGGGCCGTGTCTTGCGCTACGTCGCTGCAGTGCTCATCGCCCTGATCACTGTCATGCTGGTGCTGTCGGAACTCGGTATTTCCATCGCGCCCATTCTGGCGTCAGCCGGCATCGTCGGCCTTGCCATCGGCTTTGGCGCGCAGAGCCTGGTCAAGGATTACTTCACCGGATTTTTCCTGCTGCTGGAAAACCAGGTGCGTCAGGGCGATGTGGTGGAAGTGGCGGGACTGGGCGGTTTGGCGGAAGAAATCACGTTGCGCTACATCCGCCTGCGCGATTATGAAGGCAGCGTGCATTTCATTCCCAATGGCAGCATCACAACTGTCACTAACCGCAGCCGTGGCTACGCCTATGCGCTGGTCGATATCGGCGTGGCCTATCGCGAAAACATCGAGGCAGTGTTCGAGGTCATCCGCGAAGTCGCAGCGGAGATGCGCGCCGACGAAACCCTCGGCCCGCTGATCCTCGACGACCTCGATCTCGCGGGGGTCGACGCCTGGGCCGATTCGGCAGTGACGATCCGCTTCCGTATCAAGGTACAGCCGCTTCAGCAATGGACCGTGAAACGGGCCTTTCTGCTGCGACTCAAGAAGGAATTCGATCGCCTCGGCATCGAGATTCCGTTCCCTCACCTCACCCTCTATCCCGGCCAGGCGAGGGACGGCAGCGCACCGCCGCTTTATGTGTCCATCCAAAAATAAACAGGTAACAATACATGCAGGAAACCTCCAGATACAAAGCCTATTCCCTGAACAACTTCCGCGACATTCCGCAGATGGCGCGGCTGCCCGAATCCATTCAATTCGATATCGAAGTGGTGGGACATGTTCTGCCTTTCAAGACCAACAATTTTGTTGTCGACCATCTCATCGACTGGGAGCGGGCGCCTGCCGATCCGCTGTTCGTGCTCACCTTTCCCCAGCGCGGCATGCTGTTGCCGCATCACTACGAGGGAATGGCCGCCTTGCTGAAAGGCGGTGCCGACAACGCCGCACTCAAGGCCGCTGCCAACCAGATCCGCCTGCAACTCAATCCGCATCCGGCCGGGCAGATCAGCCACAACATTCCCAGCCTCGAGGGCGAACCCCTCGATGGCATGCAACACAAGTACCGGGAAACTGTGCTGTTCTTTCCCAGCCAGGGTCAGACTTGCCACGCCTATTGCAGCTTCTGTTTCCGCTGGCCGCAATTCGTAGGCTTGTCCGATCTTAAGTTCGCCAGCCGCGAAGTGGATCGTCTGATCGACTACCTCAAGGCCCACCCCGAGGTCACCGACGTGCTGTTCACCGGCGGCGATCCGCTGATCATGTCGGCACGCAACCTGGCGCTCTACATCGATCCCCTGCTCGAAGCCGATCTGCCCAATCTGCGCCACATCCGCATCGGCACCAAGGCGCTGAGCTTCTGGCCTTACCGATTCCTGAGCGACGACGACACAAGCGATCTGCTGGCGCTGTTCCGCAAGGTCGGGGAAAGCGGCAAGCATCTGGCCCTGATGGCCCACTTCAATCATCCCCGTGAACTGGCGCCGGAACCGGTGCGCCAGGCTATCGCACAGGTACGTCAAACCGGCGCGCTCATTCGCACCCAATCCCCCCTGCTGCGCCACATCAACGACGATCCTGCCCTGTGGGCCGAGATGTGGGACAGGCAGGTGGATCTGGGCTGTGTGCCGTACTACATGTTCATCGCACGCGACACCGGCGCCCAGCATTATTTCAGTGTGCCCCTGGTGCGTGGGTGGGAAATCTTCCGCGAAGCTTACCAACGCGTGAGCGGTCTAGGTCGGACCGTGCGTGGCCCCAGCATGTCCGCCAATCCTGGCAAGGTGCATATACTGGGCGTGTGTGAGATCAGGGGGGAAAAAGTCATACAAATGCGGCTTCTCCAGGGGCGCAACCCGGATTGGATACACCGACCATTCTTTGCACGTTATGACGAACACGCTACATGGCTGAGCGACCTCAAACCCGCCTTCGGTGAAGACCGGTTCTTCTACCAGGATGAACTCGAGCAGTACTATCGGGAAAGTCTCGCCGCTGACCACCCGGAAGACTATGAGTGAGTCGGTTAACCGCAGCCTGAAGCTGGCTTAATTGGTGCAGATAGCCGAGGGCGGATGCAGGTGGCGGCTGCCTGCCCACCTTACTGTCTATATTGAGAAAGCTGTCCGGATTCCAAGCAGAAGCTCCAAAATGGGGAGAACGAGCAATGAATTTTCTTGGCATAGTCATTCTGGTGGTTTTGTTATTGCTCGCGGTGTTCAGCTTGGCAAACTGGTCGGTCCTCAGTTCGCCGGCCACGCTGTCCTTTATCGTGTTCGATGTCGAAGGACCACTCGGCGTGATCCTGCTCGGCGCCATGCTGATTGTAGTGGGGCTGTTCATCCTCTATGCCTTGGCCTTGCGCACGAACATGTTGATCGAGTCGCGGCACCACAACCAAGAATTGCAGGCTCAGCGCAAGCTTGCGGAAACAGCCGAAGCCTCGCGTCTCATCGAATTGCGCACACAAATCGAACGCGAATTCGCCGATGTGCGCGCCACGGTCAGGGAACTCAGCGAACAGATCGACCGGAACGAGCAGTCGGTGAAGCAATCGCTCGATGAAGCGGCCAACGGGTTGGCTGCGCTGGTGGCGGAAGCGGACGACAAGATCGATCGTGCGCTGGCACGGAATACAGGCGAAACCTGAGCGGCACGAGTGCGCTATGGGGAAGCCCGGACGGTGAGGGTTTTGCCGGACGAATTGAATATCGGCAGCGCGCTATTTGCCGACAGGTGGCATGACGCTATCGGGTCGTACCCGGTCGAGATAATTACCCGCCCGCGCCTTGTAAAGCGGGCGGGGGCAAATCATGCGGGACACTGCGGTCGCGAACAGGGTGGCCAGCATCAGCGGCACCACCATGTCGTGGCTGTCGGTCATTTCCATCACGATAACAAACGCGGTGATGGGCGCCTGCACCACGCCTGCAAAATAGGCCGTCATGCCGATTACGATCAGGGCACCGGGATCTGCCTGAGCCACCAGACTGGCAACCGCTTGGCCGACCCCCGCGCCAGCCTCCAGCGGGAAGGCTTCGACGGCGCCGGGGCATTCCAGGAAGCTCGCGGTCAGTTCGACCCGGACCGGGCGATCAGCCACGCTTTCTGGCGGGGCCTACCTGCGGTGGGTGTCGTCGATCAGCAGCGGGCGGATGCGCTCGCGTTCGAGCCGGTGGTAGCAATCCAGCCGCTCGGCATCGATCAGGGCAACGCGACTATCGCCGTTTTCGGTGGTGATTTTCTCGGCGCCGGCCTTGGCCTGATCGGCCGGTTCGGAGAGATTGGCGCGCGCCTGGGCAAATGGAACCACATCGCCGGCGGAAAAACGCATGGCCAGCGCCTGGAGGCGATCACAGGATTATGTGCGGCATGCTGCACGCTTCGCTTCGACGTCCGTCCGGCAAGCTTGCCGCATGACGAGAGACGCTGGCTGGCCGCCGCCGGCCGGGAAGCGGCCCTTAAAGTCAGTGGCAGTTCTTTGCCGCCTCCGGCTCAAGGCTCGAACCCTTCCCGATGTGTCGCATTGATCGTGCGCAGCAGCTCGCGGAAGGGAATGCTGCGCTCGTGCTTCTTGAACAGCGGCATGAAAACCAGATCCTCGCCGCTCCCCACGCCCGCGTATTTGCCGGACACCATCGATTCGTGCAGGTCGCGCAGCATCCTGTCGAGATCGTCCAGAAACGGCGCATAGGTGGAGGCTTCGTCGTCATCGTGTTCCAGGCAGGCGCGCAGTTCGTCGACTTCGTACACCGCTTCGTGCACCAGGTCGATCAGCTGGTTGAGGTCTTGGGCTCTTTTCATGTTCGTATGCTTTTTTGACAAAACGTAAGCATACCGCCGCTTGGCGGGCGGTGCGACAGGCGCAGGATTCGGACGCACGTTCCGGATTGCGGAGCGCGCCGAACCGGTCGACACTGCGATCTTCCAACCCCAGCGGAATGTCCGCCATGGATACCGAATCTGCCGCCTCCCTGCCGAACGCCGCCCTCTCCGCAGCCGGGCTCAACCCGGCCGGGCATTTTTGCGCCGTCGAGCCCTGCGCGCTGGGCTGGGTCAGCATCGCCGCTACCGGCAAAGGGGTGTGCGCCATCGAACTTGGCGACGATGCGCAGGCCCTGGCCGAACGCTTGCGGACACGCTTCCCGCAGGCGCGGTTGGCGCCGGCCGACGCCGAACTCAAACGCTGGATCGCCCGGGTGATCGCTTATATCGAGCAGCCGCAGGGCGTGCTGGATCTGCCTTTGGACGTCCGGGGAACGGTTTTTCAGCGCCGCGTCTGGCAGGCCTTGCAGGCGATCCCCGCAGGCCGGACCGCCAGCTACTCGGAAATTGCCGCGCGCATCGGGCAACCGAGGGCATTTCGCGCCGTGGCGCACGCCTGCGCCGGCAACCCGGTGGCGCTGGCGATCCCCTGCCACCGCGCCATCCGTGCCGACGGGGCGTTGTCAGACTACCGCTGGGGCGTCGCCCGCAAGGCCGAGCTGCTGCGGCGCGAGCGCAAGAAATAAGCGGCGCCGGATGCCCTTGCCGCCGTTTCTTGCGATACTCCGGCATCCACATTCCCCGGGTGGCCGAATCGCCGCCCGCTCTGCACGAAACGTCATGGAAAATTTGCTGTACTGGGTCGGCCTGGCGGCGGTCGCGGTGTTCGCCCTTACCGGCGTGCTCGATGCCGGCCGCAAGAACATGGACCTGGTCGGCGTGGCCATGGTGGGCATGGCCACCGCGCTGGGCGGCGGCACGGTGCGCGACGTGCTGCTGCAGCGTCCGGTGTTCTGGCTCGACGACCCGATTTACCTGTACGTTGCCCTGGCGACGACGCTGGCCGTCTTCATCGCCGCGCGCGGCCTGCGCCTGCCGCCACGCCTGTTTCTCGTACCGGATGCCGTCGGCCTCGCGCTGTTCACCATCGTCGGCACCCAGATCGCGCTGGTGTGGCAGGCGCCCTGGCTTGCGGCGAGCCTCATGGGGGTCATCACCGGCATCGTCGGCGGCGTGGTGCGCGACGTGCTGTGCAACGAAGTTCCGCTGGTGTTCCTGCGCGGCGAACTGTACGCATCGGCCGCCTGGGCCGGCGCCCTGGTGCTGATCGGCCTGCAGGCCCTGGGGCTGTCCCCCGTGATCGCAGCCTGGATCGGGATGGCGGTCATCCTGGGACTGCGGCTGATCGCCATGGCGTTCCGGATTACGCTGCCGACCTATTCGGCGCGCAAATAGCGCCGCATTCCGGACAGACAAAAAAACAGGGGCCGCATGCCCCTGTTTTTTGTCGCGCGGACCGGCTCAGCGCTTGACCGGCTTGGCGGCGATTTCCTCCAGCCGGCGCGCCTTGATGACCTGGCCGTTGAGCGCGGCGGCCTTGGCGTCGCCGCCGTAGGCGACGACCATCAACTGGCTGTAGTACATCACCGGGATGTCGAACTTGGTGCCGTAGCGCTTGTTGATCTGGCCCTGGTAGATCTCGACGTTGGCCTGGCACAGCGGGCACGGCGTGACGATCATTTCGGCGCCGTGGTCGTAGGCCGACTCGACGATGTCCTTGATCTGCGCCTGCGCCTTTTCCGGCTCGGAGAACGCCAGCGCGCCGCCGCAGCAGGTCACCTTCTGCTCGTATTCGGGGATCGGTTCGGCGCCGACCATCTCGACCATCTTGTCGAGATACACCGGGTTCTCGAACGATTCGCCGGCGACGCCGAACGGGCGGTTGGTCTGGCAGCCGACGTAGCCTGCGATTTTCATGCCTTCGAGCGGACGCACGACGTGCTTGGCCATTTCCTCGAAGCCGAGGTCCTCGATCAGCACTTCGACCATGTGGCGGATCTCGGGCATCTCGTTGATCGTCAGGCCGGCTTCCTTCAGCGCTTCGCGGGTGTCGGCCATCAGCGTGTCGGAGTGGGTCAGGCGCTCGCGGGTTTCGCGCGCGCCGAGCCAGCAGGCGGCGCAGGTGGCGACGATTTCCTGTCCGGGCAGGTTTTGCTCGGACAGCGCAAAGTTGCGCGCATTCAGAACGTGGCGCGGCAGTTCGCCGGCTTCCGCATAACCGATGGATGCGCCGCAGCAGTTCCAGTCGGGGATTTCGGTGAGCTTGACGTCGAGCGTCTTGCACATCGCCTCGACCGAGGTCAGGTAGTTGGATGCGGAAGCGCCCTTCTGCGACGAGCAGCCGGGGTAAAACGCGTATTCATGTTTGGCCATTTTTCTCTCCTCAGCCTGCCATCCTGGCGGCCTTGCGGCTGCGTTCGATTTCGTAGGCTTTCTTCAGCATTGCCTGAATGCCCTTCTGATCCTTGCACTTGTGGCCGCCGAACAGCTCCATCACGTTCAGCCGCTTGGCCTTGACCAGGCCCAGTGCGACCGTCTGCATCGCCATGCCGTTCTTGATGCCCTGAACGAAGCCGTCCTTGAAGTACAGCCCCATCGACAGCTTGAGTTCGTTGACGCGGCCGGTCTTGGTGGCGTTCTTCCAGAACAGGCCGGAAAAGAAGCGCGTCGGCTGCAACTTCGGCGCCATGCCGAGACGGTGCGCGTATTCGGCGATGCCGTGCATGATGTGGGTGATCGGCAGCTTGCGCGGGCAGCGCACGATGCAGTTGTAGCAGGAGGTGCAGTTCCACATCGAACTGGTGGTCAGCACTTCCTCGCGCTTGCCGGCGCGGATCATCATGAAGAGTTCCTGCGGCGGATGCTCCCACGCGCCCTGGAAGTTGGTCGGGCAGGAGCCGGAGCAGACGCCGCATTGCATGCACATCTTGACCCAGTCGCCCATCTCGACCTGTTCTTCGATTTCCTTCAGGAAGTTGTTGCGGTATTTGTCCGCCACTGCGGTGTTTGCGCTCATCTCGTGTCCTTGCCTGCTTAATGATGCATCGTCAAAAATGGCCGATGCATGACTAGAATCCCTTGAACGGGCTGGGGCCGACGGCAACCAGCTCGGCGGCATACTTGTCGATCATCTCGGGCACCCGCTGGATGTCGGTGATGGCGACTTCGAGATCGCGCACCCGCTCCGATTCCAGATTCAGCGTCTTCAGCGTGTCGTCGATCTTGGACATGCGCACGCGGCCCAGTTCGGAGCCCTTGACGAAGTGGCACTGGTATTCGTCGCCGGATTTGCAGCCCATCAGCATCACGCCGTCGTAGCCGGCGTTCAGCGCATCGGTGATCCAGATGGTGTTGACCGAGCCGAGGCAGCGGATCGGGATGATGCGCACGAAGGCCGAGTACTCGTTGCGGTTCATCCCCGCCATGTCGAGCGCCGGGTAGGCGTCGTTCTCGCAGGCCAGGATCAGGATGCGCGGCTTTTCGGAGAACTCGTCCGGGATGTCGACCGCCTTGATCTGCGCACCGACGGTGTTGACCGAGTAGTTCTCGAACGAGATCACCCGCACCGGGCAGGCGCCCATGCAGGTGCCGCAGCGGCGGCAGCGCGATTCGTTGAACACCGGGAAGCGTTTCTCGTCCTCGTCGATGGCGCCGAACGGGCATTCCACCGTGCAGCGCTTGCACTGGGTGCAGCCTTCCAGGCGCACTTTCGGGAACGACAGGTCGCCCGAGCGCGGATGCGCGGCGCGGCCGAGTTCGGCG
>NCIH01000063.1:0-16220 GCA_002281975.1 Hydrogenophilales bacterium 17-64-11 | reverse complement strand
GGCCTTGAACACCAAGGCCTCGAAGCCCGGCTCAATCTGGGTTTCGAGTTCGACGCTGAGTGCTTTGGCGCGCGCGATCACTTCCTGCGGATCGGAGATGTCGGCGGGGGTGATCTTGTTCATCACGTCGGCGGCCGCGTAGCCCAGCATGCGCTCGGCACCGACGTTGAAAATCTGGATCACACCCTTCGCGTCGGTGGCGATACTGGAGAAGTTCGCGCTGTTGAAAATCGCGTTCTGCAAAGCCCCGGTTTTAAGCAGGGCCTCCTGGCGCCGAACCTCGGTGATGCCCTCCACCGTGCCAGCAGCGGGGTTGAGAATGGCGGAATCTCTGGGGTTTTTGGGCATGGCCGTCCTTTATTAAAGCACGAATAGGCAGACGGATCGCTCAAGCTCGCCGAATCTCTATTTGCAGGTCCTTCTTGCTTGTTTGGTTTTACCGTCTGAGGAAACCGGATGTGACGGTAAATGCGGATGCTGATATTTCGAAGAAGAATCCACCGTCAGATTTACCGTCAAATCTTCGCGCGGTATAGGCACCTCGGCCACGAGCGGAAACGTACAAAATATTTCTAAATCAATCGCCTGCCTTCGAAAATCTGTGTCGTTGATGATGTATCGACGGCCGTCATCGAAACTTAGCAAACCTTTGATACTTAAGATGAAACTTTTAAGACCAAGAAACACCTCACTCCCACTCAATTGCTTCCGAGGCTCGGTAATCCTTATGGAAACTGGCTTTCATTGTTATGGTCATCGCACTTTGCCGTCACTTTTACCGTCATAAAATAAAGCGCTTTTGCGCAGAAGATGGACTCGATTGCGCGGCGGCTACTTCAGTCTATCAATCGTCAACTTTCGCCGCCAGCCGGCATGGCTATCTTGAATTCTTTGCTGTTGTCGTAGCTGGACAACGACTATTGCATTCAAATAAAAGCTTTTTCGTCACTCAGTCATCATAGTCGTCCCACCAGCCTGAACGCGGAGGCCATCCGCTGCTGTTCGCGCGCCGGGATGCGCAGACTCTTGGCGATCTTCGGCCACTGCCTCACGATCGCCTGGCTGCGCTCGATGATCGCGTTCGCGTCCTTCACCGTGATGCGGAAGTATGGCGCCAAATAGAGGCGCCCTCCCCTGCAACCTTCCGAACGGCAAGGGATGGCAGCGTCATAGCGCTGCTCAGATCAATGCCTCCAGCTTCTTCAAAAAAGCCGAGATGTTCTTCTCATGACGTTTGTAGTAGGTCCACGGGCCAATGCGTTGCGACGTGACCAGTTGGGCACGTTGCAACGATGCGAGGTACAAAGATACCGTCGATTGGGACAGACCTGCACGTTCTTGGATAATACTCACGCAGACCCCAAATTCCTCGGGGTCGACGTTTTGCTCTGGAAAATTCTTCTTCGGGTCCTTCAACCACCCAAGTATCGCCAAACGGGTTGGGTTCCCCAGAGCCTTCAGTGCTTCGCCGACATCGATGCTCATAAATTGCACGCTTGCTTAA
Organism: Hydrogenophilales bacterium 17-64-11; assembly: GCA_002281975.1. GTDB lineage: Bacteria > Pseudomonadota > Gammaproteobacteria > Burkholderiales > Thiobacillaceae > Thiobacillus. The sequence goes on along the minus strand of NCIH01000063.1, from coordinate 14,716 downwards.
GAAAAAATGGGGGTTACGCGCCACCCCTTCCGGGTCGATGGTATCAGGCATTGCCACCGAACGACTCGATAGCCGTGGGACAAGTCTTGACGATCGTTGCGCACCGTGCCTCCTCAAAACCGCGCCAGCCGACTGACGCGATTGATGGGCTCCTCGATTTGGCTTGAACGATCTTGATCTGCCGACAGCCAGATTCGCGCCGCTAAGACGATGACCGGGCTTTCAGCGTACATTCCACTTACACCATTATCCATTATGCGGTCGAATCGCGAGCCTTGAAACGAGGAATGATATGAGATCCAAGCTCTTCAATAACTTCGTCGGCAGGGCGGCGGCCATATTTCAGATTCAAAATGACATGATCAACCCCGATCTCCTGAAGGTCTTCCAGCAATTCAATGAGGTGCTGTCTGCCAAGCTTGAATCCTAGATGGATAGGCGACGCTGGCATCGACGGTGAAGCGTCGAGGTCAATGTAGAGCGACTGCATGAACGGCTTGTAGACGCTCCCGCATTGCTTGATAACTTCCTGCCGCCAGCTCTGTACGATTGATCGCTGGAGATGAGGATGGCGGGGATAGCTGATCCACCCGCAGCTATGTCGAGCAATCCAATCCAAAGACTGACGGCTATGTCCAGTCACGAAGAATGGAATCTCGTTCGTTGTGGGTTTTGGAATCAAATCAGCGCCAACGAGCTTCCCATCACTCCAATACACCGGTTCAAAACTCGTGCGCTGCACCTGCCGCATCACGTCCAAATACTCTCGGAAGATTTCACCGCGTTTGTCCGGGTCGACATTGAACGCCGGGAACTCAACCGAACGATCCCCCGAGGCGATTCCCAAGAGGAGCCGGCCGTTACTGAGTTGATCGACACTGGCCGCAGCTTTGGCCGTATGCAAAGGATTACGCAGCGGCAGCGCGATCGAGGCTGTGCCAAGTGCGATTTCTGATGTGTGGGCGGCGATAAACCCCATGTAGACCCACGGATCGAAGACCTGGCCCACATCTCCAAAGTTGGGGTCTCTCAGCGGCACGTCTCGGAACCATAGTGCCGAAAAGCCAAGCTGCTCCGCGCGCTTCGCAAGCTCAACCTGGTTGAGCATAGTCGGATGATCTCCGTCAAAAGCCTCGATGGGGAAGAACAACCCCAAACCAAGACGGTCAGGCGAGAACGTGCGTTGAAATCCCGCATGCTGTAGGTAAGAAATAGAGCTGGGTTGATACATCCTCACCTCTCCAATATCCAAGAAAGTCGTTTCGCCAAAACCGTGAATAAATCGCGGCAGACCAAGCGCCAAGACGGACCCTGCCCTGATACAGGGCAAGGCCCCGTTCGTCTACATCTGGTAAGCGGGATAATCGATGTAGCCCTTCTCGGTCCCGCCGTACATGGTGCCTGGATCGACGGGATTCAGCGGCCAGTTGTTGGCGATACGCTTAGGCAGGTCCGGATTGGCGATAAAGGGACGGCCGAAGGCAATGAGATCGGCAAGCCCTGCCTCCAGCAGACGGATGCCCCGTTCCGCCGTGTAACGGCCGGCGCAGATGATGCGACCGCTAAAGGTCTGCCGGGCATCGCGCCGGAAGTCCTCCGGCAACTCGGGGGCATCGTCCCAGTCGGCCTCGGCGATCGATAGATAGGCAATCCCAGCTTCCTCCAGGACCTTGATGGCCTCGATGTAGGTGGTGTGAGGATCGTCCTCGACCAGCCCCAGGTAGACGCGGGCTTCGTCCGTGCTGGTGAACAGCGGTGCGAAACGCACACCGACCCGGTCCTTGCCGACGACCCCAGCCACCGCCTGGACGACCTCACGCAGGAAGCGCAGACGGTTTGGCAGGGAACCTCCGTATTCGTCGTCGCGCTTGTTGCTGTGGGCCGAGATGAACTGGTTGACCAGATAGCCGTTGGCGCAGTGAAGCTCCACGCCGTCGAAACCGGCGTCCAGCGCATTGCGGGCGGCCTGCGCGTAAAGCTGAACCAGTTCCTTGACCTCGGCAGTGGTCAAGGCGCGAGGCGGCGACGGAGGCGTCAAGACTCCGGCACCCGGGCCTGTTTCGATGAACACGCTGACCTGCTGGGCGGAAATGGCCGAGGGCGCCACAGGCGCCCCCCCATCCGGCTGCAGGGCGGTATGGGAAACCCGACCGACATGCCAGAGCTGGGCGAAAATGATGCCGCCTTCGGCGTGCACGGCATCGGTCACCGTTCGCCAGCCTTCGACCTGTGCGGGGCTGTGGATACCGGGCGTCCAGGCATAACCCTGGCCGCGCGGCTCGATCTGGATGCCTTCGGTGACCATGAAACCGGCATCTGCACGCTGACGGTAGTACGTCGCCATCAGATCATTCGGGATGTTGCCCGGCTGAGAGCTGCGACAACGTGTCAGCGGCGGGAGAACGATGCGATTCTTCAGGGTGTAGGGGCCCAAATGGGTCTTGGTGTATAGCGCTGAGTCTTTCATTTGCATATTCCTATATATCTAAAATAATCGATATCAATCGATAAATGAATTCGGGAGAAGATGTGCCGCGCGACGTGTTTTGGATTCTAGTTTGTATATCTAGATATTGCAATATATCAATACACAAATATTCCAGATAGGCCTGATCGTAGGCGTCAATGGCGGCAACTCATATGCCAAGAAGCACGGCAAAAGCCATTTCGGCTACAAGCTGTCGATCAATGTAGACATGAAGTACAAGGTCATCGGCGCGCGAAGCGGGGCTGAAGGCCAACGGCTACCGCAGTCAGTTCCAGCGCAAGGGGCGGCGCAACAAGCCATTGTCCGCATGCCCGCAAAAACGCAACAGCCGCACCGCCAAGAAACGCGCCCGTGTCGAGCATGTATTCGGCACCATCGATCAGATGGTGCGGGAAGATGATCCGCAAGGTTCACCGTTGACCATGTGATTTACATGCTCAACAACAAAATTTTATCCAAAAAAGACAATAACTTACCCATCCCCCTACTCCCACTCAATTGTTTCCGAGACCAGGAAACCCGCATAAATACAGGACTTCTTCGCAATCATCATCATACTTTACCGTCACTTCTACCGTCAGAAAACGAACGCTGGCGCTGGCATTGGAGATTCACACCGTTTGCGCGGCGACCACTCCTCATCATCTTTCGCCAGCTATCGACAAGCCCAGGGACGCGCGTGCAGATCACAACGACCCTTATGTAGTTACGCCGATAACGCTGGCAACAGCAACTGAGCTGGTGTGACTCATGCTCACCAGCCATCGGCCAATCGAATGCTCTTTTTCAAGCGCCGACAAGCGACGATGTAGCACTACGGCAGGCGCGCCGCTGTCCTTCGACATAGTCTCGACATCGGTGAACGCAACGCCATCACCCCAGCCAACACCCAGCGCTTTCAACACAGCTTCCTTGATAGCAAGCCGACCGGCAAGTCTTTCAACTTGACGAGCACCGTGGCCAATGTCAGCCAGTTCCGTCGCAGTGAAGTATCGATCCAAGTGCTTACCCGCCGCTAACGTCATCAGACGCGAGCAATCAGCGATGTCCACGGCGTCCACACCGTGTCCTACTATGTATCCAGGAGGCGTCATTGATCTTGGCTCGGTCGTGTGCGTTTCAAAGCGGTGCGGCTCGCCGGTGAAGCTGACCGTGCCCATTTCGTGCCTGGCTTGTTAGGCGGGCCAAGATACTTGAGATCCTTTGCATCAAGATCAACAAGAATACGACCTCCGCCAGATTTCAGCACAGCACGCCACACATCGAATCCAAGAAGAATCGCGCGCTGCCACTCCCCCATCGATCGCTCGCGAACTTCGAGAAGCGAGGTAACACCTTTGATGGTCCGGAGTAGCTGATAGTCGAGATCGGTCACGCCCTCCAGCCATTTGTGGCCTTTTGCATAATCGAACGCGAGCGCGGCGACGCCTTCGTCGATCACTTGGGCCCGCCCGCCATCTTGAACCTCGTCCACCTGCGGGTTGCTCCGCCGCTTGCGTTTGAGGAGCTTTCGAATCACAGGCGACCAGCCCAGCACTGCGACATAGCCCAGATGAAAGACATCGTGAAACCGATATCCATCGGGGTCATCCGCGTTGTCGGTCAGATCGTCGCCAATCTGTTTGCCATTCATGTGGGCGCGAATCTTCTTCTTGCCCCTGACGACAACCTCGCTCAGCTGAACTTCAAACTGCCGAGGGAATTGCTCGCCCTCCTTGTACCCAGCGTCAAAGACGATCAAAGCCGTGTCCTGATTTCCCCAGCGATCCTTGGTTTTCTTCAGGTTGCCTTGCGCGATGTCCTCCAGCTTCAGATCGAACTTGGCCGCGACATTGGCGACGTACCAAAGCAGATCGCCAAGTTCTTCTGCGACGCGATCTTTGAAAAGCAGATGGGCGCTGCCATCTCTCAGATGCTTCTTGTACTCGCTCAGCAACTCGCCCGTCTCGCCGGCGAGCCCCAGTAGCGGTACGACAAGATCGACACCGGCTTGCGCGTTCTTTCGGCCTGGAACACGATCGGTCTTTTGCGCTTCTCGCTGATAGTTGTTCAGGTTCATTGTGACTCCCTCAGTTTCAGACTCGCTTGCAGCGCACGAGGATTCGATGCTTCGTCACGACCAGGCGGCTCCATGGTCGGAGAAGGGTTCGCCCTGATCTTATCGTTAATGCCCCATTTCGGTGGATACCACGGTCGCTCCAACGGGCCAGTCGGCGAGAACTTCTGTTTGATGCGAGTACGCCCCGATATGCCCGATACCTCCGGATGTGCAACGCGCGCATACTTGTCCACCTCACAAAAGAGGTTCTGGCAGTCGATCAACTGCAAGCGCCGCCCCCAAAGCGGCTGGAACTCAATGCCTAGTCTTTCGAACTCGCGCTCCTGGTTGTCAGCCACAAGACGAATCAATTCCGCCTCATTTAGGCCAGCGCTATCCGCAAAGCACTTTCGCAAGCCATCGCGCGCGCCAGGCCCTGGAATGACAAACTCCATCTCCGAGAAGTCTGTGACTTCGCTGTAGTTGATGTCGGTCACGAACTGATAGGCAAGGAAGTCACCGATGGTCGGATAGCTTCGCAACAGCTCGAAGGCAGGCTGCATCTTTCTCATCTTCGACAGCTTGCCCGCGAGATCATCGGCCATCATTTTTTCGAGCAACCGCAAGTGATTCTGGTGTTTGGCTACGTGGCCGAACGCCGACCCACCTGGCGGCATGATGTACGCGGCGGAGTAGATGCGGCCTCCCGCGCGCATGGCCTCCCCTAGCAGCCGATCGTAGTGCTCGAACTTGTACGCCTTGAACGTGACCGCACCAAAGGTGTGTTCTAACAACTCCCATGTCTCGATTTTGTTGAACAACTTGAACAACAGTGTCCGAAAGAGAACTTCCGCATCGGACTTGGGCAAGTCGTCACGATAGATCACGTGCCGGATCAGATATTGGCTGACTCGGTCAGCAGCGCGATAGGCGTTCGTAAACTTGTGAATCGAGATGACAGGATCATGCGTCCACGGCTCGGCCTGCTTTGCTAGGCGGCGGAAGTACACGTCTTGACGCTCGGCAGCGAAACGCCAGTAGGTGTCAAATACTGAACTCACTTTGATCGGTAGCAGGTGCGAGACACTCTCATCGATCAATTGTTCGCGTGTGGATTGGCTCCCCGTATCGGGCAGCAGTGCGTTGGCGGACCGGCGCTTCACGTTGCCATCTCATCTATTGACTGAGAAGACTTCGCACTCGCCGCCGTAGTTGGCTGAACGAAGCAAGCCCTGGCCGCCGCCGCCAGGGGCGCCAGAGCCCGATCGGACTTCGATATGCGTTCAAATTTTGCGACGCCGACAATCACATTCATTCTGCTCATCTTCAATTTCATTTCGTGCGCCATGAAGGCTCCCAACTGAGCAATGCCCAGATAGTTGCCGTACGCCTTCACAAACAATTGCTGTGTGGCATAGAACGCATTGACCACGAGCCCAGCCTCGGTTGGCTCGAAGCTCACGTGCTGCATACACGGGAACTGCAATTGCGCATTGGCGACGTGATCCCGTTCCGGGTCAAACACGCTCGCCTGGAACATCGAACGCCTCACACCTTCACGCCCTTCGAACTGCGACAGTATCCATTCCAGCTGATTGCCGTCGCACGGTCCACGGCCGTAGCTAACAAGGCGCTCAAAGTAAAGACCTCGACGGTTGTCTTTCGGGTTCATCGCTTGATACCGCGGGAACGCATCGCGGTAATACTTGAAGAGGGCTGCGCGGTCGCCCTGCGCTACCTGCCAAATGCGTTGAGGGAAGATGGTGAACGCAACATCCTCAACACTGCGCATCTGTTTAGCCAACAACAACGTGTCAAGCGCTGTACGCACGTCGGGCGTCTCGACGACGCCACCGTCTTCATCGAAACCCGACACGCTCAAGATCAACGGCGAAATCTCCGGACCAGGGTGATCGAGCACATGCAGCACGGCCTTCGCCCAGGCGCGGGATAGATCGGATTCGTCCACGAGAACTGGACTGGTAGATTGGGCGAGCTTAGTCATCCGCGGTCTCCTCAAGGTGGCGGAAGCGCGCGAGGCCAACGTACTGGCGGCGAGCAATCCTGACGTAGGTCGCCCACGACGAGCCTGGAATCACCACCCTCGTAATGCCGACCTTCATGGCCCGAAACAGTCGACCGCCGGCGAGGTCGCGCTCTGGCATCAACATCGCGGTATCGACAACGACTCCAGAGGGAAGCATTAGCAACGTGCCCTGCTCCATGTCGAGGGTCGGGGAGTTCCAATACTGATCCGCAATCGTCAGCGGTTCGGAAACCACCTGCCCAAGCAACTCGGTCCTGATCATCTTTGGAGTGATCCGCCCAAGCTGCGCCCTCTGGACTGGAGAAATCATGCCGATCCCATAGGCCAAGTGGTTCACCAGCGTTGCCTGCCCCACACCGAAATTGCAGGCGATCGCATACATGTCGAGTGCCGACGCCTTGTTAGGATCAAGGCCACGCTTCACAAATGCCTCGCGCAACCCCAACGTCGGCATCAGGACGAAGGCCGCGAATGAATCGGCCAGAACTTCGTTCGGAGGACGATCGGCGTTCTGGGCATGATCATCGCGAAGTTCATCGATCGTGGAGCCGTGACCGAAAACGTGATGGCCCAACTCGTGCGCACATGTGAACGTGCGCCTGGCAAGTGGCCTTAGAGCCGAGACATGGATGCGGGGTTTCGGCTGGCGGTCATACATGCCTTCCATGTTGATGTCGTTGAAGCGCACGTTGACGTTGTGCGCCTCGCATAGGCTGTAGATGCACGTGGGGCTCTGGAGATCGAGTCCGGCTTTGGTACGCGCGACGATCGACGCCTGCATGCCTTGCATGACAAGCGCCTTCTGCGTAGCGAACGATGAGGATGCCAAGGGTCGGGCACTCATTTGCGCGCGCCTCCGTCTTCGTCCGTGTCTGTATCTGAGTTGCGCATGGACGCGAGCAGCCTCAAGAGTCTGTCAAGGTCATCTGGCTTGAGCTTGCCCAGTTCGCGCGCGGCAAGTTGCAGACGTGGGTCATCGGCTTCGAGTTGTTCGGCCGACTCGCCCAATAGCCACGACACCGTGACATCGTAGGTCTCTGCGAACTTCGTCAGCTCTTCGGCAGAGACACGGCGATTGCCTGCCTCGATCTCCGAAATCGTCGGCCGATGCATGGCTAGTAGTTTGGCCACCTGACCCTGCGACAGGCCGGCCACTTTCCTCGCCTCTCGCAGGCGCGTCGCAATCGCTCCGCGTATCGATTCCTGTATTTCAGTCATTGCGCATTCACTTTCCGGGCTGGAGCCGATGGTTGCGTTTCAGCCAATGCGACCACGATTGCCACGGCTTCATCGACCGTGAGCGCGATGGTGGTCTTCTCGCGCCGAAATATATTTATGTCGTTGGCGATCGTGATGCCTAGCTTCACGCCGAGTATTCCTATCGCAACCGGCCAAATCTTGCTGTCGAACTTGGGCAGCTCTTCGATAGGTTTGGTGGTCCCGGTGATCGCCGGGCATTCCAAACCACTCGCTGTCTGAATGTTCTGCAAGACCTCCACCAGGGCAGCCTTAACCGCGTTTGCGTCCATTGGATTCTCCACATCAACCATTACGGTAGGTAAGATAATCTTACCACATCGAGCGCAGACTGCAAGTTATTCCGTCAAATCGCTTCGGATCGAGCCACGGCACGCCGTCAGGCGAGCTCTCACGGCTTGAACACTGTCAGAAATATAGCTATACTTCTACCATATTTGGAGCTATCGCCATGCAAACCCTCGCCAAACAAATCCTTGAGCACGCCGCCGGATTGCCGGAGGGCACCCCTTTGGTCGCCAAAGAACTGTTGCACCTGGGCAGCCGCGCAGCCGTGGATCAAGTACTGTCTCGCCTGGTGCAGCGCGGATCACTGCTGCGCGCGGGCCGCGGTATCTATGTCCTGCCCATCGAGAGCCGCTTTGGCTCCCGTGCGCCCTCGACAGTCAAGATGGTCGAGGGCCTGGCGAACCAGCGTGGGGAAACCATCGTGCCTCATGGCGCTGCTGCCGCCAACGCGCTGGGCCTGACCACGCAGGTGCCGATGCGTGCGGTCTATCTCACGTCCGGCCCCAGTCGCCGCTTGAAATTGGGCGCGCAGATGGTCGAGTTCCGGCACGCGCCGATCTGGCAACTGATCTTTCCTGGGCGGGCCGCCGGCGAAGTAGTGCGGGCACTGGCTTGGCTGGGCCCGGAAAAAGCCGGGGAAGCGGTCCGGAAGCTGCGCGCCAAGCTGCCGCTGTCGGAGCTGAAAGAAGTTGCATCGGCACGAGCGCGCCTGCCGACCTGGATGGCCCAAGAGGTCAGCGCCCTGGTGACCCATGGCTGAGTTCTTCCAGCTCTCCACCGCCGAACGCCTGGACGCGCTCGACGCGGCAGCCAGCACCTCGGGCCTCCTGCCCCATCTGCTGGAAAAAGACATCTGGGTGGTCTGGTCGCTGCGGCACCTCTTTGCAGGCCCCTACGCAGAACACTTGGTATTCAAGGGCGGCACATCCTTGTCAAAGGCCTACGGCGCCATCCGGCGCTTCTCCGAAGACGTGGACCTGACCTACGACATCCGCGCTATCGCTAGCGATCTGGTGGGTGATGCGGATGCCCCGCTGCCGGCCAGCAAGAGCCAGGAGAAGAAGTGGAGCAAAGAGATTCGTGCGCGCCTGTCGGACTGGGTCAGTGCCGAGATCGTGCCACGGCTCATGCACGACCTTGAGCAACAGGGTCTACCTGCAACCGTGCGAGCCGAGGGTGACAAGGTGTTCATCAATTACGCACCGCTGGCCACCGGCACCGGCTATGTCGCGCCCGCCGTCATGTTGGAGTTCGGTGCCCGCTCGACCGGCGAGCCCAGCGAACCGCGCGCTATCCGCTGCGATGCGGCTGCGTATCTGCAAGGAGTGGAGTTTCCGACCGCAACACCACAGGTCATGCGCGCCGAGCGCACCTTCTGGGAAAAGGCCACGGCGATTCACGTTTTCTGCGCGCAAGGCGAGTTCCGGGGTGGTGATCGTTTCGCGCGTCACTGGCATGACGTGACGAGACTGGATGCCACCGGCTTCGCCGCCGCAGCCATCGCGGACAAAGCCCTCGCCCGCGCAGTTGCCGATCACAAGAGCGTGTTCTTTGCAGAAAAGAACACGCATGGCGATGTCATCGACTATCACGTTGCCGTCTCAGGCGGACTCCAGCTTGTACCTGATGACGGTGCGTTGGCCAAATTGGCTGCCGACTATCAGCACATGGTCGATGACGGTTTGTTTCTCGATGACGCTGAGCCATTCGAAGCGCTGATGGAGCGATGCCAAGCGATCCAGCAGAAGGCCAATGCAAAACAACCACCACAATGAAATTTAATTGACATCCATCGAGCATCGGATACGGTATTCGACGAACACCGGCATACTTTTGTCGCATGTGCCGCAGACGTACCGGAGCGGAATTGGCTATTCCTCACCCGGGGTTCGCTTGGGGCCGTAGCACAGTGTTTTTTGCATAGGAGGAGCCATGAAAATAAGAAAAATAGATGTCCTCAATTTCAGAGGCATCAAGCATCTGGAATGGAAACTTCCTGATCAGCAGATTTTTTGCCTGATCGGAAAAGGCGACTCCGCGAAGACGACAATTCTTGAAGCCATTCGCTGCACTTTCAGCTCACAGTGGAACCTCCCATTCAACGATTCCGATTTTCACCTCTGCAATACAGATCATCCGATCCGTATTGAAGTCGTCATTGGGGAGTTGACCAATGAATTCTGTTCAGAGCAAAAGTACGGTACTCATCTGCGCGGGTGGGACAAGGCAGCATTCACCCTCCATGACGAGCCTGAGGATACCGACGAAATCGTTCTGAGCGCGTGTCTCACCGTTGCAAAAGACCTGGAGCCAAAATGGAAGATCGTCACCACGCGGAATCCCGACGGTGTCGACTTCAAATCCGCCGACCGTGCGAAGGTCAATGTCGGCCTGATCGGGTCCTACAGCGAGAAGCAACTGACCTGGGCTGCCGGCACCGCGCTGGCGAAAATCACGGAATCTGACAACCTGAGTGAATCGCTCGTGGACGCAACGCGTGCGGCGCGAAGTTCGCTCGACGGACAACGGGCTGCCGCCCTGAAGAATTTCGACGCGGCGGCGGCCAAGTCGGAGGCCGTGGCGAAGAAACTTGGAATTCCGGTCGATGATTCGTTTAAGGCACATCTTGACCTTGGCTCCATCAACATCCGCGTTGGCGGGTTGACGTTGCACGATGGGGATATGCCGCTGCGGCAGCTCGGGCTCGGGTCAAGAAGGATGCTGCTTTGCGGTATCCAGAAGGAAACCCTCGACGCGCAGCACATCACCTTGTTTGACGAACTCGAACTTGGATTGGAGCCCCATCGGATCGCGCGCCTGATCAAGCACATCAAAGACGATGCGACGGGGCAGTATTTTCTGGCGACCCACTCGCCCTCCGTCTTGCGCGAGTTGACGGTGGAGCAGTTGCATGTCGTGCACAAACTAGCTGGCGAAGTGAAGGTCGTTGCCACCTCGGGAAAAAACCTTGATGGCCTCAACATTCAAGGTCATCTCCGCTCCAGCGCGGAGGCGTTCTTGTCCATGAAGGTGGTTGTCTGCGAAGGCGCAACAGAGGTAGGGTTCTTGCGCGGCCTCGACAACCATTGGGTGGCTGCCGGTCTAAATCCGATGTCATATCTTGGGGCCGTCTTGCTGGACGCTCACGGTGCCAGCAAAGTAAAAGGTCTCGCGTCGGGATTCAAGGCACTTCACTACGACGTATGTGCCGTCGCTGATGGTGACGCTCCGAAGGACTTCTCGCCCCAAGACGTGGAAGACTTGACCAAGCAGGCCATCGAGGTACTGCTGTGGCCCGATCAATTGGCTCTTGAGCAGCGGGCCATGCTCGATCTGCCTTGGGCCAGCGTTCTGGAAAGCGTCAAGTTGGCGCAGACCCTTGGATTCCCGGTCCATGACAACGTATGTTCCAAACTGAACGTCGTGCTGGACCAGGACATTACGAATTGGATCGATTCTCCCGAGCTTCGCAAAGCGATCGGGGATGCTGCTAAGGCCAAGGCGTCGCCGTGGTTCAAGTCGATATCGGATGCCGAAACTTGGTTCGAGGCCATCGCGCCCGCGTTCGCCGATGCTGCTTTTAAGCAGCGCGAGTTGGCAACCATGTTGAACCGACTTCGGGTCTGGGTGGAACATGGATGAAGATCTACCCAAGAAACTCGCGGAGTTCAACGGCAAAGGATATGTGATTGCGCCAGCCGGATACGGCAAGACGCATCTCATTGCATTGGCCGTCAAGGCATCGCCGCACCGGCAGTTAATCCTGACGCACACCTATGCGGGCGCGAACGCCATCAGGAAGAAGATGCAATCGCTGGCCGTTCCCGCATCGACCTATCAAATTGACACCATTGCCAGTTGGGCACTGCGGCTATGCCTTTCCTTCCCCACCACATCCCAGTGGAAGACGGAATACCCGAGCGGCAAGGAGTGGGGAAAACTTTACGCTGCATGCACGGCGTTGCTCGACAGGCCGTTCGCGAAGCGATTCATCAGATGCTCTTATTCGGGCATCTACGTTGATGAGTACCAGGATTGCTCGACCCAACAGCACACACTGGTCGATGCGCTGACGAAGTTGCTGCCCTGTCGCCTCCTGGGCGACCCCATGCAGGCGATCTTCGATTTTGCTGATCAGCCGGTCGACTGGGAGCAGCACATCTACCCCCACTATGAACTGCTGGGGCAACTGAAAACGCCATGGCGGTGGCACTTGGCGGGCGCGCCAGAACTAGGGCGCTGGCTCGACGACGTGAGTAAGCGTCTTCGAGCGGGCGAAAAAATATCACTTGCTGCACCACTTCCCAAGGGTGTTCAACATGTGACGGTTGACCTGACGGACTTTACGAATCCAGCGCGTCTCAACTTCTTCTATACATTCCTGGATCATGAAGATGCGGTGATCGCCATCCATTCAGGCAATCAAAAATCCAAGAACAAGACCCACAAACTGGCACAGTCGCTTGCTGGGAAATTTTCCAGTATCGAGGAAGTTGAAGGCAAGGATTTGTTCAGCTTCATAAAGAAGCTCGAAGCGGCCGGGACGGTCAAGCAACGGCTCTGCCTGGTGATTGACTTCACCAAGAAGTGCTGCAATGCGGTGGATGGAATCTTGAGCGCTGCGACCAAGCGCGGCGAGCACGCGAAGGCGACGCAGGCAACCAAGTATCCGACGCTGTTGGAAGCCGCCAATCGCTATTTGGCAGATGCTTCGAGCACGAATCTGGCGTGCTTCTTGACCGCCATTCAAGGCAATCCGGAAACCGCGACGTACCGGCGCGATCTGCTGAACAGGCTGATGCACGTTCTCCGCATACACGAGGAAAACAAGAGCCTGAGTCTATTGGAGAGCGCGAATCGCTATCAGCGGAATTTCCGCCATTCAGGGCGCCCTATCCGTCACAACAAACTCATCGGTACTACGTTGCTGGTCAAGGGCTTGGAGTACCACCACGCGATCATCCTAGAAGCAGAGTCCATGTCGCCGAAAGAACTGTACGTCGCGCTGACCCGAGGCGCGAAGACCATCACGATCGTGAGCCTTGCAAACACCATTCCGGCCTGATTCATGGGCGGGTGCGCCGACGGTTCAGTCGGCCTTCCCCGGTAGAAGCATTCATCAGAAAACGCCAGATAGTCCTCGACGCTTTTGTCGATCAGAAATTGCATGTGATTTTCCGGAACGTTGAATGCCGAAAAAACAATATTCCGAGCCGGCTTGAAGGCGGCACAAAATCGAGAAAACAGACACCTCGGTCTTGAGAATGAGCGTCCCGGCGTTGCCGCCGGCGGGCTCGCGGGCGTTGCCCCGCGGCTCGTGTCGAGTCGCGGCCATCCGGCTTTGATCCCTCACGCCTCCAGCCCTTTTGGGCCTGCGCGCTCCGCTTGTCCAAGAGGCAGTGGAGTGTGTGAGAGGCGGCCTTGCTGTTCCCTTCAACGTACCACGCCGTTCTCGCCATCAAGGGCTGCGTGTGCCTTGCACTCTTGCGTCCTGTCGGCCGTCTGCGACCCCTGACTGCTGCGCTGCGCCGTGTTCCTCCGGTTCCGGGCAATTCCGCCCGATTCGGACTGGAGCACGATCATGTCACAACTTTCTCATTCTCTCGATTCTTCACTTCTCGTTCGCGATGTCGCGGGCGACTACCGTCCAGCCAATGCCGACGAGGTGTTGCAGGCTGCGCGGCGTGTACTCGCCGGGCAGATGCGCGGCTGCGAAGCGCTGACCTCGCCGCAGGTGGTGCGCGACTTCCTGCGGGTCAAGCTGGGGACGCTGGAGCACGAGGTGTTCGCAGTCATCCATCTGGATGCGCAGAACCGTGTCATCGACTACGTCGAGATGTTTCGCGGCACGGTAAGCCAGACATCGGTGTATCCGCGCGAAGTGGTCAAGGAGGCCCTGGCCAGGAACAGCGCTGCGCTGCTGCTGGTGCACAACCACCCGTCGGGTGCAGCCGAGCCCTCGCGGGCCGATGAGATGCTGACGCAGACGCTGAAGTCGGCGCTGGCGCTTGTGGACGTGCGGGTGCTGGATCACCTGATCGTCGCCGGCAGCGCCATCCTGTCGTTTGCCGAACGTGGGCTGTTGTAGCCCGAGGGGGCTTTGCCCCCTTTTTTGCTGTGTCCTTGGCTTGGCGAAAAAGCTGCGCGCTGCGCTTGCCTCCAGGGGTCGGCTGACGCCCACCCCGCCGCGCAGGCTTGGCGCCCCGCAAGACCGCCGAACAGGCATCGCCTGATCGGCCTGCGCACATTGCCGGTTTCGCGCTGTGCGCTTCGTTCACTCCCATCAAGGCGTGCCTGCGGCACGCAGCAGCGCTCGCCGCGCGGCGTGGGTCCGTCGATCATCTGGCCGTAAGCCAGTCATCCGTCTTTCCCTCTCCTTCATCACCAATCCCGCGACCGTAGCCAGCGGTGCCTGTCCGTCAAGGCGCGCAGGGCCGTGTCCTCGCCTGCGGCTGCGGGCCGCACCCACCCTGCGCTTTTCTCCTTGACCGCCAGTCTCCGCCGGCCCGGTTGTTCGCGGGCGATGAACTCAGGAAAGACGGCGGCAACGGCGACCAGCCCAGGTCACTGCGCCGAACCCACCGAAGCCAACACCGGG
>NCIH01000062.1:0-24290 GCA_002281975.1 Hydrogenophilales bacterium 17-64-11 | reverse complement strand
GAGGTCTACGCCAGCGAAGCCGAGGCGCTGGCGCACGCCGACCCCGCCAAGCACCGCCATGCCGCGATTGCCAGCGGCCCGTCGCGCTCGTCGGAAGGCTTCAAACTGTTCTATCTGGTGCGCTGGCTGGATTGAAGCCGTTCTGCCACTCGGGCAAGCGGGACAGCAGTGCGACTTCGGCGAGCGGCGGCGCAAAGTAATACCCCTGGACATCGTCACACCCCAGATCCCGCAACACTTCGACCTGGGCTGCGCTCTCCACACCTTCCGCCGTCACCTTCAGGCCCAGCGCCCGCGCCATCCCCACCATGCTGGCGACAATGGCGCGGGCCTCGGCATCCTCGACCATGTCCGCGACGAAGCTACGGTCGATTTTCAAACGGGTGGCGTCCAGTTTCCGCAGATAAGCCAGGCTGGAATAGCCGGTGCCGAAATCGTCGATCGCCAGCCCGACCCCCTCTTCCGCCAGGCGATGCAGCAACGCCGACCCGGCGAGCGTTTCCTGCATGATGGCCGACTCGGTCAGCTCCAGTTCCAGCAGCGCCGGTGGCAGCTCCGTTTCCTGCAGCACCGCGCCCAGCCGTTCCTCGAACCCGGGGCGGCGCAACTGCAGCGCCGAGACGTTGACCATGACCGGCACGGCCGGCGCCCCCTGCTGGTGCCAGCGCCGCGCCGCCCGGCAGGCCTCGGCGAGAATCCAGTCGCCGAGCGGGACGATCAGCCCGGAATCCTCGGCAACGGGGATGAAGCGCGCCGGCTCCACCCACCCCCATTCGGGATGGCGCCAGCGCACCAGTGCCTCGACCCCGGCGAGCGCACCGTGCGCAAGCGAAAACACCGGCTGGTAGAACAGTTCGAATTCGCCGCGCGCCAACCCCTGGCGCAAGCCGGTTTCGGTGGACAAGCGCTCCCTTGCGCGTGCATTCTGCAGCGGGTCGGCGAACTGGAAAGTATTGCGGCCGCCATCCTTGGCCGCATACATGGCGCGGTCCGCGCAGGCCAGCCAGCCCTCCGCATCCAGCGCGTCGTCGGGATACAGCGCGATGCCGACGCTGACCCCCACCGACACGCTCTGATCGCCGACCGCGATGGGCTTGGCGAGTTCGGCGATGATCTTTTCGGCGACGTGGCGCGCGTCGTCATCGTCGCTGATTTCAGGCAGCAGGATCACGAACTCGTCGCCGCCCAGCCGGGCCACCGTATCGTCCTCCCGCACCAGCGCACGCAATCGGCCGGCTACCTCGCACAGCAGTGCATCGCCCATGGCATGGCCGAGCGAATCGTTGACGTTCTTGAAACGGTCCAGGTCGAGGAACAAGATCGCCGTCCGGCTTCCCATCCGGTGGGCGTGCGACAACGCCTGGGTCATGCGGTCGGCCAGCAGGCGCTGGTTGGGCAGGCCGGTCAGGCTGTCGTGATAGGCCTGTTCGTACAGCCTGCCTTCCGACGCCATGAGCCGCGCGTGCTCCCTGCGGGTGCGCGCCCGCATATAAAACAACAGGCTGGAGGCCAGCACGAACACCAGCGTTGCGCCGAGCGGCAGCATCGCCGCATGCAGCAATGTTCGCCGCCATTGGCTGGCGTCAATGTCCAAGCCCAGCACTGCGATGGTTTGACCGGTCTGCGGGTCGACATGCGGCACCAGTGCGCTGACCCATACCCCCCAGCTATCCCTCAGCGGGCCTTCGGTCATCGGCCGCCGGTTGCCGGAAAACAAGGCGATCAGCTGCTCGGTCGCCTCGCCGTATGCCATGCCGGAGGGTGAAAAGTCGGATGAATCGGCCGGTTCGGAGTCCACCAGAAAACGGACCTCTCCCTTGTCATGCCATCCCAGCAGATAGACGAAACGGTACTGCGGGCTGACGCTCCGCAAGGCTTCGAGCTGCTGCTTGAGGCGGGCATATTCCTCGCGCGTGGCGTCATTCGCCTCGCCCCGCAGCGCCTGCACCGCCGTCCAATCGAGCGAACGTTGCATCAGGCGCGCTTCGTTCAGGAATTGCACACGCATCCCCGCATCGGCCGAACGAACCACCTGCAAAGTGAGGATCAGCCCCGTCAGCACGCCGCCCAGCACCAGCAGCCATGGCCAGATCTTGCGCATCAAGCGCCGCACCAAACGCTCAATCCGCGCCGTAGACCTTGCGCCGCACCCGCTTCTTGCGCCGCATCCGCGTCGCCTCGCTTTCGCTCAGCGGTGCGCGTGCCTTGCCTTCAAACGGGTTCTTGCCGCTGTCCTCCTTGACCTGGATGCGCAGCGGCGTGCCCTGCAGCTTGAAGGCCTTGCGGAAACTGCTTTCCAGATAGCGCTTGTAGTCGTCGCGCAGGCCTTCCAGCGCATTGCCGTGCAGGATGATGACCGGCGGGTTCTTGCCGCCCTGGTGGGCGTAGCGCGGCTTGGGGCGGAACAGTCCGTTCTTGGGCGGCGCGTGCTGCTCCACCGCCATCTCCAGCACCCGCGTGAGCTTGGGGGTCGACAGCTTGATGAAAGCGGCGGCGTGGGCGGCCTCGATGTCCTTCAGCAAGTTTTCCAGCCCCTTGCCCTTGAGCGCCGATATGTAGTTGAAGCGCGCGAAATCGAGAAACGCCAGCTTGCGTCCGATGTCGCGCTTGATGTCGTCGCGCTGCTCGGCGGAAAGTCCGTCCCACTTGTTCACCGCCACCACCAACGCACGTCCGGTTTCCAGCACGAAGCCGGCCAGGTGCGCGTCCTGCTCGGAAATGTTCTCGCGCGCGTCGAGCACCAGCACCACCACGTTGGCATCCTCGATCGCCTGCAGGGTCTTGATGACGGAGAATTTTTCCACCGTCTCGAACACCTTGCCGCGGCGCCGCACGCCGGCGGTATCGATCAGGACGTAGGGCTTGCCGCCGCGTTCGAATTCAACGTAGATCGAATCGCGCGTGGTGCCCGGCTGGTCGAACGCGATCACGCGCTCCTCGCCCACCAGCGCGTTGACCAGGGTCGACTTGCCGACGTTGGGGCGCCCCACCAGCGCGATCTTGGGAATGCCGAACTCGTCGGCCTGCTCTTCCTCTTCCGGGAACGGCGCCAGCGCCTCGTCTACCAGATCGGCGATGCCATCGCCGTGCGCGCCGGAAATCGCCAGCGGCTCGCCCAGCGCCAGCTCGTGGAATTCGGCGGTCACCACCGCGCGGTTCATGCCTTCGGCCTTGTTGACTGCGAGCAGTACCGGACAGGACGCGCGGCGCAAACGGTCGGCGATCGCCTTGTCCTGCGGCGTCAGGCCGGCGCGGGCATCGACCATGAAAATGATGGCGTCCGCCTCGTCGATGGCCTGCAGCGTCTGACGCGCCATTTCGGCCATGATGCCGTCCTTGGCCACCGGTTCGAGACCGCCGGTGTCGACCACCAGATAGGGTTTGCCGCCGACACGCCCGCGTCCGTAATGGCGGTCGCGGGTCATCCCCGGCAGGTCGTGCACCAGTGCGTCGCGCGTGCCGGTAAGGCGGTTGAACAAGGTGGACTTGCCGACGTTGGGACGCCCGACAAGAACCAGAGTGGGAAGCATGGCTATCCTTGCTGACGCACCGGCAAGGCCGGCGCATTGTGTTTATTTGAGTCTGAAAGCGACGACAGAGCCCTTGGCCGTCTGCACCGCGAAGCCGGGGCCGATGTCGACCGGCGCCGTGCGCACGCCGCTGTCGACCTTGGCGCGCGCAACGAAACTGCCGTCTTCGGCCGACAGCACATGCACGACGCCTTCGCCGTCGGCCACCACCACCCAGGCGCCCAGCGCCAGCGGCGCGGTGACCTGGCGGCGCGCCAGCTTGTCCTGCCGCCAGCCGGCACGGCCGCTGGTTTTGTCGTAAGCGGTCACGGCGTCCTTGTCGTCGGTGACGTAGACATTGCGCTCGTCCATCGCCAGCCCGCTGTTGCTGGAGGCGTCGCGCGCCCACAGCGACGAGCCGTTGCGGCGATCGAAGCAGGCCACCCGCCCCTGATAGGTAACGGCGCACACCTGCCGCTCATCCACCACCGGATTGCCCATCACGTCGGCCACCCGTTCGAGTTCGGTCGCCCCGCGCGGCAGCGCCACCGTGGCCTCCCACAGTTGCGCGCCGTTGGCGGCATTGAGCGCGACCAGCTTGCCGCCGGGAAACCCGGCGTAGAGCACGTCGTCGCGCACCGCCATGCCGCCCGATCCGCGCAGGCTCAATGCCGGCAGGTTGCGGCTGTACAGCCATTTGCGGCTGCCGTCCGCGGCGGCCAGGCCATGCACGCGGCCATCGCCGGTGCGCGCGATAACCATATCGGCCACCGCCAGCAATTGTCCGGTCACCTCGCTCGACAGCGGCACGTTCCAGCGCACCTGTCCGCTGCCGAAATCGAGCGCCAGCAATTCGCCCTTGCTGCCGCCCGCCAGCACCAGGCCCCGGCCCGCGCCGGCTCCGGCCGAAAGTTTCACGCCGGTATCGGTGCGCCACACCATGTGGCCGTTGGCCACGGCGATGCGCACCACCCGGCCGCCGCCGGCAGCCAGCACATCGTCGCCTTCGACTTGCGGGCGGAACAGGCGGCCATCCGAGTCGCCGGTTTCGCCTTTCCAGGCCTCGCCGAGGCTGGCGGTGGGTTTGAACTCGACCAGTTCGGCGGGTTTGGCCTTGGCCGGGCCGGAACCGAACCAGCCGCCCACCGTGCGGGTCATCGAGCCGACCGCGCCGCATCCCGACAGCGACAGCGCCAAACCGGCGGCAATCAAACGCATCATCACTTGACCTCTCCTCCCAGCGCATCGAGTTTCAGTTCGACGATACTGCGGTAGGGGTCATCCTCCTGCATCTTGCCGAACGCCGCCTGATAGGCCGCGCGTGCCTCGGCCTGCTTGCCCTGCGCCAGCAGCACGTCGCCCTTCGCATCGTGGAAACGGAAGGCGTACGCATCGCTGTGCGTGGCCGACAGGGTTTTCAGCGCGGCGTCATATTGCTTCTGGTCGAGTTGCACGCCGGCCAGCCGCAGACGCGCCAGATCCTTGACGGCGGGTTCCTTGCTGTTGGTCACCGCCCATTCCAGCTGGGCCTGCGCGCTTTTCAGGTCCTTGCCAAGGACGTTGAGCTTGGCCAGCAACATCGCGGCACGCGGGGCATAAGCCGTGCCTTTGTACTGATCGATCAGCATCGAGCCTGCCTCGCGCGCAGCCTTGGCATCGTTGGCTGCCAGCGACTGCGTCAGTTTTTCGTACACGGCGGCCGCTTCCAGGCTTTGCGTCAGCGTGCGGTGCTGCCAGTAACGCCAGCCCGCCGATGCAGCGATCACCACGGCCAGGCCGATCATCGCCATGCTGCCCCAGCGTTTCCACCAGGCCTTCAGTTCGTCCAGCCGTTCCTGCTCGTCGAGGTCGTAGGTTGCCATCGTGCTATACCCTTTAAATTGTTGCCTGTTTCAGAAATTCAATCGCCAGCGCCACCTCGACGCGGGTCTGCTCGGCGGTGCCGCGCAGCGGTTTCAGCGTCACCTGCTGCGCCGCCGCTTCGTCGTCGCCGATGATCACCGCATAGCGCGCACGGCTGGCGTCGGCCTTTTTCATTTGCGACTTGAAGCTGCCGCCGCCGCAATGCAGCACGCTGGCGAGCCCCGCGCCGCGCAGCGCGGACGCCACCCGCCACGCATACGCCTGCGCCGCCTCGCCGGCGTGGACAATGTAGGCGTCCGGCACCGGCGTCGCAATTACCTGTCCGCCCGCTTCGATCAGCGCCAGCAGCCGCTCGATTCCCATGGCGAAGCCGGCAGCCGGCGCCGGCTTGCCGCCGAGCTGTTCGATCAGGCCGTCGTAGCGTCCGCCGGCGCACACCGTCCCCTGCGCGCCGAGCTGGTCGGTCACCCATTCGAACACGGTACGATTGTAGTAATCCAGCCCGCGTACCAGGCGCGGGTTGATCTCGAACGCGATGCCGTTCGCGCGCAACAGGGCCTGCAAGGCGTCGAAATGCGCCAGCGCCGCGTCGTCGAGCTCGTCCATCAGCTTGGGCGCCGCATCGTTGAGCGCCTGCATCGCCGGGTTCTTGCTGTCGAGAATGCGCAGCGGGTTGCTGTGCAGCCGCCGCTTCGCATCCTCGTCGAGCGCGTCCTGGTGCGCTTCGAAATAGGCCACCAGCTTGGCGCGGTGGCGGTGCCGCGATTCGATGTCGCCCAGCGTGTTGAGCTGCAGCGCCGGCGCGATGCCGAGCTCGCGCCAGAGATCGGCGCACATGACGATGAGTTCGGCATCGACGTCCGGCCCGGCGAAGCCGAGCGCCTCGACGCCGACCTGGTGAAACTGCCGGTAGCGGCCCTTCTGCGGGCGCTCGTGGCGGAACATCGGGCCGCTGTACCACAGGCGCTTGCCACCGTCGTACAGCAGGTTGTGCTGGATCACCGCGCGCACCGACGACGCCGTGCCCTCCGGGCGCAGCGCCAGCGATTCGCCGTTCAGCTCGTCGACGAAGGTGTACATCTCCTTTTCGACGATGTCGGTCACTTCGCCGATGGCGCGCTTGAACAGCCCCGTGTGCTCGAGAATCGGCGTGCGCATCTCGCGGTAGCCGTAGCGCCGCAGCCAGTCGCGCACGATCGCCTCGAAGCCCTGCCAGGTGTCGGTGACGTCGGGCAGGCAGTCGTTCATGCCGCGCACGGATTGAATGTTGTTGCTCATGAATTAATCAATAGAAATGCGTGTCACGCAGCAGCGTAGTGGCTGCGCACATAGTCCTCGACGATCGCCTGGAAGTCCGCGGCGATGCGGTCACCCTTCAGCGTCACGGTCTTTTCGCCGTCGACGTACACCGGCGCCACCGGCACTTCGCCGGTGCCGGGCAGCGAGATGCCGATGTTGGCGTGCTTGGATTCGCCGGGACCGTTGACCACGCAGCCCATCACCGCCACCTGCATGGACTCGACGCCGGGATACTGGCTGCGCCAGACCGGCATCTGGGTGCGCAGAAACGTCTCGATGTCCTGCGCCAGTTCCTGAAACACGGTCGAGGTGGTGCGGCCGCAGCCGGGACAGGCGGTGACCTGCGGGGTGAAGGCGCGCAGGCCGAGCGCCTGCAGGATTTCCTGGCCGACGCGGACTTCCTGGGTCCGCTCGCCGCCGGGTTCGGGGGTCAGCGAAATGCGGATGGTGTCGCCGATGCCTTCCTGCAGCAGCACCGCCAGCGCGGCGGTCGAGGCGACGATGCCCTTGCTGCCCATGCCCGCCTCGGTGAGCCCGAGGTGCAGCGGGTAGTCGCACTGCGATGCGAGATCGCGGTAAACAGCGATGAGATCCTGCACCCGGCTCATCTTGCACGACAGGATGATCTTGTCGCCGCCGAGACCCAACTCTTCGGCCTTCTTCGCCGATTCCAGCGCCGATGCCACCATCGCGCGGCGCATCACCACCTCGGCGTCTTCCGGCTGCGCAAGCCTCGCGTTGTCGTCCATCATCCGCACCGCCAGTGCCTGGTCGAGGCTGCCCCAGTTGACGCCGATGCGCACCGGCTTGTCGTAGCGGCACGCTACTTCGATCAGGGTGGCGAACTGCTCGTCGCGCTTGTTGCCGCGTCCGATATTGCCGGGGTTGATGCGCAGCTTGGCCAGCGCTTCGGCGCACTCGGGCACCTGGGTCAAGAGCTTGTGGCCATTGAAGTGGAAGTCGCCGATCAGCGGCACGCGGCAGCCCAGCACATCAAGGCGTTCGCGGATGCGCGGCACCGCGGCGGCGGCTTCCAGGGTGTTGACGGTGAGCCGCACCAGTTCCGAGCCGGCCTCGGCCAGCGCCTGCACCTGGCGCACGGTGCCGGTTATGTCGACGGTATCGGTATTGGTCATCGACTGCACCGCCACCGGCGCATCGCCGCCGACCAGCACAGGGCCGATCCGCACCTGGCGGCTGGGGCGACGGACTATCTGAGACATCATTGTTCCAGGGAGCTGTTCTTCAAGGGTGGTTATTCTTCAAGCGTGAAGCGTGCGACCGTCGCATCGATAAAGGGCGCCAGATCAATGGGACGACCGTTGTAGGTCATCCGCGCCTGGGCTGCATTGCCGATCAACTGCCGGCCGCCGGAGCCGGCGTTGCAGGCGTGCCGGCATCGGCCGGTTCAGCGGCAGGCGCATCCGCCGGGACGAGAGCAGCCTGAACGGCAGGGGAGGCGGCCTCTGCCGTTTCGACTACGGGCACCGGCACCGCGGCGGGGGGGAGCTGAGTTTGCGCGACAACGCCCCCCCGCTGGGTCGAGCCATCCTCCACTTCACTGTTCAGCCACAAATACAGCACCACCGGCACCGCCACCGCCACCAGCACGCCCAGCAGCGACAACATCAGCCAGGGCGAAGTCAGCCAGGAATGCGACATGGGCTGACCGGCAGGGCTGACCGCAGCAGGTTCGGTTGGCGCGCCCTGCATGCGTGCCAGCAGGGCTTCCGGCGCGAGCCCCAGCAGGCGCGCATAGTTGCGCACAAACCCGCGCGCGAACACGGGCTGACCCAGGCTGTCGAAATCATCCGTCTCCATCGCCTCGATCTGGCGATGCATCAGGCGCAGGCGCACCGCCACGTCGTCAAGCGCAATCCCTTGTGCTTCGCGGGCGTCGCGCAGGACCTGCCCGACCGATGCCTGGCTGTTCCCGCTCATTCGTATTGTCCCGCCAGCAGCAGGCGCGCTTCATCCGAATCGGGAAAGCGTTTGCGCAGCTGCAGGCCGTAGGCTGCTTCCTGCGTACGGTCGCCCAGCTTGCGTTCCAGCCGAACCCCCAGCCACAGGCTTTCCGCGGTCGGCGGCGCCAACTCGGCATGGCGGCCCAGCAGGCGCTGCGTCTCCACCAGCCGACCCTGGCGGAAATGCAGTCCCGCCAGCTTCAGGATGGTGTTGGGATTGTCGGGCTGCAGCTTGAGCGACTTCACCAGATTGGCTTCGGCCAGCGCGAGATCGCCCTTCTTTTCCGCACACAGACCGGCATTGGCCATCGCCTGCTCGGGCCTTGCATACAGCGGATTGCGCAGGGCGGCGCTGAACTGTTCGAGACCTTCGTCGTAGCGGCCACGCGAGCAGAGAAACCAGCCGAAATTGTTGCGTGCTTCGGAATCGCTGCGATCCAGTTCGATGGCGCGGCGGAAATTTTCCTCGGCCAGCTTGTCTTCGGCCAGTTCCATGTAGATCAGGCCATAGATATTGTAGGCCGGGCCGAACCGGCTGTCGGCGGTGATCGCCTTGCGCAGTTCGTCAAGCGCGATCTTGTACTGGGCACGCGAGAAGTAGGCGCCGGCCAGGTCGGTGAACGCGCTGGCGCGCTGACGGCTTGCGCTGTCGGCTTCCGTGCTGGCGACGCCCCTGCCTGTCCCGGCAGGGTGGCCTGCGCAGCCCGCGAGCAAGGCTGCCCCCATCATGATCCATTTCTTCACGCTGCCTCCTTGTGCATCCGCTTCATCACGCGCCCGCTCTTGTCGGCCACCTTGCCCGCCAGCTGGCCGCAGGCGGCATCGATGTCGTCGCCGCGCGTCTTGCGCGTGGTCACCACGTAGCCCGCGTCCTGCAGGATCTCGCGGAATACGCGCATGGCGTCGGCACGCGGTTTCTCATAACCGGAATCAGGGAACGGATTGAACGGGATGAGGTTGAATTTGCACGGCACCTCGCGCGTCAGCTCGATCAGCTGGCGCGCGTGCTCGGGTTGGTCATTGACGCCGGCCAGCATCACGTATTCGAAAGTGATGAAATCGCGCGGCGCGTGCACCAGATAGCGCCGGCACGCCGCCATCAGTTCCGCCAGCGGATACTTCTTGTTGATCGGCACGATCTGGTCGCGCAACGCGTCGTTGGGCGCGTGCAGGCTCACCGCCAGCGCCACCGGGCAGCGCTCGGCCAGCCGGTCCATCGCCGGCACCAGGCCCGAGGTCGATACCGTCACCCGCCGCCGCGACAGGCCGTAGGCGTGGTCGTCGAGCATGATGCCGAGCGCGGTCACCACGTTCTCGAAATTGGCCAGCGGCTCGCCCATGCCCATCATCACCACGTTGCTGACCGGGCGATCGGCGATCTCGCCTGCGCCGTGATTGGGTGTGGTGCGGTTGGGCAGCGTCTTCAGGCTGTGCTGCGCCACCCACAGCTGGCCGACGATTTCGGCCACCGTCAGGTTGCGGTTGAAGCCCTGCCGCCCGGTCGAGCAGAAGGTGCACTCCAGCGCACACCCCACCTGCGACGACACGCACAGGGTGCCGCGGTCGTCTTCCGGGATGAACACGGTTTCGATGCCGTTTCGCCAGGCTTGATCGCTGGCGGCTCCGCCGCTCGGGCCGACGTCGAACAGCCACTTGCGCGTGCCGTCGGCCGAAGTGTGAGCGTAGTTGATCGCTGGCGCCGTCACCACTGCCTGCTGCTGCAGTTTTTCGCGCAGGCTCTTGGCGATGTCGGTCATCTGCGCAAAATCCGCCACCCCCGCCTGATGCACCCAGTGGAACACCTGGCGGGCACGGAACGGCTTTTCGCCGAGTTCGCCGAACCAGGCGGTCAGCCCTGCGAGATCGAGATCGAGCAGATTCTGCGGCATGCGTGGCTTAACGGCCGGCGTAGACTTCGCAGCCAGGGAAGAAATAGGCGATTTCGACCGCCGCGGTTTCGGGTGCGTCGGAGCCGTGCACCGCATTGGCGTCGATGCTCTCGGCGAAGTCGGCACGGATGGTGCCGGGTTCGGCCTTCTTCGGGTCGGTCGCACCCATCAGCGCGCGGTTTTTGGCAATGGCGTCTTCACCCTCGAGCACCTGCAACACCACCGGGCCCGACACCATGAACTCGACCAGGTCCTTGAAGAAGGGGCGTTCCTTGTGTACGGCGTAGAAGCCCTCGGCTTCCTGGCGCGACAGATGCTTCATCCTGGATGCCACGACCTTGAGGCCGTTGCTTTCGAAGCGGCTGACGATCTTGCCGATCACGTTCTTTTTGACGGCGTCGGGTTTGATGATGGAAAAAGTGCGCTGAACGGCCATGCGTATGCTCCAGACAAATGAGAAAACGGTTCAAAAAACCATGAAAATCAGCCCGCTAGAATAGCACGGCCGCCCCTCCCTGTCTTGATCCGGCGGCCAGTTTTTGCCGCCCCACGTGGCGCGCCAACGCGCGCCTGCGTATAGTGGCGGCTGTCTACGTATCCGCCGAACCGCGCCCCATGCTTGAACTCCTGACCGACCCCAACGCCTGGATCGCTTTTGCCACGCTCACTGCGCTGGAACTGGTGCTGGGCATCGACAACATCATTTTCATTTCCATCCTGGTCGACAAGCTGCCGGAAAAGCAGCGCGAACTGGCACGCCGGCTGGGACTGGGCATGGCCATGTTCATGCGCATCGGCCTGTTGCTGGTGCTGGCGTGGATCATCGGCCTGACGGCGCCATTGTTTACCGTACTGGATCAGGATATCTCGGGACGCGACCTGATCCTGATCGGCGGCGGGCTGTTCCTGCTGTGGAAAAGCACCAGCGAAATCCATCAATCGCTGGAAGGCGAGGAAGGCCACAGCTCCAGCGTGGTCAAGGCCACCTTCACTGCCGTCATCCTGCAGATCATGGTGGTCGATCTCGTGTTTTCGCTGGATTCCATCATCACCGCCGTCGGCATGGTGGAGAGCATCGCAGTGATGGTCGCGGCGGTGGTCGCCTCGGTCGGACTGATGATGCTGTTTGCAGGCGCAATCGGCCGCTTCGTGTCGAATCACCCCAGCATCAAGATGCTGGCGCTGTCCTTCCTGGTTGCGGTGGGGGTGGTGCTGATCGCCGAGGGCTTTGGCCACCACGTGCCCAAAGGCTACATCTACTTCGCCATGGCCTTCTCGCTCGCAGTGGAAATGCTCAATATCCGCATGCAGCGGCGGCGTACCGCCGCAGTGCACCTGCACCCCGCCTACGCGCCCGAAAAGCGCAGCGACTAAGCCATCACGCGCGGGACGATGCCGGGCTCGCCGGGTGCCGCCCGCGCGTCGGCATCGAGGCCGATGCCGGCCGCCCACAGCAGGTGCCCGTCACACCACAATAGCGGCAGGCGGTCGCGCTGCCAGGGCGGAACGGCACGCTCCTGCAGCAGGTTCTTCAGGCTGCGGTGAGGCCCGCCCGCATGCAGACGCAGGCGCTCACCGCCCTGGCGCACTCCGAGCACGACCTCCCCCGCCGCCAGCATGGCGCGCTTCAAGCCAGCGCCCAGTTCGTCATCCATGCGCACGCTCACCCCCGTGGAGGGCACCGCCAGCGTCGTTTCTCCCTGCCAGCGCACCGGCGCAGCCGGAGTCGGTGCCACCGCTGCGAGGTAGGCTCCGCCTCGAAAGCGCCATACCTCCCTCTGCCCCAGCCTGACGCACACGCGCGCATCGTGCCGCGCATCCAGCAGCTGGTGCAGCGCTTCGTTCAACTGCCGCGCGCATGGCATGGGCTGGCCCTGCCGCTCGATAAAATAGCGCAGCAGATTGCGCGCGCGCGGCCGGCTCAAAGCGGCCAGCGCCGCGCAATCGAGGCGATCGCCGGCAACGGCCGCCGCGGCATCGAGTTGCGCCAGGTTGTCCAGTAATTCGGCCGCATCGGCCTGCAGCGCGGCAGCGCGCGCGAGGGTGGCAGCAGCGCCGGGAAAATGCGCGGCCAGCAGCGGCATCGCCTGCTGGCGCAATGCATTGCGGCGGTAGCGGGTATCCTGATTGCTCTCGTCGTCAACCCACACCAGGCCATGCGCCTGCGCATAATCCAGCAGCCCGGCGCGCGGCACGCCCAGCAGCGGACGCAGATGCGCGGCCTGCCATCCTGGCCGGCCTTGCGACTCGGCCATTGCCGCCAGGCCTTTCGGCCCTGCGCCACGCAGCAGCTGCAGCAGAAGCGTTTCGGCCTGGTCGTCCTGCTGGTGCGCGGTGAGTAGGAAGTCGGTATCCAGTACGGCAAAAATGCGCTGACGTTCGCGCCGTGCCGCCGCCTCGATGCCGGCCGCATCGTCGCGCGCGATCCGTACGCGATGGATGCTTAATTCAACCTCGCGCGCTGCGCACAGCTGCGCGCAGAAATCCGCCCAACGCTCGGCATGCGGCGACAGGCCGTGATGCACATGTACCGCCTGCAGATCAAAAGGATGTTGACGACGCTGCGCCAGCAAGAGGTGGAGCAGCACCACCGAGTCGAGCCCACCCGACAACGCCAGCGTCAGACGTGCGTGCGGGGGAACGTGGCGGGCAAGGCTGGCCGCCACCGCGGTGGCGGCCTTATTTGGCAGGGACTTCCTTGAAGCTGCCATACGCCCGCAGGCGCTGGTAGCGCGCAGCCAGCAGCGCATCGGCCGGTTGCTTGCGCAACTCGGCGAGGGTATCCGTCAGCGCGCGGCGCATCGACTGGAACATGACGTCCCAGTCGCGCTGCGCGCCGCCCAGCGGTTCTTCGATGATGCGGTCGACCAGCCCGTTCGCCTTCAGGCGGTCGGCGGTGATGCCCAGGGTCTCGGCGGCGACCGACGCCTTGTCGGCGCTCTTCCACAGGATCGAGGCGCAGCCTTCAGGCGAGATCACCGAATAGGTCGAGTATTGCAGGATCAGCGTGCGGTCGCCGACGCCGATCGCCAGCGCGCCGCCGGAACCGCCTTCACCGACGATGGTGCAGATGACCGGTGTCTGCAGCTCGGCCATCACGTAGAGATTGCGGGCGATGGCCTCGGACTGACCGCGTTCCTCGGCGCCGATGCCCGGGTAGGCGCCGGGCGTATCGATGAAGGTGAAAATCGGCAGGCCGAATTTCTCTGCCAGACGCATCAGGCGCAGTGCCTTGCGGTAGCCCTCGGGGCGCGGCATGCCGAAATTGCGGTAGATCTTTTCCTTGGTGTCGCGGCCCTTCTGGTGGCCGATCACCATCACCGGTTCGCCATTGAAGCGGGCCATGCCGCCGACGATCGCGGCATCGTCGGCAAAGGCGCGGTCGCCGTGCAACTCGGCAAAATGGGTGAACAGGCCCTGCGCGTAATCGAGCGTGTACGGCCGCTGCGGATGGCGCGCCACCTGCGACACCTGCCAGGCGTTGAGCTTGGCGTAGATGTCCTTGGTCAGCGTCTGGCTCTTCTTCTGCAGACGGCGGATTTCCTCCGAAATGTCCAGCGCGGAGTCGTCCTGCACGAAGCGCAATTCTTCGATCTTGGCTTCGAGTTCGGCAATCGGCTGCTCAAAATCGAGGAAAGTGGTTTTCATCGGCGGTCTTCATCAGGCTGTCACAGAACACAGGTTAGCCGGGCATTTTAGCAGCCCGACGCCGTTTGCCGTGCAGCTTGCTCAATGATGGTGATGGCCGTGGGCGCCATGCGCATGGCGGTGCGCAACCTCATCCGGCGAGGCGGCACGCACTTCGGCCACCGCGCACTGGAAATGCACCGACTGCCCCGAATAGGGGTGATTGCCGTCGACCACCACCTTGTCTTCGGCGATCTCGGTCACGGTGTAGAGCATTTCCTCGCTGCCGTCGACCGGCGAACCGACGAACTGCATGCCGACCTCGATGTCGTCGGGGAAAGCATCGCGCGGTTCCAGCCGCACCAAGTCCTCCTCGTATTCGCCGAAGGCATCGGCCGGCTGCAGCTTGAGGTCGATCTGGTCGCCCACCGCCTTGCCTTCCAGCGCCTGCTCCACCAGCGGGAAGATGTTGTCGTAGCCGCCGTGCAGGTAGCTGACCGGTTCGTCGCTCTCCTCCAGCAGCGCGCCTTCCATATCGCGGACGATGTAGGTGATGGTGACAACGGTGTCCTTGCCGATATTCAATTGAGTTCCCCTTTGCTCATTAAAGCAACCAGTTGCAGCACTTCCGCCGCGTGGCCGCGGCTGGAAACGCCGTACAGGGCGTGACGGATGACGCCCTGTTTGTCGATGACGAAGGTGGAACGCGTCATGCTCTTGCGCATGACGCCGTCCACCTCCTTGTCCTGCAGCACGCCATAGGCTGCGCAGGTCGTTTGTTCCTTGTCGGCCAGCAAGCGCACGCTGATACCGTGCTTGTCGCGAAACTCGCCATGCCTGATGCAGTCGTCGCGCGACACCCCGAGCACGCTGGCCCCCAGCCCGGCGAAATCGTTCTCCAGTTCGGAAAATTCGATCGCTTCGGTGGTGCATCCGGGCGTGTCGTCGCGCACGTAAAAATACAGCACCAGGATTTTCCCCTGGAACTGGGACAGTTCGACGATATTCATGTCCGCATCCGGGTTGGAAAAATCCGGCGCGCGATCTCCAGCTTTCAACATGGGCAGCTCCGCCGCGTATTTTTCGGCAGCATTCTAACAGGGGGGCATCCAATCGCACCGTTATAATTCCGTCGATGACGACCCCCCTGCTCGGCGGCCTCAGCCCCGCCCGCTTCCTGCGCGAGATCTGGCACAAACGCCCGCTGCTGATCCGCAACGCGATACCGGGTTTTGCCGGCCTGCTGTCGCCCGCCGAGATGCGGCAGCTGGCCTGCCGCGACGACGTCGAGTCGCGGCTGATCCAGGGCAGCGGCACCCGCTGGCAGCTCGATCACGGCCCGTTCAGGAAAAGCGATTTCAGGCGCCTGCCGGAAACCGAGTGGACCCTGCTGGTGCAGTCGCTCAACCATGTGCTGCCCGAAGCCGATACGCTGCTGGCGCGCTTCGATTTCATTCCGCACGCCCGCCTCGACGATTTGATGGCGAGCTACGCCGTGCCCGGCGGCAGCGTGGGGCCGCATTTCGATTCGTACGACGTTTTCCTGCTGCAGGGCCAGGGGCACCGACGCTGGCAGATCGGCACGCAAAACGATCTGGCATTGCTTGACGATGCCCCGCTGAAAATCCTGCGCCGCTTCAAGGCGGAGGACGAATGGCTGCTCGGCCCCGGCGACATGCTCTACCTGCCGCCGCACGTCGCGCACTACGGCGTCGCCGTGGATGCCTGCATGACGTATTCGATCGGTTTCCGCGCCCCCGCCGCCGAAGAACTGGCGCATGGCTTCCTGATGCATCTGCAGGACACGCTCGCGCTGGAAGGCCGCTACGCCGATCCCGACCTGCGCCGGCAAGCCCATCCCGGCGAAATCGGCCGGGCGATGCTGACGCAAATCGAAGCCATGATCGCCCGCATCAAATGGACTAAACGCGACATCGCCGAGTTTGCCGGGCGCTATTTGTCCGAACCCAAGCCGAATGTATTTTTCGACCCGCCGGACACCCCGCTCAGTCAGACCGCCTTCGACAAACAGGCAGGCAAGACCGGCGTGGCGCTCGATCCCAGGTCGCGCCTGCTGTTTGCAGGCAAACGCTTTTTCATCAATGGCGAGGCCTTCACGCCGCAGGCCGGCGAAACCGCCGCGCTGCGGCAACTGGCCGACCGGCGCCGCCACCCCGCGCCGCTGCCGGCCGCGCTTCGCAAGCGCCTGTATGACTGGTACCAGGCCGGCTGGCTGGAGATCGGCGCCGAATGAATGCCCTTGAAACCCCGGCTGAACTCCGCACCGCGTTCGACGCGCTGCTGGCCGCCACGCAGCGCCGGCTGCGCCTGTATGACTGCGACCTGAGCCTGCTCGACCTCGACCACGCCCCCCGCCACGCGGCTCTGCGCGCGCTGTGCGTGGCTGGCGACGGGCGCCGTATCGAGCTGCTGCTCGACGACATCGGCCGCGTTGCACGCGATCATCCTCGCCTGATGCAGCTGCTGCGCGATTTCGGCCATGTCCTCGAAATCCGCCTGGCCGACCCCGACGCACCGCGCCCCGGCCAGGCATTCGTACTGGCCGACCGCCACGGCGTGCTGCTGCGCGCCGACAAGGCGGCGGTACACGGCATCCTGCATCCGGACGGCCCCGCCAGCGCCGTGGCGCTGCATCAGGATTTCGAAGGCATGTGGCAGCGCGCGCCGGCCGGCGTGTCGGCGACCACACTGGGCTTGTAAGAAAACTAGAGCGTGCTTAGCCAGGCCAGCTCGGGCTCGCTGAAGCCGGCCTTTCGGCGCGCCGCCAGATTGAACGGCGGTTTCGGCGGCGGCGCGTCGTAATCGACCAGCAACTGGCGAAACGTCGCTTCGGGCTCCAGACCGCGCGCCTCGCACAACCAAGCGAACCAGCGGCTGCCGATGGCGACGTGGCCGATCTCGTCACGTTCGATGACGGCGAGGATCTCGATCATGCGCGTGTCGTTCGCAGCGCGGAGCTTGTCGACGATCAGCGGCGCGGCATCGAGCCCGCGCGCTTCCAGCACGCGCGGCACCAGCGCCATGCGCACCAGCGGGTCGTGCGCGGTTTTCAACGCCATGTCCCACAGGCCGTTGTGCGCCGGAAAATCGCCGTAGGCATATCCCAGCGTAGCCAGGTGGGTGTTCAGCAACGCGAAATGCAGCGCTTCCTCGTCTGCCACGCGCAGCCAGTCGGCGTAATACGCGGCCGGCATGCCGGCAAAACGGTGGGCGGCGTCGAGCGCCAGGTTGATCGCATTGAATTCGATATGCGCCAATGCATGGATGAGCGCCGCGCGGCCGGGCAGCGTGTCGGCGCGGCGGCGCGGCACCTTCAGCGGCGGGACCTGCAATGGTTTTTCGGGATGCCCCGGCTGTCCGATTGGCATGCGTGTCGCGTGCGGAGCAGGGTCCACGCGCCCTGCCTGCCAGTCTGCCTGCAGCGCACGCACGCAGGCGAGCTTGGCGGGCGGCTCGCTCGCTTGCAGGCAAGCAGCGAGCCGCCCGGGCAACGAGTCTAGCGCCGGTCCACCCACCGGATGCCCATCAGCGCGATGGCCAGGAAGATCAGCAGCGGCAGGATCGATACCACAACCGCAGGCCAGTCGTTCAGCAGGCCGAGATGGCCGAACAGCCGGCTCAGCAAATGAAAGCCGAGGCCAGCCAGAATGCCGATGAAAATCTTGCTGCTGGTGCCGCCGGAACGCGGCCCCTGGATGGCAAACGGCATGGCGATCAGCATCATGATCGGGATGACGAACGGGCTGAGAAATTTCGTCCACAGGGCGAGTTCGTAACGCGTGGCTTTCTGGCCGTTTTCCTTGAGATGCGCCACATATCGCCAGAGGGTGCGCGCCGACATTTTCTCCGGCGCGACCAGCAGCACGCTGAGGATGTCGGGCGTCAGTACCGACTGCCAGTCCTGGCGCGCGCTGCGGATGGCATGGATACCATCGGTATCGAAGCGCGTTTCCACCACTTGCTGCAGGCTCCAGGTCTGGTTGCCGCGCCAGCTGGCCTCGGCGGCGGCGCGGATCCAGCCAAGGCGGCCGCCGGCATCGAAGCCGTAAATTTCGATGCCGCGCAGGGTATTGTCGGGCATCACTTCGCGCACGTTGATGAACGCCGTGCCGTCCTTGACCCACAGCCCGGAGCGGAACTGCTGCGCCACCACCGAACGGGTGGCCGACAGTTTGTAGCGCTGCGCGGTCTGATCCGACCACGGGGTCACGTATTCGCCGACCAGCAGTGCCAGCAGGGAGAGCATCGCGCCGATCACCGCGAAATACCCCGCCACCCGCCAGTTGGACAGGCCCGACACGCGCATTACCGCGTATTCCGAATTACCCACCAGGCGCGACAGCGCAAACAGCGTTCCGATCAGCGCCGCCACCGGCAGGATTTCATACAGATGCCCGGGCATGCTGAGCAGCACCACCACGGCCGCCTGCCCCAGGCCATAGTTGTTGCGGCCCAGGCTGCCAAGTTCCTCCATCACGTCAAAGAAGGCAAACAGCACCAGCAGCGCGAGCAGCAGGAATCCGGTGGCCACCAGCACCTGTTGCGCGAGGTAGCGCGCCAGCAGCCTCATGGCCGTCTCCGGCGCGCGCCATATTGGCGCGCACGCACGTAAAACAGGGCAGCCACGGCGAGCAGCATCAACAGATGCGGTGACAGCATTCCCACCCACGGATTGAGTCTGCCCTGCGCCACCCAGGCCTGCGCCAGCGACAGCAGGTTGTTGTAGACGAAATACAGCAGCAGCGCGATCACCAGCCCGTAGGAGCGGCGCGCCCGCGTGTTGACGAAACTGAGGGGAATCGCCATCACCGCAAGAATCAGCGCACTGAGCGGCACACCCAGCCGCCACAACAGCTCGCCCGGCGGCGTCTGCCGAATGCCGGTTACCTTGTCACCGGCAGCCACCGGGTCGAGCCGCATCCAGTAGCGTTCAAACTGCACGATGCGGTAGTCGAGCTGGCCGGGGATGCCTTCATAGCGGCGCCCATCCTTGAATACCAGGTAGCGCGAGCCGTCGGGCAGCTGGGTGTGGCTGCCTTCGCGCGCCACCACCAGGCCAAGCTGGCCGTCGATGCGCGACTGCATGAACACGTTGCGCACGATGCCGGTCAGCGGGTTGAGCGATTCGACGTAATAAACGCGCTGGCCAACGCTGGATTCGGCAAACAGTCCGGGCGCGATCAGGGAGCTTTCGCTGCGGCTGCGCAAATCCTGGCGGTATTCGCTTTTCTTGGCCTGCGCCCACGGATTGAGCACCAGCGTCAGCAACAGGATCACCAGCGAAAACGGCACGGCGAACGTCAGCACCGGCCGCATCCATTGCGTGAGCGACAGCCCGGCATTGAGCCAGATGACCATCTCGCTGTCGCGCCACATGCGCGACAGCGGCAGCAGCACGCCGGCAAACAGCGCGATCGTCATCAATACCGGCAGAAAATACAGCAGCGAGAAGCCGAGAAAGGCAAATACCGCCTGATTGGCAAGCTCGCCCCGCGCCACGTCGCCGAGCAGGCGGATGAACAGGATCACCAGCGCAATCGCGATCAGCACCGTCAGCACGGCGCCGGTGGTGAGGCCCATTTCGCGGGTCAGTGCACGACGGTAGAGCATGCAACTATCCGGGGGTCATTCGGGACACGAATATGCTTTTGACATTCCACTGCGGCTGCGCCAATAATCGCCCGACCGGCAAATCGTATTTTTTTGAGCACAGACATGGAAAACAAGGAAATCGAACTCGAATTTAGCATAAAAAGCGGCGCGCCCGAAAAGCAGCGCACCGCCTGCGTCGTCGTCGGCGTGTTCGAGAGCCGCAAGCTGTCTGCCCCGGCAATCGACATCGACCGCGCCAGCGACGGCTATCTGTCGGACATCCTGCGCGGCGGCGACATGGAAGGCAAGGCCGGCAGCACGCTGCTGCTGCACAAGGTACCCAACATTCTGGCCGACCGCATCCTGCTGGTCGGCCTCGGCAAGGAACGCGAGTTCCACGAAAAAGCCTACCGCGACGCCATCGCCAGCGCAGTGAATACCCTGCGCGACACCGGCTCGATGGAAGCCGCCATCACCCTCAGTGAAATCCCGGTCAGGAAGCGCGACGTCACCTGGAACATCGAACAGGCGGTGATCAGCGCCCACGATGCGCTGTACCGTTTCGACCACATGAAGAGCAAGCCGAGCGAGACACGCCGCCCGCTCAAACGCGTGGTTTTCGCCGTTTCGCGACGCGGCGAACTCAAGTATGGCGAGATCGGCCTGGCACGCGGCCTGGCGATTGCCCGTGGCATCAATCTCGCCAAGGACCTGGGCAACACGCCGTCCAACATATGCACCCCCGAATACCTGGCCGGCCAGGCGCAAAAGCTGGCCAAGGCCTACGGCTTCCGCAGCGAGATCCTCGACTATGCCGCCTGTGACAAGCTCGGCATGGGTTCCTTCCTGTCGGTCGGCAAGGGCAGCGACAAGCCGCCGCGCTTCATCGTGCTGAAGCATGAAGGCGGCGCCAAGGGCGACAGGCCGGTGGTGCTGGTCGGCAAGGCGGTCACCTTCGACGCCGGCGGCATTTCGCTCAAGCCGCCCGCCGAAATGGACGAGATGAACTACGACATGAGCGGCGGCGGCGCGGTCATCGGCGCCTTCCGCGCCATCGGCGAACTGGGACTTTCGCTCAACGTCGTCGGCCTCATCCCGGCCTGCGAGAACATGCCGGATGCGAACGCCAACAAGCCGGGCGACATCGTCACCTCGATGTCCGGCCAGACCATCGAAATCCTCAACACCGACGCCGAAGGCCGCCTCATCCTGTGCGACGCCCTGACCTACGCCGAGCGCTTCGAGCCCGGCGCGGTGGTCGACTTGGCCACCCTCACCGGCGCCTGCGTGATCGCGCTCGGCGCCCATCCCAGCGCGCTCTACAGCAACCACGATCCGCTGGCGCGCGAAATCGAGCACGCCGCCGACCACGCCTGGGACCGCGTCTGGCGCATGCCGCTGTGGGACGACTACCAGGAGCAACTGAAGAGCAGCCTCGCCGACATGGCCAACATCGGCGGCCGCCCGGCCGGTTCGATCACCGCGGCCTGCTTCCTGTCGCGCTTCGCCAGGAAATATCACTGGGCACACCTCGACATCGCCGGCACCGCCTGGAAAGGCGGCCGCGAAAAGGGATCGACCGGCCGCCCGGTGTCGTTGCTGGTGCACTTCCTCCTGAACCGCGCCCAGAAATAAGCTACCGGCAGTGACCGAAATCACCTTCTACACCTTTGCCGACAACCCGCTCGACGTCGCCCGCCGCGTCGCCGCCAAGGCGCACGGCCAGGGCAAGCAGGTGATGATTTACGCACCCAACCCGGCGACGGCCGACGCCATCGACCGTCTGCTGTGGAGCGCGCCCGCGCTGAGCTTCGTGCCGCACTGCCGCGACGCCGAC
This sequence comes from Hydrogenophilales bacterium 17-64-11, assembly GCA_002281975.1. GTDB lineage: Bacteria > Pseudomonadota > Gammaproteobacteria > Burkholderiales > Thiobacillaceae > Thiobacillus. Next base: position 2,689 of record NCIH01000062.1, on the reverse strand, counting down.
CCGCTGGCAAGCGAGACGCCGGTGCTGATCGGCACCGATGCCGACGCCCTGCGCCAGGCAGACGTCATGATCAACCTGCACACCGAGCAGCCGCCTGCCTTTGCCCGCTTCGAGCGCCTGGTCGAAATCGTCGGCCAGGACGAAGCCGGGCGCGAGCAGGGGCGCGCGCGTTACCGTTTTTATCAGACGCGCGGCTACGCTCTGCAAACGCACGACCTGCGCCAGCACGCCGGATAAACACGAGGCCGACATGAGCGACAGCCCCCCGCCAGGACGATTGGACACATTGAGCAAAATGGACGCGTTGCTGAAAAAGCATCGCGGCGGCATCGAGGACAATCGCGATGCGCCGCCCGGGCACGCGTCGTCCGAACAGGCGGCACCACCCGATGCCTGGCTGCCGGTGCTGACCCAGGTGATCGAGCGCGGCACGCCGCCCGCTGCACCCGTAGCGCCCCCGCCTCCCGCCGCGGCTTCACCTGCGACTTTTCCCGCAGCGCCCGAAACATCCGCAACCGCCGTCAGCGACACCCTGGCCGAGCAACTGCTGAGCGAACTGGCGCCCCGCCTGTCCGAAGTCATGGAAAAACAGGTCGCCGCCGAACTGCGCAAAAACCTCGACGAAACCGTGGCCAGTCTGCTCAATCAGCTCGACGTCAACGTGCGCGAGATCGTGCGCGATGCCGTCGCCGAGAAGCTCAAGCAGCCACGCGATCCTTCGTCCTGAAACGGGATTCGGCGGTGTTTTGTCGCCCGTCACGCAGGTTTTTCGGGACGGGCCACGGCCTTTTTGGGATAATCACCGCTTTGCCCGCACGCCATGGAACTCGCCAAATCCTTCGAACCGGCTGACATCGAAAAGCGCTGGTACGCCCAGTGGGAAAGCGCCGGTTACTTCAAGGCCGGCGACGCGCCCGACGCCCCCGCCTACAGCATCATGCTGCCGCCGCCCAACGTCACCGGCACGCTGCACATGGGGCACGCCTTCCAGCACACCCTGATGGACGCGCTCACCCGCTATCACCGCATGGCGGGCGACAACACGCTGTGGCAACCCGGCACCGACCACGCCGGCATCGCCACCCAGATCGTGGTGGAACGCCAGCTCGACGCGCAGGGCGTCTCGCGCCACGATCTCGGCCGCGAGAAATTCCTCGACAAGGTGTGGGAATGGAAGGAACATTCCGGCTCGACCATCACCCGCCAGATGCGCCGGCTCGGCACCAGCCCCGACTGGAGCCGCGAGCGCTTCACCATGGACGCCGGCCTGTCGAAAGCCGTCACCGAAGTGTTCGTTCGGCTCTACCGCGAAGGCCTGATCTATCGCGGCAAGCGGCTGGTGAACTGGGACCCGGTGCTGCAGACCGCGGTATCCGACCTCGAAGTCGTCAGCACCGAAGAAGACGGCTTCATCTGGGAAATCAACTATCCGCTGGAAGATGGCTCCGGTTACCTGACCGTCGCCACCACCCGCCCGGAAACCCTGCTCGGTGACTCCGCCGTGGCGGTGCATCCCGAGGACGAACGCTACCGGCATCTCATCGGCAGGCATGTCCGCCTGCCGATCGCCGAGCGCAGCATCCCCGTCATCGCCGACGAGTACGTCGACCGCGAATTCGGCACCGGCGTGGTCAAGATCACCCCGGCGCACGACTTCAACGACTGGCAGGTGGGGCAGCGTCACAAGCTGGTGGCGATCAGCGTGTTGACGCTCGACGCGAAGATGAACGATCTCTGCCCCACCGAATACCAGGGCCTCGACCGTTACGACGCGCGCCAGAAACTGCTCGATGAGTTGCAGGCAAAGGGCCTGCTGGTATCGGCCAAGCCGCACAAGCTGATGATCCCGCGCGGCGACCGCACCCACGCAGTGATCGAGCCGATGCTCACCGACCAGTGGTTCATGAGCATGGAGGGCCTGGCCAAGCAGGGTCTCGCCGCAGTCGACTCGGGCGAGCTGAAGTTCGTGCCGGAGAACTGGACCACCACCTACCGCCAGTGGCTCGACAACATCCAGGACTGGTGCGTGTCGCGCCAGCTGTGGTGGGGCCATCGCATTCCCGCGTGGTACGACGCCGACGGCAATTTCTACGTCGCATATTCCGAAGAAGAAGCCAGGAAGCAGGCCGGCGGCCGCGAACTGACGCAGGACAACGACGTCCTCGACACCTGGTTCTCCAGCGCGCTGTGGCCCTTCTCGACGCTGGGCTGGCCGGAGCAGACGCCGGAGCTCGAGCGCTACCTGCCGACTTCGGTGCTGGTCACCGGCTTTGACATCATCTTCTTCTGGGTCGCGCGCATGGTGATGATGTCGCTGCACTTCACCGGCAAGCTGCCGTTCCGCGAGGTGTATGTCACGGGCCTGGTGCGCGACTCCGAAGGCCAGAAGATGAGCAAGTCGAAGGGCAACGTGCTCGACCCGATCGACCTCATCGACGGCATCGGCATCGACGACCTGGTCGCCAAACGCACCCAGGGCCTGATGAATCCCCGGCAGGCCGCCGGCATCGAAAAGCGCACCCGCCGCGAATTCCCCGAGGGCATCGCCGCCTACGGCACCGATGCACTGCGCTTCACCTTCGCCAGCCTCGCCACGCACGGCCGCGACATCAAGTTCGACCTGCAGCGCGCCGAGGGCTACCGCAACTTCTGCAACAAGCTGTGGAACGCCACCCGCTTCGCGCTGATG
>NCIH01000061.1:0-16614 GCA_002281975.1 Hydrogenophilales bacterium 17-64-11 | reverse complement strand
CTGGAGCAAAAAAAGAAGGTCCCGCTGGTAACTTTCAAGCGTGTTCGGAGAAAGCCGCCTCTCGGCCGCGAGGTGTTGCAGGTAGGCCGCAACATGCTGCCGGGAAAGCGGCGTGGCTTCCTTATCGTCCGTGTCGGACATTACCAGGTCTCATTGTCTCAGTTTCTCAACCGGGCGGGGATCATCCCCGCCCGGGTACTACCGCTTACCCAAGGATCCAGACCGCGATCATGAAGATCGCCAATCCGTGCCATCAGCCCACATCTATAGCAAATACCTCTTTTCTACACCATGAGGTGCAATGGAGGTGTATTGCATCAATACATAATATTCGCTTTGCATATGCTATTCGCAGATAGCATATGCTGGCACTATTTCGACCGCTCCAGCATTGCAGCCGTCATGCAGGTCACGGCATGCTTGACCAAACCCTCTTGTCGGGCAAGCAGCTCTGCCCTACTTTCATCGAAACCACTTCGTTACGCGGTGGCGGTGGCCGGCGCAATGCTTCCATCTTTCAGCATCGCATTCCTAACGCGATTTCGGCTCCATCAATAGCGGCTCGCTGCATATCGCGAACGTCCGACATGAAATCAAAGGCTCAGTCCGTTCCGCTCGGTTTTGTGCGGGCAACCTTAAGGAGTTCGTAGTTAACTCCATCCCCCATGTGGCACAGCAGCAGGATCGCATCTGTCATCTGCATATCCGGAAACGCTGCCCTGATGGCGGCACGGGCTGCTTTGTATCTGGCCTCCTCTTCCGCCTTCACGCACTTTGCTGTTCGATTGACCCGATCCTCGGCGTCGCCGGCGGCCTTTCCCAGCCTGTTCAGGACGGACAGCGCACTTTTAAAGCACGCTGGTTTCCGAGATGTTTAGCAAGGCGTGCTGTTCTTCGCCGTAGGTACTCAGCAAGCTCTTGATGGCCGTGCCCGCTGCCTTGGTCTGTCTGGACAGACTAACCATCTCTGCGGCCTTATTGAGCGCGCTGTATGAATCGGTCAGATACTGTTGCTAGCCGCTCCGCCAATCTTTCCGGGTGGTGAACCACTCTCCCAGCCTGGTAACACGATCGGCATGAGAGGGTACCCACGTGCTCAAGAACGGCTGCCGCGTGGAAGCTTTGCAACTGAGCACTGTGGAACGGCTGGAACGGGGCTGATGCGCCTGGGGCGAACCTGCCCCGATCTGGATGCGGCTTTGTTGTTCGAGCGGGATGAGTGGCAGGCGGCCTACATCCTGAACCGGAAGAAGGTGCCCAATACCCCGCCAAGGCTCGACGAAGTGGTGCGCCTGGTGTCCATGCTTGGCAGCTTCCTGGCGCGCAAATGCGACGACGAGCCGGGCGTGAAAACCATTTGGTTCGGCCTCCAGCGCGTCGTCGATTTCGCCGCAGGGATCAGATTCGCGAGAGAAGCTCATGCGCTATGAGTTGTGTGTAATGGCATGGCATTGTTACGCGACAAGGCTCTCGCCCTCTTGGTCGAGGAACTCGAAGCCCCTATGGGGAAGGCCTCGCCACGAGGGTATTGCCATGAGAGAACAGACCTACATCGGCCTGCCGGAAGACCAGTACGGCGGTCTGACTGACGGCGAGCGCATCGTCATGGATGCCCAGGTATTCGGCCTCATCCCTGAGGGAGAAACCTGCGCCGGATGGAGCCTGGGCCGTCTGCAAATGCTCTCGGAACAGGTGGTCCGCGCCTGGTTACCCTACGCCGGCCTGCCCAGCCGCCTGCCGGAGTACCCGCGTGAGCGCCATGCCCGCATTTACCAGGAGGAGATCGAACGGGCGCGCGCCGCCAGCTGGAACCCGGAACTCGACGACGAAACCTGAAAGGAGGCCCCCATGGCCCTGGTCAATATGAAAGATCTGCTCGATCACGCCTATCAAAACGGCTACGCCGTGGGCGCTTTCGACCTGGCCGGCGTGGATTTCCTGGAAGGCATCCTGACGGCGGCGGAACGCGTCCTCGCGCCGGTCATCCTGTCGCTGGCCGAATCCCATTTCGCCCATTTCGAATTCGACCTCCTCATGCCAGCCGTGGAGGCGGCGGCCCGGCGCGCCACCGTGCCGGTGGCCGTCCACCTGGACCACGGTGCGAGCCTCGATTCCGCCAGGCGCGCCATCCGTTTGGTGGCCAATGGCGTCATGGTGGATGCCCCATCTTTCCCTCGATGGAAATCTCGACACCATCCGCGCCGTCGTCGCCATGGCTCGTGCCTACTGCGTCGCCGTGGAAGGTGAGCTGGGCTACGTGCCCGGTGTGGAAGGCGAAGACGCCGAGCGTCACCCCGGCTCAGCGCAGTACACCACGGCGGGCGAGGCGCGGGACTTCGTGCGCCTGACCGGCGTCGACTGCCTGGCCGTCTCCGTCGGCACCGTCCACGGACGCATGCAGGGCAAGCCCCGGCTGGACTGGGGCCGCCTCAAGGAAATCAACGCCGCCGTCGGCGTTCCCCTTGTCATCCACGGCGGCACCGGGCTCGCGAATGAGCAGTTCCGCAAGCTCGCCACCCTGGGCGTGGCCAAGATCAATTACTACACCGCGCTCGCCGACGCGGCGGACGAAGCCATCCGCGCCGCCGAGGTGCTGGCCTGCTGCCGACCCTGGCTCATCGTCGAGCACGTGGTGGTGTACAACGCGCCCCAGGTGGACGAGGCGCGGCTGCGCGCGGTGATGATCGAAAGCCAGCGCCAGCTGGCCGCCATCCCCGGGGTGCGCGAGGTGGCGGTGGGCAGCGCGTCCGACAAGAGCGCCCGCTACCGGTACTGCTGGGGAACGCATCCGCGCCTTTCTCGCCGAAGCGCACCCGGATTTGCTCGTCCTGCCCGATATCGACGAACTCATCGGGCAGTTGCACCGCATCAAGGCCTGTCATTACATTGAGGCCGTCGCCGCTGGACGGGTGGGCTTGCGCCCTGGTGTGGCGCGGCTCATCCGCGAGGCGCAATCGGCGGGACTGAAGCTCGCCATCGTCACCACCACCAGCCGCTCCAACGTGGATGCCCTGCCGCCGCCTTCGGCCCTGCGTGGCAAGATCTGTTCGACGTCACCTGCTGCGCCGAGGACGCTCCGGTCGAGAAACCCGCGCCGCACGCCTATCTCTGGCCGCTGCAAATCCTTGGACTTTCGGGCGGCGAATGCCTCGCCATCGAGGACACCGCCAACGGCGTCCGGGCAGCCCGGGAGGCTGGCGTGCCGGTGCTGGTCATGGAAAGCCTCTACAGCCAGGGCGAGGATTTCAGCGTGGTGGTGCTGTCCGACCTGGGCGAGCCGGACAGGCTGTTCCGGGTGGACGCTTGCGCCGGGGCATGCCGATCTCGCGCTGTTGCGACAACTCAGAGGCTGTGAAGAAATCGTAGTGAGCGGCCCAAGAGCAAGGCGAGGAGCGAGCACCGCCCAACGCAGCTATCGGGGCGCGCAGTAGATTTATTCACAGCCTCTCAGGCAGACCCCCCGCCTGACGGCTGCCCCGATCTCCCTTGAACACCCCCGTGCGCGCTATCTCGCTTACCGCCACGACGGCGGGGTGGGTCAAACGCCGTTCCGCCGAGATGGCAAAGAAACGCTCGCGTAGGTCATCCGTCTGTCCAAGTATGGCGACGCCGTAGTGCGCCTCGACTTCCGGAGCTGTGGCCGTCGGTGCGGGGAAGACGCCCGCGCCCGACTGGCCGAATGCCTTCATCAGGGCCGGATCGTCGAATTCGCCGACCACGCGCGGGTGCAGCCCCTGCCGCTCCAGCCAGCGCAGGAGCGGAGCGCGCAGGGCGCTGTCCTCGCCGGGGATCAACAGGGGCGCGCCATCGAGACAGCGGGGAAAGTCCGCGCCCAGGCGCGTGGCGATGTCCGGTGTGGCGAAAAAGGTCACGCCGCATTCGCCCAGGGGGTGGCTGTAGCCCTTCACGTCCATGCCCGGCGGCATGGGCCGGTCGGCCAGCACCATGTCCAGGCGATGGATGGCCATATCCGCCAGCAGCCGTTCCAGCCGGTCTTCGCGGCAGATCAGGCGGATCGGATCGGCCAACGCCAGAACGGGGGCGAGCAACTGGTGGGCGATGGATTTCGGCACCACGTCGGCGATGCCCACGCGGAACGGGATGACGCGTTCGTCCGTCCCTCCGCGCAACAACTCTTCCAGTTCCGTGCTCACCTGGAAGATTTCCTCGGCATAGGACAGGGCCAGCTTGCCGGTTTCCGTCAGTTCCATGCGCCGCCCGCCGCGCCGGAACAGCGGCACGCCCAGGCGTTCCTCGAACTGGGCAAGCTGGCCGGAGAGGGTCTGCGGCGTGAGGTGCAGGCGCTCCGCCGCGCGGTTGATGCCACCCGATTTGGCGATGGCAAGGAAGTAATGCAGGTGTTTGAAGTTGAGCATGAGGGTACCTTTCGGTGTTCGATATTTTCGAATTAAATACCAACAATTAACTGTTTGTATCGAACTATGATGCGCGCCATACTGGCTCCGCATTCGTTACCCACCTGGAGCGCTTCATGCACATCGACATCCACACCCATGGTTTCACCCTCACGTCCGGCCTGCGCGACTATGTGGAAAAACGCTTGGCCTACGCCCTGTCGCATGGCAACGACAGTATCACGCGCCTTACCGTGCGCTTGTCCGACATCAACGGTCCGAGGGGCGGCGACGACAAGCGCTGCCTGATCGAGGCGCGGCTCAAGCAGGCGCCCGCCGTGGTGATCGAGGATGTCGAGGCCGATCTGTACGTGGCTATCGACCGCGCCGCCGAGCGCGCCGGGCGCACCCTTGCCCGGCGGCTGGCACGCGGCCGCGAGTTTGCGCCCGCGCTCGCGCCGGTAGCCCAGGAGGCTTGGGCCGACGAAGTTCAGAAGCATCCGGATTCGCCGCATCCATGAACCGCCCGCCGGCCACACTCATCCATGACGCCGCCCGGCGACTCGGTGCGGGTGACGTGGTGGCTTTCCCCACCGAGACCGTGTACGGCCTGGGGGCCGACGCGCGCAACGAGGCGGCGGTGCGGCGGATATACGCCCTCAAGGGCCGGCCCGCCGACCATCCCCTGATCGTGCACGTCACGGGCAGGGACGCGGCCGGGCAGTGGGCCGCCGAAATCCCCGAGGCGGCGCGAGTGCTGATGGCGCGGTTCTGGCCTGGCCCGCTGACCCTGGTGCTGCCGGCGCGCGACGAGGTGTCGCACGTGGTCACCGGCGGCCAGGACAGCGTGGCCTTGCGCGCGCCGCATCACCCCGTGGCTCAGGCCCTGCTCCGCGCCTTCGGCGGCGGTCTGGCCGCGCCTTCGGCCAACCCGTTCGGGCGGGTGAGCCCCACCGAGGCCAGGCATGTACGTGGCTACTTTCCGGAATTGACGGTGCTGGACGGCGGGCCATGCCGCCTTGGCCTGGAATCCAGCCTCGTCTCCCTGATCGGGGAGCGGCCCCGCGTGCTGCGCCCGGGCGCGCTGCCGCTGTCCGCCCTGCGCGAGGCGCTGGGCAGTACATGCATCGAAACGGGCGCAGCCGATGCCTCCTCGCCCCGTGTTCCTGGCGCGCTGCCGGCCCATTACGCCCCCGCCACGCCCCTGGAGGTCATCCCCGCCGCGCGGCTCGCGCGCCATGCCGAGGGTCTGCTGGCGCGGGGGCTGCGGGTGGCGGTGCTGCGCCGCCCCTGCGGGCCGTGGCAAAATCCCGTGCTGCCGCCCCTGCCCCGCTTTCTCATGCCCGCCGGCGCACGTGCCTATGGCCGGCGACTGTATGCCCGCCTACGCGAGATCGACCGCTTCGGCTTCGATCGCCTGCTGGTGGAAGCCCCGCCGGCGGACGAGGACTGGTGGGCCGTCAACGACCGGCTGGCGCGTGCGGCCAACCGTCATCTTCAGGAGGTTTCGTCATGAACAAGCTCGGACTGTTCGCGCTCGCCGCCCAGGCCGCCCCCAAGGTCTTCCAGGTGCGCCGTCGCACCTGGATCATGCTGGGCATCGGCCTGCTGGTCCTGCTCGGTCTCGCGATCTGGGCCGCCATCGCCCTGACGGGCTGGTTCTTCGGCCAGGTGCAGGGCTGGGGCGCGACCGCGCCCCAGGCCGCGCGCGGCGCGCTGGAGAGCGTGGAACGGCAGGTGGAGCAGGTGGTGCCCGGCGCGCGGGAGAAACTCGGCGAGTTCGTCCCCGCGCTCAAGCCGGAGGACAGGCCACAACGCGATGTCTCCGGCACCGACATCGCGCCGGTGGCGCGCTATCCGGGCTTCCTGCGCACCGCATGGCATCGCGAAGGCAAGCAGGTCACGGCGCGATATGAAGGCCAGGCTGATTACGCGGCGGTGCTGAGTCATTACATCCAGGGCTTCACCGCCTTGGGCTACGCGCAGGAGGTGCAATCCGCCACGCCCGAAGCCGAGGCCCATGCCTGGGTCAAGGGCAAGCAGCGCTATCTCGTGAAGGTTGCCGTCCAGCCCAGGGGAACGGTGAGCGTGCAGATCGAAACCACTTCGGAATGACCAGGAGAACCCCGCCATGAAACGCATCTTTTTATTTCTTGCCACCAACATGGCCATCGTGCTGGTGCTGTCTGTCACCATGCGTTTGCTCGGTGTCTAGCCTTACCTCAACGCGAATGGTTTAAATCTGGGTTCGCTGCTGATTTTTGCGGCAGTGATGGGCTTCGGCGGCTCGCTCATCTCGCTGGCGATTTCCAAGTGGATGGCAAAGAAGTCCATGGGTGTGCGGGTGATTGAAACGCCGTCCAACCAGACTGAAATCTGGCTGGTCGAGACCGTCAAAAAATATGCGGCGGATGCGGGGATCGGCATGCCGGAAGTCGGGATTTTTGATACGCCGGAAGCCAATGCTTTCGCCACCGGCATGAACAAGAACAACGCGCTGGTCGCCGTCTCCAGTGGCCTGTTGCAACAAATGTCGAAGGGCGAAGCCGAGGCGGTCATCGGCCACGAAATCGCCCACGTTGCCAACGGCGACATGGTCACGCTGGCGCTGATTCAGGGCGTGGTGAATACCTTTGTCATGTTCCTGTCGCGGGTCATCGGTCACCTGGTGGACAAAATCGTATTCAAGACCGAGCGCGGCACCGGCCCGGCGTTTTTCGTCACCATGATCATCGCCGAACTGGTGCTGGGCGTACTCGCCTCGATCATCGTCATGTGGTTTTCGCGCAAGCGCGAGTTCCGCGCCGACAGGGGCGGCGCCAGCCTGGCCGGCAAACAGAACATGATCGGTGCGCTGGAGCGTTTGGCCAGCCTGCATCCCGCACCGCTGCCGGAAAAAATGGCGGCTTTTGGCATCGCCGGTGGCGGCGCTGCCGGCATCAAACGCCTGTTCATGACCCACCCGCCGCTGGAAGAACGCATCGCCGCGTTGCGCGCCGTGCAGGGCCAATGATTTTCAACCCACCCAGATTTTCAACCCACCCCCGGAGTCGAACCATGAAGAAACTGCATTCCCTGCTGCTGGCCGCCAGCCTTGCCCTGGCGGCTGTCCAACCCGCCGTCGCGTCGAAAGAGGCCGCCAAGCCAACGCCCAGCGCCGCCGCGCAACCGGCGTTTTTCCTGGAGAACCCAAGCGGCCGCGATTTTTACGGTACGCTGAAATCGCTCGACGAAGCCATCAAGACGGCGAAATGGAGCGTGCTGGCCAGCCACCGCATGCACGAAAACATGGCCGAGAAGGGCCACAAGGTGGGACGCACCACCATCCTGGAGGTATGCAGCATGAAATACGGCCTGGAAATCCTGAAGGATGACAAAAAGAAATACGTCTCCTCGATGATGCCCTGCCGCATTTCCGTGTACGAAACCGCCGATGGCCGTGTCGTGGTGTCCCGCCTCAACGCCCATGCCTTCGCCGACATGCTCGGCGCGAACGACCCGGCGCTGGCCAAGGTCATGCGCGAGGCGGGTGCCGAGATCGAGCAGATCATCGCCCAATCCCTGGCGAAGTGACTCTGCCTCCGGCGGGCGATGCCGGGATGGCCGCCCCCCGGGGTTTGCGCCCGCCGCGCCATCCCAGAACAGGAATGAACGATGCAACAAATCGAACACGCCCTCGAACGCTTCATATTCGCCAGCCGCTGGCTGCTGGCGCCGTTTTACCTCGGACTGGTGGGCGCCTCGCGCTCCTGCTGTACAAGTTCGCCAAGGAATTCCTCAACCTCTTGCCGGTGGTGGTGACCGGATCGGGCGGCGACGTGATGGTAGGCGTGCTTACCCTGGTGGACGTGGCGCTGGTGGCCAACCTGCTGCTGATCATCGTGTTCGCCGGCTATGAGAATTTCGTCTCCAAGATCAACACCGGCGATTCCGAGGACCGGCCCGACTGGATGGGGCATGTGAGCTTCTCCGACCTGAAGATCAAGGTCATCGGCTCCATCGTCGCCATTTCCGGTATCGAGCTGCTCAAGGCCTTCGTCGATGTCGATGCCTACACCAACGAGCAACTGGCCTGGAAGGTTGGCCTGCACATGGCCTTCGTGGTTTCAGGCGTGCTGTTCGCCATCATGGATCGGCTGTCCAGCAAGAACCATTGACCATGTTCACCATGCTCCATCAACCCTGCGAGAACCGGCCATGACCGAACCCGTCTCCATCGGCGAACCCTGGATGTGGGCCACCTTCATCGGCTTCGTGCTGGTCATGCTGGCGCTCGACCTGTTCGTGCTTGGCGGACGCAAGGCGCACAAGGTCAGCGTCAGGGAGGCGGCGCTCTGGTCACTGACCTGGTTCAGCCTGGCGCTCGTCTTCAACGCCGGTCTGTGGTGGTATCTGAACGGCACGGTCGGCGCCGAGATCGCCGAGCGCAAGGCGCTGGAATTCTTCACCGGCTATCTGATCGAGAAATCGCTGTCGGTGGACAACGTGTTCGTGTTCCTGCTGATCTTCACGGCATTCAACGTGGCGCCCGAATACCAGCGCCGCGTGCTGATCTACGGCGTGCTCGGGGCCATCGTCCTGCGCGCCGTCATGATCCTGGCCGGCGCCTGGGTGGTGCGGGAGTTCCACTGGGTGCTCTATTTCTTCGGCGCCTTCCTGGTCATCACCGGCCTGCGCATGCTGGTCATGGCGGAGAAGGAACCCGATCTGGAGAAAAATCCGGTGCTGAAATTCGCCCGCCGTCACCTGCGCATCACGCAGGAACACCACGGCGAGAAATTCAGCGTCATGAAGGATGGCGTGCGCTGGTTCACGCCGCTGTTCCTGGTGCTGATCCTGATCGAGGTCTCCGACCTGGTATTCGCGGTGGATTCGATCCCGGCGATCTTCGCCATCACCACCGACCCGTTCATTGTCTTCACCTCCAACATCTTCGCCATCCTGGGCCTGCGCGCGCTCTACTTCCTGATGGCCGACGTGGCCGACCGCTTCCACCTGTTGAAGTACGGCCTGGCCATGGTGCTCACCTTCATCGGCGCGAAGATGCTGATCGCGCCCTGGTACCACGTGCCGGTGCAGGCCTCGCTGGCCATCGTCGCGGTGCTCATCGGCGCCAGCGTCGCGGCCAGCCTGATCGCCACGCGCAAGCCCTCCACTTGAGGAAAATACCGTCATGTTCTCCATCCACGGCATCACCGGCCAGACCTTTCGCGGCAGCCTGGAGCATCTGATCCAGGTGCCGGGCGTGTTCGCCGCGCGCCACGCCCGCGGCATCAACCGCGAGGGAGAAGAACTGGGCGCGGAATTCGAGCTGGCGCGGCGGCGCGTGAGGGACGATAAAGACCGGGAGAGCGACCCGCGTTATGCCGCCGCCGCGGCGGCCTACGCCAAGTCGCTGCGACCGGACACGCAACGCGAGGCGGTGCGGCACGCCTATCAGGTCATGAGCCGGGCCGTGCTGACCCTGCGCGGCGATGACACGGCGGAAACCGCCTGGCGCCGGTTGACGGCGCGCGGTGTGCGCCAGGCGCCCGTGCTGGAGCCCGCCCGGGGCGTGGTGGGGCTGGTCTCGGAACGCGAGCTGCTCACCGTCATCGACCTCGAAGGCAAGACGCCCACCGGCGGACTCCAACGTCCGGTGCGCGAGGTCATGCTCAGCCCGGTGGTGTGCGCCGACCCGGTCACCGACATCCGCCGCATCGCCCGCGTGCTGCTCGATTCCGGGCTGACCGCTGTACCGGTGGTGGACGCGGCAGGCGAGCTGGCGGGCATCGTCTCGCGCGGCGACATCCTGCGCGCCGCCCTGGCCGACCCGCCGTTGAGTCTCTGGATCTGACCCCCGTTGAAAACGTTGAAAAGGAGCCCTGATATGTCCCCCCACGCTCACCAGCATTCACTGCCGCCCGAGGCGGCGCATGCCCCCATCCTCGCCGCCACCGACTTTTCGCCCTCCGCCGGCCACGCCATCGAGCGCGCCGCGCGGCTCGCGCGCGAACTCGGCCGCCCGCTGCATCTGCTGCATGTCTACAACGATTTTGCCTGGGCGAAGCTGCGCGCCTTGCTGCGCGAACCGCCCGGGGCCGACCTCGAAGCCGATGCGCGTCAGCGCCTGACGGCGCTGGCTGCCGACCTCGCCGCCCGGCACGGGCTGGCCACGGTGGAACACGCCGTCGTCACCGGGCGCGCCGCCGGCGGCATCGCCGCGCGGGCGCGGGAGATCGGCGCCGGGCTGGTCGTGGTCGGTGTGCGCGGCGAGGGCATCGCCCACGAACTGGCCATCGGCGGCACGGCCATCAAGGTGCTGCGCGCCAGCCCCTGTCCGGTGCTGGTGACCCGGCAGCCGCCGGAGCGGCCCTATGCGCACGTGCTGGTGGCCACCGATTTCTCCGCCACGGCGACACGCGCCCTGCGCGCCGCCCTTGAGCTTTTTCCCGACGCGGCTCATGTCGCGGTCAATGCCTATTGGCTGCCCTATGAAGGCCGTATGCAATTGGTTGCGGGTGCATCGCAGCTAGACATCGAGCGCTACCGCGAGCAGGCACGGCAAGTGGCGCAACGCAAACTGGACGCCTTCATCGCCGACGCGGATTACCGTGCCGCAGGCGGTGTACGGGGCCTCGTGCGGCACGGCTTAGCGCCCGCCGTCCTGCTGGAGGAAAGCTGGCGCCACGAGGCCGATCTCCTCGTCATTGGCAAGCACGGCGCCTCGGCGGTGGGCGAATGGGTGTTGGGCAGCGTCACGCTCAACCTCATACACCACGCGCCTTGCGACGTGCTGCTGGTACCTTGAAGGAACCAGGCCGCATGCCCGCGAACGCACTTACCGCCCCGCCCCGCGCCGTTCTGGCAACCGCCCTGGCCGGGCTGGCGGGACTCGCCGCGCTGACTTTCGCCGTGACGCAAGGCGGCACACTGGCCTTCGACCGGGCGACGCTGGAGGCCTTCGCCGCGCTGCGAACGCCGGGCGCCGATACCTTCTTCCGGGTGGTGACCTGGCTGGGCTCCAGCTGGCTCCTGGCACCGGCGGCAATCCTCATCGCGGCGGCTTTGGTCGCGCGCCGGGAACAGCGGGCCGCAGCGCTGCTCGTGCTGACCTATTTCGGCGCGTCGCTTACGACTTGGCTGCTCAAGTCGGCCATCGGCCGCGAACGTCCGGCCTTGGTGCCGCTGGTGGAAATCGCGGCGTGGGATTTGTCCTTTCCCAGCAGCCATGCCACCCACGCCGCCGCTTTCGCCTTGGGGCTGTGGCTGCTCGCGGCACGCTTCAGGCCGCACTGGCGGGCGGCGTCCGGCGTTCTGCTTGCCGGCATGGTACTGCTGGTGGCGGTATCCCGGCTCTATCTCCAGGTGCACTGGCCCAGCGACGTGGCGGCCGGCCTCCTGGTGGCCGGGATCTGGGCCGGACTGGCGTTCGCCGCCACGGGCAGAAACCTGACAAACGAGGAGAAGTCATGAGAAACAAGTTTCTCGGCACCGGCGAGCCGGGCTACCGACCGCTGCGCAAGCTCGCCGTCATCGCCGCCGGCCTGCGTTATGCCGTGCTGCACGACTTCAGCGTGATGTACAAGGTGGTGTTGTCGGCGGGCGTGCTGCTCGTCGCACTGTGGCTGCGCGACTGGGTGGACGCGGCGGTGATCCTGCTGGCCACCGGCCTGGTGGTGGCGGCGGAACTGTTCAACACCGCCATCGAAGCCTTGTGCGATTTCGTCGAGACCCGCCACAACGAGAAGATCGGCATCATCAAGGACATCGCCGCCGCCGCGACCGGCATGGTCATCCTGGCCTGGTGGATCGTGCTGGCGCTGGAAGCCATCCGCCTCTGGCCGCGCCTGATGGCCGCCTTGCAGGGAATGCAGCATGCGTCCTGACCGCGGCGCCGCGCGCCATCCCTACGCGGAGCGGGAAATCGCCCTGCTCACCCAGCATGGCAAGGAGCGGGTGATCGCGCCCGCGCTGGATGCCGCCCTGGGCTGCCGGGTGCGGCGCGTGGGCGGCTTCGACACCGACCAGCTGGGCACCTTCACGCGCGACATCCCGCGCGCCGGCACCCAACTGGATGCCGCCCGCAAGAAGGCGCGCATCGGCATGGAGATCGCCAGCCTGCCGGTGGGGCTGGCGAGCGAGGGCGCCTTCGGACCCGACCCCTTCCTGGGCGCCCTGCCGTGGAACACCGAGCTCGTCCTGCTGGTGGACGACCTCCATGGCATCGAGGTCGTGGGCATGGCTCAGCAGGCCACCCGCTTCGCCCATCGGCTCACCGGCGACTGGGAGGCGGCGCGGCGCTTCGCCGAGGAGGCGGGGTTTCCGGCGCACCATCTGGTCGTCCGCCCGGCGCACCAGGACGACGCGCGCATCGATAAGGGCATCGGCGACTGGGCCGCGTTCCAAGCCACCTTCGCGCGCGCGGTGCGTTACGCGGACAACGGTCTGGCGTTCATCGAACATGACGTGCGCGCCCATGTCCATCCCACGCGCCGCGAAACCATCCGCCTGGCGGCGGAGAACCTGCGCGACAAGTTGCTGTCTCTCTGCCCGGACTGCGGCGCGCCGGGGTTCTGGCTGGTGGAGCACATCCCCGGCCTGCCCTGCGCCGACTGTGGCGTGCCCACCCGCGAGGCCCGCGCCGAGGTCCGGGGCTGCCTGAAATGCGCGCATCGCGAGACGCGCGAGTTCGCCGGGATATCCGCGGACCCGGGCCGATGCGACGACTGCAACCCTTGAATTAGAGACTCACGCGACATGATCCAATACTTCATTCAGGACGGCGCGAACTTACGGCAGTCCGCCGCGAAATCCCCGACCGACTTGCGCGCGCCGGAGATTTTCTGGATCGACGCGGTCACGCCCGACGGGCAGGAGATGGCCTGGCTGCGGGAGGTTTTCGGCATCGACACGGAGGCGGTTGAGCAGGAAGCCGACATCGAGTCCAGCGCCCGCGCCTACGAGGAGAATGGGGCGATCTACCTGCGCTCGGACTTCCTCTGCGACCGTCAGCAGGCGTGCGGCGTGGTGCCGGTCAAGCTGGTCCTCACGGGCGAGCGGCTGATCAGCCTGCACGACGAGGACGTGCCTATCCTGCGTTTGCTGCGCCTGCGTCTGCGCAACCGGCCGGTCCCGGAGGGCGGTGCCGTGAGCCTTTTGGCCGACATCTATGCCCTGGACGTGGAGCACTCGGCGGACGCGCTGGAGAACATCCATGCCGAGTTGAAGGACATCAGCGCCCGGGCGCTGGCCGAGCGGCGCGGCAGCGACGAGGAGGCGGCCGAGTTCATCACCAGGCTGGCGATCCAGGAAGAGCGCAACGGCACCCTCCGTCGCAACCTCCTGGACACCCGGCGCGCCTTGTCCTACCTGGCGAGGGAGCGGCATCTCAACAAGGGGCAAACCCGGATCGTGCAACAAATCTTGCGTGATATCGAATCCCTGGATGGCCACACCGCCTTCATCTTCGACAAGATCAATTTCCTCATGGATGCCATCGTCGGCTTTATCAACATCAACCAGAACAAGGTGGTGAAGATCTTTTCCGTGGCCGCCGTGGCCATGCTGCCGCCCACCCTCATCGCCAGCATTTACGGCATGAATTTCGAGTATATGCCCGAGCTGGCGCAGACCTGGGGTTACCCCATGTCGCTGGGACTGATGGTGGTGAGCGTGGTCGTCCCATTCTGGTATTTCCGGCGCAAGGGGTGGCTGAAATGAGTGCTGCGTTCCATCACGATCCCCGCAACCCCTGAACGGAATCCGACATGCACTTCTCACCGCCACTACGCCTCCTGCCCGCTTTCGCCGCCGCGCTGTTGCTGACCCTGACGGGCTGCGGCAAGCCGCCGTATGAAAACGTCGACAACGTCGGCCTGCAAGGCCTGATCCAGCAAGGCGTGCCGGTCTACGACATCCGCCGCCCTGAAGAATGGCGGCAAACCGGCGTCGTCGAAGGCAGCCGGAAACTGACTTTCGTCGATGCGAGCGGACGGCCGAATCCGTCTTTCCTGGCCGATTTTTCCGCTCGCGTGGGAAAGAACGACCCGGTCGTGCTGATCTGCCGCACCGGCAACCGCACCGACGCGCTGGCGCGGGAACTGATGGAAAAGCACGGCTATACCCGGGTCTACAACGTGAAGGACGGCATCGCGCGCTGGATCGGCGAAGGCCATCCGGTCGTTCAATGAAGGAGCCCGCCATGCCCCCGAGCCCAACCCCAACCCGTTCTCCCTTGCTGGAAATCGGCGTCACCCTGCTCATCCCCTCGCTCATCCTCATACAGCTCTCCAAGCCGGAACAGCTGGGTGCGGCGGGCGCGCTGGTCTTGGCGCTGGCCTTCCCCATCGGCTGGGGCCTGCGCGAACTGGCAAAGAGCCGCGGGTTCGGCCTGTTCGCCGGACTGGGCGTGGCGAGCCTGCTGCTCACCGGCGGCATCGGCCTGCTGGAACTGGACGCGCGCTGGCTGGCGGTGAAGGAGGCGGCGATTCCCGCCGTACTGGGCCTCGTCGTCGCCGGCTCCGCGTTCACCAGGCGGCCCCTGGTGCGCGTGCTGCTCTACACGCCCATGCTGCTGGACACAGAAAGGATCGACGCGGCCCTGGCCGAGCGCGGCAACCAGGCCGCGTTCGCGGTTCGTCTGCGCGCCGCCACCTGGATGCTGGCCGGCTCGTTCGCCTTCTCGGCGGCGATGAACTACGCGCTCGCCACCTGGATCGTCACCAGCCCCGCCGGCTCCGCCGCCTTCAACGAGGAACTCGGGCGTTTGACCCTGTTGAGCTACCCCATGATCGCCCTGCCCGCCACGCTGATGATGCTGGCGGTGCTCTATTACCTGGCCGGCGGCGTCAGGCGCCTGGCCGGGTTGGGCCTGGGTGACATGCTGCGCGGCAAATAGGGCAACGCCATGCGTCTCTTTTCCCCCCCTCTACACGCGCGCCATGCGGTGGGCGCACCACCGCCACGCCCCCGTCTGGCTGGGGACGATGAGCTTTGCCGAATCGTCCTTCTTCCCGGTGCCGCCGGACGTGATGCTGGCGCCCATGTGCCTGGCGCGGCCGGAGCGCGCCTGGCGCTTTGCCCTGCTCACCACGCTCACCTCGGTGGCGGGCGGACTGGCGGGCTACGCCATCGGCTATTTCGCCTTCGAGGCCATCGAACCCTGGCTGCGAACGACGCAATACTGGGCGAGTTACCAGACCGCCGTGGCCTGGTTCGCGGACTACGGCTTCTGGGCCGTGTTCATCGCCGGTTTCTCGCCCATTCCCTACAAGGTCTTCACCATCGCCGCCGGGGCGCTGGCCATGGCCCTGCCGCCGTTCACCCTGGCCTCGATCATCGGTCGCGGCGCACGTTTCTACCTGGTGGCCGGGCTGATGAAGTGGGGCGGCGCGCGCATGGAAGCCGCCCTGAAGCGCCATATTGATCGCCTCGGCTGGGCCACGGTGGCCCTGGTCGCGGCGGGCCTGCTGATTTTCCAAGGATGAAAGGAACCCTCGACATGAACCCCGAACAACAACGCGCCACCCTCACCCTGGCGCTCTTCGCCGCCTTCGCCGACGGCGAGAAACACGCCCGCGAACGCGAGGAGATCCGCCGTATTGCCGACACCCTCGCCGGCGAGGCGGGCGCGCCCGACCTGATGAAGCTCTATCAGGACGTGCTGCTGCGGCGCGCCAGCCTGGAGCGCGCCGCCAATCTGCTGACCGAGGCGGAGCATCGCCAACTCGCCTACGAGATGGCGATGTGCGTGTGCGAGGTCGACGGCCGCGTGAGCGAGGCCGAAAAGGCTTTTCTCGATTCGCTCAAGAAACTGTTGTCGCTGGACGCGTCGAGGGCGGAGCTGATCGAGCGCGAGGCCGACGTCATTGTCGAACTGTCCGAAGCCGCTGCGCCTGCTACCGTCGCCGCCGCTGCTGCAACCGGTGCGGTGGTGGCGGCGCAGCCGAACGTGTCCGAGGCGGAGCTGGACAAGTCCATCCTCAACTACGCCCTGATGAACGGCGCGCTGGAACTGCTGCCGCAGTCGTGGGCGTCGATGGCCATCATCCCCTTGCAGATCAAGATGGTGTACGGCATCGGCAAGGCGCACGGGGTTCAGCTCGACCAGGACCACATCAAGGAATTCATCGCCGCCGCCGGGGTGGGGCTCACCTCGCAATATCTCGAACAGTTTGGCCGCAAGTTGCTGGGCGGCCTGCTCGGCAAGGCCGCCGGCAAGACCTTCGGCAAGGTGGGCAGTGCTGCCACCGGCATGGCCTTCTCCTTTGCCACCACC
>NCIH01000060.1:0-17128 GCA_002281975.1 Hydrogenophilales bacterium 17-64-11 | reverse complement strand
CTCGGCTTCGGACAGGGTGAGGATGAGGATGGGCATCTCGAAACCGTCGGCGCGCAACTCCTGCATCAGGGTGATGCCGTCGGTGCCGGGCATGTTGAGATCGACGATGAGCACGTCGGGGCGGTGCGCTTTCAACAGCATGGCGACGTCGTCGGGATTGCCGGTAAAGGCGGTGACCTCGATGCTGCCGCTCTGTTCGAGCAGCTCGGCCAGACCCTTGCGGAACAGGGTGTGGTCGTCGACGAGAATGATGCGGGTGAGGCTCATGCGGGATGCTCGCTGTGTTGGTGGGACGCGGCGCGTTGGGGAAAGACGAGACGGATCACGGTGCCGCCGGCGGGGCGGGATTCCACGATGAGCTTGCCGTTCAGCTTGGCGGCGCGCTCGCGCATGATGGTGAGGCCGAAGCTCTTGCCGTGGAAGACCTGGATTTCCTCGTCGGGCGTGAGCGAGACGTCCTGCACCAGGTTGAGGAAATCGACGTCGGCATTGGCCTTCTTGCGGAAGCTCTTGGCGAGTTCCTGGATCGCCGGCACCAACCCGCGCGGGTTGATGCGGTCGCGGTACTGGGTGATGAGGTCGCGCAGGTCGGCATAGGCGAGATCGACCGCCTCCTCGACGTCGCCGAGGTAGCGGTTGGCCTTGGGGTAGTCCTCGAGGCGCATCGCGTCGGACAGCACGGTGAGCCGCATCTTGGCGTAGGCCAGCGTCTGCGCCAGCGAGTCGTGAATCTGGTTGGCCAGCATCTGGCGCTCGTTCATCAGCGAGATGCGCATGTTCTCGCGGGTCAGCCGCGCGTTCTCCAGTGCGATGCCGAGGTGTTCGCTGATCGAGCGGAACAAGAGGCGCACGTCCTCGGGGACGCTGTGGCCTTCGTCCAGGAACAGGTTGTAGACGCCCATCACCTGGTTCTTGTGCATCAGCGGCACCGCCACCACGGTGTTGCAGGTGTCGCTGAAATAGGTGTCGTTGGCCTGGCGCTTGCAGAAGGCGACGTTGTTCCAGCTGCTCACCGTCACCTCGCGCGCGGCTTTGCCGCACACGCCGCAATCGACGCTGACAATGCTCTCGTGTTCGACCAGCTCGGGCGGCAGTCCGACCGAGCCGATCAGGCGCAGGTGCGTGCGGTCGTCGGTGATGACGCGCACCGCACCCGCCTGCGCGCCGGCCAGGCGGATCATGGTCGAGAGAAAGCGCCCCAGCAGCTGTTCGACGTTGGCGTCGCTGGACAGGCTGGTGGTGATTTCCGACAGCACCCGCAGAGCCGGGATGCTGACGTTGTCCGGGTCGGTGGAGGCGTGGTGCTGGATCAGGGGATGAATGTCTTTCATGGCCAAGTCAGAAGAAGCAGCTTTTTAGCATATTCCGAATTGCGCGCGATCCCAAGCCCCGCGTCACGGCGCGTCGGCCGTTGCGGCGGGGGCGGGCGGCACCGGCACCACCACGCTGGGCTCGAGGTCTTCCGGAAAACCGCCCTCGGCCGAAGGTTCCTTGGCGGGCGGGTCGGCCTGGCTGGTGGCGCCGTCGGGCTTGTCCTTCGGCGGCACGCGCGGGACGACGGGCGCCGGCTCGACGACGGGCGCGGCCGGCGCCGCCGGCTTGGGCGGTGCCGGCGGCTGCGGATACAGGTGCGGCTGCAAAGCGGGCAGCAGGGTTTTCAGGATCTGCGTGGTGAGCGAACTGGTGAAGCCGAACTGGCCGGCCTGCTCGCCCGGCACCAGCGCGGTGAGGGTGCCGAAATAGCGGTCGCCCAGGTAGAACGCGAAGGTGGCGGTACGGTTGACCACGCGCGATTCGAGTAGTTGCCCGCCCTTGCCGTAACGCTCGAAGCGGTGATCGCCGGTGCCGGTCTTGCCGCCGATGGCGAGCGGCTGGCCGGCTGCATCCTTGAGCGCGCCGGCGAGGCGGGCGGCGGTGCCGCCCTCCACCACGCGTGCCAGCGCGCGGCGCACGGTGTGCGCCACCTCGGCCGGCAGCAGCCGTTCGCCGCGGGCCGGTTTGAGCGACAGGCGGGTGTCGTAAGGCGTGTCGGCCGCAAAATGCAGGCCGGTGAGGCTCGTCATCGGCGCGCGTACGCCGTCGTTGACCAGAATGCTCATCAGTTCGGCCAGCGCGGCGGGGCGGTCGCCCGAGCTGCCGATGGCGGTGGCGTAGGACGGCGTGATGTTGTCGAACGGATAGCCCAGCCGTTTCCAGTCGTGCAGCAGGCCGTCGAAAGCCTCGACTTCGAGCAGGCTCTGGATGCGGATGTCCTGCGCATTCTTGCGGCTGGTCTTGAACAGCCAGTTGTAGACCTCGCGGCGCACCCCGGCGCCCTGTTCATAGAGCGCCTTGAGGTCGGTCTTCGGCGCCGCGCGCAGGGTTTGCACCACCCACAGCTCCAGCGGGTGAATCTGCGTCACGTAGCCACGGTCGGCCAGATTGTAGGCGTCGGGCGCGTGGGTCTTGTAGAGCGATTCGAGCGTCTTCCGGCTGAGGCTGGCGCTGGCGGGAACCTGCTGGTGCAGCGTGGCGACGTACGCATCGAAGCTCGCGTTCGGTTCCAGGTAACGGAACACCGAGGTGAAGCGGCGCGGGTTGGCGCGCACGCGGGCGTACAGGTCCTCCGCCATCTGCGCCGCCGTCCGGCCCTGGTGGCGCTGGTAGAAGCGGTGGATGAAGACGCGGCCTTCCTTGTCGACAAAACGCATCAGATAGGTTGCGCGCATCGGGTTGCTGGCGTCGTCCAGGATACGCGCCGCCGCCCCCGGCGAGGCGCTGGCGTAATGCCGCACGATATCGCGCATGATGCGGATGTAGACGAGGTTGACCGAGTTCTTGGTGGCCTCCCACACGTCCATCACGCGGCCATTGTCTCGGGAATCGAAGTTGGCGAAGTTGTGCAGGCCGCCGCCGGTGAAAAAGGTTTCCGGCGATGCCGAATAGGGGCGGCTCATCGCCGCGTCGAGGGTGGCGGCGAGCGTCTCGCTGCGGTTCGTCAGCAGGCGCGCCGCCACCCATTGGGCCAGTATGTCGCGCTGCGGCTGGGCTTTCTGCGCGAGCACTTTCGCATCGAGCACACGGTATTCGGCGTGCAGCCGCGCGACGATTTCCAGGTAGGTGACCAGGGTGCGCAGCTTGGCGGTGGAGCCGAGATCGAGGCGCGCCTGGCTGTTGATGTCGAACGGCTGGTTGAGATTGTCGGCCTGGATGCGCAGCACGTTCCCGGACGGCGCTTTTTCATACAGGGTGAAGCTGTAGATCACCTGGCTCAGCGGATTTTCCGGTTTCAGCAGGCGAAATCCGATCAGCCCCGATGCGGCGGCGGCTTCCGGTTTGGCCAGGCTTTGCAGGTAGCCGCTGACGATCTTCTGCGCCGGCTGGTTGATGGTGGTGTCGACCGTCAGGTCCAGCCGGTCGAGATCGTACAGGCGCGGCTCGCCGAGCAGCGCGGCGACGCGGATGCGCTGCGCATTGGCGGCTTTCTGGTCGACGAAACGCGGCGCCGGCGGGTCGATGCGCAGACGCGTGCTGCGCAGCTTGACGGCCTTGGCGCGGTCGGCGAGTTCGCGTGAAATCAGATTGGCGCCGGCCAGCAGATCGAGATGGTCGTCGGTGAGGGCATCCAGCGCCTTGCGGTTGGCGGCGAGGTAATACGATGGGCGGCGCTCCGCCACGATCAGCGACAGCGCATGCTTCAGCGCGCTGGCGTAGGCCGTGTCGCGGGCAGCCGGCGGTTTGGCCAGGATGCGGTTGATCTCGGCAAAGTCCAGTCCGTACCATGCCCACAAGCCATCGCCGACGCCGTTGACCTCGCCGAAGCGCGGCGCCGCGGCGAGCGGAACCGTGTTGAGGTAGGCCATCACGGTTTTGCGCCGCATCGGCAGCGTGTTGGCGCCATCGAGATAGGCGCGCAGGCTGGCGGTGGCCATCTGGCGCAGCTTCTCGCTCATGCTGCCGGTCAGGCCTTCCGGCGAATGGCGGTATTTTTCGATCTGCGTCGGCAGGGTGCTGCCGCCCGGCACGTTGCGGTCCGCGTCGACCAGGCTGATGCCTTTTTCCAGCAAGGCCTGGACGAGCCGGTCCCACTCCACCGCCGGGTTGCGGGTGGGGAACTGCTCGGTCAGCAGTTCGCGGTTTTCGATGTGGAGCAGGGCATCGACCAGCACCTTGGGAATCTCCTCGAAGCGGCGGTACACCCGGGTCGGATGCTGCCCCTGATAGAGCTGCTTGCCGTCGCTGTCGAGCAGGGTCAGGCCGGCCTGATCTTTTTCGTGGTACGGCAGGAACAGGCCGAGATCGTCAGCCCGCGCCATCTGGATGCTGATCCGCGCCTGCCGGTCGATCTGCCAGCCCGCCCGGTCGAGCCGTGCCAGATAGTCAGGCAGCTTGCTGTAGCCGAGGCGCACGTCGTACGGCCCCTGGCCCGGGTAACGGATGCGGTCGGACGGCCCCGGCCGGATTTGCCAGGTCATTTTCTGCGCGGTTTTGACGAGATATTTCGCTTCCAGCGCCGACGACACCAGCTCCCAGGCGATCAGCCCGATCAGCCCGATCAGCAGCAGCAGGATGCCAAGGCCGATCAGGATGCGGCGCGGGACCTTATGCATGCTTCAGACCCAGTCGCGCGCGCTGAGAAAATCGGTGTAGAGCGTCGCTTCCGGCGTGCCGGGCGCGGGATGCCAGTCGTAGCGCCATTTCACGATCGGCGGCAGCGACATCAGGATCGATTCGGTGCGCCCGCCCGATTGCAGGCCGAACAGGGTGCCGCGGTCGAACACCAGATTGAACTCGACGTAGCGGCCGCGCCGGTAGGCCTGGAAGTCGCGTTCGCGCTCGCCGTAGGGCGTGTCGCGGCGGCGCTGGAGAATCGGCAGATAGGCGGTGAGGAAGGCATCGCCCACACTTTTCGTCATGGCGAAGGCATGCCCGAAGCCGCCCTCGGAGAAGTCGTCGTAGAACACGCCGCCGATGCCGCGCGGCTCGTTGCGGTGCTTGAGGAAGAAATAGCGGTCGCACCATTCCTTGAAGCGGGGATGCAAGCCGGCGCCGAACGGATCGAGCGCATCCTTGCAGGTGGCGTGGAAGTGCCGCGCGTCGTCCGCGAAGCCGTAGTAGGGCGTCAAATCCATGCCGCCGCCGAACCACCACACCGGCGCCTCGCCGTCCTTCATCGCGACGAAGCAGCGCACGTTCATGTGCACCGTCGGCGCGTAGGGGTTCTTCGGGTGCAGCACCAGCGAGACGCCCATCGCCTCCCAGCGCCGCCCGGCGAGTTCCGGCCGGTGCGCGCTCGCCGACGGCGGCAGCTGGCTGCCCAGCACGTGCGAGAAGTTCACCCCGCCGCGCTCGAAGACCTTGCCCTCCTCGATCAGACGCGAGATGCCGCCGCCGCCCTCGGGGCGCTCCCAGGCGTCGGTGCGGAACGGCAGGCCGTCGGCGGCTTCCAGCGCGGCGACAATGCGCGCCTGCAGGTCGAGCAGCCAGGTTTTGACTGCGCTTGTATTAAACGTGGCGGTGTCGAAGGCATCGGTAGGCATCAGGGTCTCAGAACGGTTCCGGTGGCGAGGTCGATCAGGGTGGAGGGACGGTGGCGCCGGCCGATGCGGCCCTCGATCACGCGTACCTGCGCGCCGAATATTCTGCGGCATTCGGCTGCGCTTTTGGCGGGCGGCTTGCCGCTTTTGTTGGCGCTGGTGGAAACCAGCGCCATGCCGAGGCTGCGGCACAGCCGTGCGGCGCTGGCGTGGGCGGTGACGCGCACCGCGATGGTGGGGCGTCCGCCGGTGAGCAGGGGCGGGCAGGCGGCGGACGCGGGCACCACCCAGGTGACGGGGCCGGGCCAGCTGCGCTGCATCCGCGCCCGGTCGGGCGCACTCAGGGGACGCACGAAGGTTCGCAGCCGCTTGAAGCGGTCGGCGATCAGCAGCAGGCCCTTGGCGGCGCTGCGGCCCTTGAGCCGGATGAGGCGCTTCAGTGCGCGCGGATTGCGCGGGTCGCAGCCGAGGCCGTAGCAGGATTCGGTCGGATAGGCGATCAGTCCGCCGCGCCGCAGGTACGCGCGCAGGTTCGTCGCCTCGCAGTTCACGCCTGACGCCTCACTTTTTCCGATCCAGTGCGCGCCAGCCGATGTCGCGGCGGTATTGCATGCCTTCGAAGTGGATGCAGGCCGCCGCCTCGTAGGCGCGTTTCTGCGCCATGCGCACGCTGTCGCCGAGCGCGGTCACCGCCAGCACGCGGCCGCCGCTCACCACGGTCCGCCCATCCTGCGCGGTCGTGCCGGCGTGAAACACGTGCAGATCGTCGGCGGCGGCGGGCAGTGCGCCGATGAGCGCGCCTTGCTGCGGCGCGTCGGGGTAGCCGGCGGCGGCAAGCACCACCGCGAGCGCGGTGCGGCGGTCCCATTCGGCCTCGGCCTGGTCGAGCCTGCCGTTGACGGCGGCTTCCAGCAAGGCGACGAGATCGGACTTTAGCCGCATCATGATCGGCTGGGTTTCCGGATCGCCCATGCGGCAGTTGAATTCGAGCACCTTGGGGGCGCCGTCGGCGCCGACCATGATGCCGGCGTACAGAAAGCCGGTGTAGCGGATGCCGTCGGCCGCCATGCCCTCGACCGTGGGGTGGATCACCTCGCGCATGATGCGTGCGTGCAGTTCCGGCGTGACCACCGGCGCCGGCGAATAGGCGCCCATGCCGCCGGTGTTGGGGCCGGTGTCGCCGTCGCCCAGGCGCTTGTGGTCCTGGCTGGATGCCAGCGCCAGCACGTGCTCGCCGTCGACCATGACGATGAAGCTGGCTTCCTCGCCGATGAGGCATTCCTCGATCACCACGCGGTGGCCGGCTTCGCCCATGCTGTTGCCGGCGAGCATGGCGTCGACGGCAGCGTGCGCCTCGGCGGCGCTCGTCGCGACGACCACGCCCTTGCCGGCGGCCAGGCCGTCGGCCTTCACCACGATGGGCGCGCCGTGCCTGTCGATGTAGGCGTGCGCCGCGGCGGCATCGGTGAAGGTGCCGAAGGCCGCAGTGGGGATGCCGTGGCGCGCCATGAACTGCTTGGCGAAATCCTTCGAGCTTTCGAGCTGCGCGGCGGCGGCGCTCGGGCCGAAAATCTTCAGCCCGGCGGCGCGGAAGGCGTCGACCACGCCCGCCGCCAGCGGCGCTTCGGGGCCGACCACGGTGAGCGCAATCTCTTCGCGGCGGGCGAATTCGACCAGCGCCGGGATGCCCGAAATGGGCACGTTGAGGAGACCGCTTTCGGTTGCCGTACCGCCGTTGCCGGGTGCGACGTAGACTTGGGAAACCTTGGGCGATTGCGCGAGCTTCCACGCCAGTGCGTGTTCGCGTCCGCCGGAGCCGATGACGAGGAGTTTCATGGGTGCGTGAGGGTGAGGCGTTAGGGGTTAGGGGCTAGGAGTCAGGGGCTAGGGGTTAGGATTTAGGGGCTAGGGAAGGAGCGGCTTCGCCGCGCCTCATTGAATTCATCCTACGCGGCGAAGCCGCACAAAGCCCCCTAATCCCTAACTCCTAGCCCCTAGATCCTAGCCCCTCGCAATCAATGACGGAAATGCCGCGTGCCGGTGAACACCATCGCGATGCCGTGCGCGTTGGCGGCCGCGATGACTTCGTCGTCGCGCATCGAGCCGCCGGGCTGGATCACCGCCTTGATGCCGGCTGCCGCGGCCTGGTCGATGCCGTCGCGGAAGGGGAAGAAGGCGTCGCTCGCCATCACCGAGCCGGGCACCGGCAGGCCGGCGTGCTCGGCCTTGATCGCGGCGATGCGCGCGGAGTTGACGCGGCTCATCTGGCCAGCGCCGACGCCGACGGTCATGCGGTCCCTGGCATAGACGATGGCGTTGGACTTGACGAACTTGGCGACGCGCCAGGCGAACAGCAGATCGTCCATTTCCTGCGCGCTTGGGGCACGGTCGGTGACGGTCTTCAGCTCGCCGTGCAGCAGCACGTCGGCGTCCTGAACCAGCAGGCCGCCGGCCACGCGCTTCATGTCGAGCTGGGCCACGCCGCCCGGCCAGGCGCCGCATTCGAGCAGGCGCACGTTCTTCTTCGCAGCGACGGCGGCGGAGGCTTCCGGGCTGACTTCGGGCGCGATGATGACTTCGACGAACTGGCGCTCGACGATGGCGGCAGCGGTGGCGCCGTCGAGCCTGCCGTTGAAGGCGATGATGCCGCCGAAGGCCGACTCGGGATCGGTCTGGTAGGCGCGGTCGTAGGCCTCCAGCAGGGTCGCGCCGTACGCCACGCCGCAGGGGTTGGCGTGCTTGACGATGACGCAGGCGGGGGCGGCGTCGAACTGCTTGACGCATTCGAGCGCGGCATCGGTGTCGGCGATGTTGTTGTAGGAGAGCTCCTTGCCCTGCAACTGCCGCGCGGTGGAAATCGTGCCGGCGGGTGCATTCGCCTCGACGTAGAAGGCACCGGCCTGGTGCGGGTTCTCGCCGTAGCGGCAGGTCTGCGTGCGGGTGAACTGCAGGTTCAGCTTCTCGCCGAAGGCCTCGCGCTCGTTGTTGTCGTTGAGCGCGGTGAGATAGTTGCTGATCGCGCCGTCGTATTCGGCGGTGTGGGAAAACGCCTTTTTCGCCAGCTTGAAGCGGGTGGCCTCGGTCAGCGCGCCGCCGTTGGCCTGCATTTCGGTCGCAAGCAGAGGGTAGTCGGCGGGGTCGGTGACGATGGCGACATGGCGGTAGTTCTTGGCCGACGAGCGCACCATCGCCGGGCCGCCGATGTCGATGTTCTCGATGGCGTCGTCGAGGGTGTGCGGCTTCGACACCGTGGCGACGAAGGGATACAGGTTGACGCACACCAGGTCGATGTAAGGCATGCCGTGTTCGGTCATCGTCGCCACGTGCTCGGGCAGGTCGCGCCGGGCGAGGATGCCGCCGTGGACTTTCGGATGCAGCGTCTTGACGCGGCCGTCGAGCATTTCGGGGAAGCCGGTGTATTCGCTGACGTCGATCACCGCGAGGCCGGCATCGCGCAGCGCCTTGGCGGTGCCGCCGGTGGACAGCAGTTCGACGCCGGCCGTGGCGAGGGCGCGGGCGAAATCGACGAGGCCGGTTTTATCCGATACGGAGAGCAGGGCACGCTGGATTTTCATGAGGCGGGGGCGGGAAGGGTTAGTCGGAAAGGCCGTGCTCGCGCATTTTCTTGCGCAGGGTGTTGCGGTTGATGCCGAGCATGTCGGCCGCGCGCGTCTGGTTGCCCGCGGCGCGGTCGAGGATGTAGGTCAGCAGGGGTTTTTCCACCGCGCTCACCACCATGTTGTAGATCTCGCTCGGCGTCTCGCCGTCGAGGTCCTTGAAATAGCGATTGAGCGACCGCCGCATGCAGGCGGCGATTTCGTTTTCTTCTATCATTGAAGTTCCCCTTTATGCCGCAAGCCTTGAAGCGGGCGGCATGTCTTGCGTGTTATTGTTTTCGTGGCTGGTTTCGTAGCGCAGGCGGCTGTCGGCGCGCGCCGCCTGGGCAAAGTATTCGTTGACCGCGGCGAGCTGCTCGGCCACCGAATCGAGCTGGTTCATGGTGTGGCGGAAGGCGCTGCTGCCCACCAGTCCGCGGGTGTACCAGGATATGTGCTTGCGTGCCACGCGCACGCCGGTGACGTCGCCGTAGAATGCATGAAGATCGTGGATGTGCTCGAGCAGGACGGCGTGGATTTCCGCCACTTCGGGCTGCGGCAGATGCTCGCCGCTGGCCAGGTAATGCGCGATTTCGCGGAAGATCCACGGCCGTCCCTGCGCGGCGCGGCCGATCATCACGGCATCCGCGCCGGTGTATTCGAGGACGTATTTGGCCTTTTCCGGCGTGGTGACGTCGCCGTTGGCGATGACGGGAATGCGCGCTTCCGCCTTCACCGCGCGGATGGTGTCGTATTCGGCCTCGCCGCTGTAGCCGCAGGCGCGGGTGCGGCCGTGCATCGCCAGCGCCTGCACCCCGGCGCTCTCGGCGATCTTCAGAATGTTCAGCGCATTGCGGTGCTCGCGATCCCAGCCGGTGCGGATCTTCAGCGTCACCGGCACTTCCGGCACCGCCTTCACCACCGCGTCGAGGATGCGGCCGACCAGGGCTTCGTCCTGCAGCAGGGCGGAGCCCGCCATCACGTTGCACACCTTCTTCGCCGGGCAGCCCATGTTGATGTCGATGATCTGCGCGCCGCGGTCGACGTTGTGGCGTGCGGCTTCCGCCATCATCGCCGGGTCGGCGCCGGCGATCTGCACGCTGATCGGATCGACCTCGCCTTCGTGGTTGGCGCGCCGTGCAGTCTTGGCCGAGCCGTACAAGAGCGAGTTCGACGTCACCATCTCGGACACGGCCATGCCGGCGCCCAGCTTCTTGCAAAGCTGGCGGAAAGGCCGGTCGGTCACCCCGGCCATGGGAGCGACGATCAGGCGGTTCTTGAGGTGGTGGCTGCCGATACGCATAAGGGATCGCATTTTACCCGCGTCGCGGGCCCCGACCAAGCCGGGAAGAATTTACATTTCGGGCTGGAGGCATGCCGCCTTAGCGGCTACCATCCATGAGGTCGCATTTCATCGAAAAACAGGGGGAAAACATGGGTTTCATGTCGGAGTTCAAGGAATTTGCGGTCAAGGGCAATGCCATGGACCTGGCGGTCGGCGTCATCATCGGCGCGGCCTTCGGCAAGATAGTCGACTCGATCGTCAATGACCTCATCATGCCGATCGTCGGCGCGGTGTTCGGCGGCTTCGACTTTTCCAACCTGTTCCTGCCGCTGAAGAGCGTGCCGGAAGGCGTGGCGATGACGCTGGTGGAAGTGAAGAAAGCCGGGGTGCCGGTATTCGCCTACGGCAGCTTCCTGACCATCCTGCTCAATTTCATCATCCTGGCCTTCATCGTCTTCATCCTCGTCAAGCAGATCAACCGGCTCAAGAAGGAAGCGCCGCCTGCCCCCCCCGCCGCCACGCCGGAGGACGTCGTGCTGCTGCGCGAGATTCGCGACAGCCTGAAAAAGTAGGGCGCCGGACCCGGCAAGCGGATAGGGCAACGCGGCGAGGCCGGGTTGCCCTTTTTCATGGGCGCAGCAATCAGTGCGCTGCCTCCCAGTTGCTGCCCGCGCCGACGCCGACGCGCAACGGCACCTTGAGCGCGGCGACATTGCACATGTGCGCGGGCAGTTCGGCGCGCACGCGGTCGAGTTCGCGCTCGGGCACTTCGAGGATGAGTTCGTCGTGCACCTGCAGCAGCAGGCGGCTGGCCAGCTTTTCCCGGTCGAGCCAGCCTTGCACCGCGATCATCGCCAGCTTGATGAGGTCGGCGGCGGTGCCCTGCATCGGCGCGTTGATGGCGGCGCGCTCGGCGCCCTGGCGGCGCTGCGGATTGCGGGCGTTGATTTCCGGCAGGTACAGGCGGCGGCCGAACACGGTCTCGACGTAGCCCTGGCTGCGCGCGGCCTCGCGGGTACGCTGCATGTAGTCGGCCACCCCGGGGTAGCGCGCGAAATAGCGGTCGATGTAGGCCTGCGCGGCGGCGCGTTCGAGGTTGAGTTGCGACGCCAGGCCGAATGCCGACATGCCGTAGATCAGGCCGAAGTTGATGACCTTGGCCATGCGCCGCTGGTCGCCGCTCACCTCCGCCAGCGGCACGCCGAACACTTCGGCGGCGGTGGCGGTGTGGATGTCGCGGTCTTCGGCAAAGGCCTTCAAGAGGCCGGCGTCGTCCGACAGGTGCGCCATGATGCGCAGCTCGATCTGCGAATAGTCGGCCGACACCAGCACATGCCCGGGCGGCGCGATGAAGGCCTCGCGGATGCGGCGGCCCTCGGCGGTGCGCGCGGGGATGTTCTGCAGGTTGGGGTCGGAACTCGCCAGCCGCCCGGTCACCGCGGTCGCCTGCGAATAGCTGGTGTGCACCCGCCCGGTGGCCGGGTCGATCATCTGCGGCAGCTTGTCGGTGTAGGTCGACTTCAGCTTGGCCAGCCCGCGGTAGTCGAGGATCGCCCGCGCGATGGGGTGGTCGAGCGCCAGCTGCTCCAGCGTCTCCTCGTCGGTGGAGGGTGCGCCGCCCGGGGTTTTCTTGAGCACCGGCAGGCCCTTTTGCGTAAAGAGAATGTCGCCGATCTGCTTGGGCGAGCCGAGATTGAACGGCTGCCCGGCTTCCTGGTAGGCGCGCTGCTCCAGTTCCAGCATCTTCCTGCCGAGTTCGCCGCTTTGCACCGCGAGCAGGTTGCGGTCGAGCAGCACG
This sequence comes from Hydrogenophilales bacterium 17-64-11, assembly GCA_002281975.1. Classification (GTDB taxonomy): domain Bacteria; phylum Pseudomonadota; class Gammaproteobacteria; order Burkholderiales; family Thiobacillaceae; genus Thiobacillus. The sequence continues at coordinate 4,933 of NCIH01000060.1, read as the reverse complement.
CCGGCGCGTTCCATGCGGAACAGGATCTGCGCCACCGGCAGCTCGATGCGCCTGTACACGAAAGTCAGCGTGTCGGAGGCGGCGATTTGCGGCGCCAGGGCATCGCGCACCCGCAGCGTGACGTCGGCATCCTCCGCCGCGTATTCGCCGGCGCGCTCGATCGCCACCTGTTCGAAGCCGATGCGCGCCGCGCCCTTGCCGGTGACGTCGTCGTAGCTGAGCGTCGCCAGCCCCAGATGGCGCGTCGCCAGATTGCCGAGCTCGTGCGACTGGTGGGCTTCGAGCACGTAGGACTGCAGCAGCGTGTCGTCGATGACGCCGCCGAGCGCGATGCCGTAGTTGGCGAAAATATGGCGGTCGTACTTGAGGTGCTGGCCGATGATCCTGGGTTCGGGGTTTTCCAGCAGCGGCTTCAACCTGGCCAGAACGGCAGTCCGGTCAAGCTGCGCGGGCGCGCCGGCATAGTGATGCGCCAGCGGCAGATAGGCCGCTGCGCCGTGGGCCGTGGCGAACGAGATGCCGACCAGTTCGGCCTGCATCGCGTTGAGGCTGGTGGTTTCGGTGTCGAGCGCAAACGCCGGCGCGGCTTCCAGCCTGGCGATCCAGGCGTCGAGCTGGGCCTCGCTCAGGATGGTTTCGTAGCGGGCGCGATGCTCGCCGCTGCAGTCCTGCTCGGGCGTCGAGGCCGCGCCGGTGGCGGCGGCGTCGAGCTCGCGCAGCCAGGTGCGGAACTCGTAGCGCTCGAACAGCGTGCGCAGTGCGTCCCGGTCGCGCGGCCCGAGGACCAGATCGTCGAAATCGAAGGGCAGCGCGACATCGGTCTTGATGGTAATCAGCGCGCGCGCCTGCGGCAGCCAGTCGCGGGCGGCGCGCAGGTTGTCGCCGACCGTGCCCTTGATGGTGTCGGCATGCGCCAGCAGATTGTCGAGCGTGCCGTATTCGGCGAGCCATTTCACCGCGGTTTTCGGCCCGCATTTGGCGACGCCGGGGACGTTGTCGACGGTGTCGCCCACCAGCGTGAGGTAGTCGATGATGCGCTCCGGCGGCACCCCGAACTTGGCGGCCACCCCGGCCTCGTCGAGCGTTTCCTGGCTCATGGTGTTGACCAGCGTCACATGGTCGTCGACCAGCTGCGCCATGTCCTTGTCGCCGGTGGAGACGATGCTGTGGATCCCCTTGCGCTCGGCGTGATGCACCAGCGTGCCGATCACGTCGTCGGCCTCGACGCCGTCGACGACGACGAGCGGCCAGCCCTCGGCGCGGATCGCCGCGTGCAGCGGCTCGATCTGGTTGCGCAGATCGTCCGGCATCGGCGGGCGGTGCGCCTTGTATGCGGGATAAAGCGCGTCGCGGAAGGTCTTGCCCTTCGCGTCGAACACGCAGGCGATATAATCGGCCGCGTAGTCCTTCCGCAGTTTGTGCAGCATCGCCAGCACGCCCTTGATCGCATTGGTCGGTTCGCCCGCCGAATTGCGCAGGTCGGGCAGCGCATGAAATGCGCGATACAGATAGGACGAGCCGTCCACCAGGAGCAGGATTTTTCTGGGTTGGCTTACACTGAAATCGTTCACGAGGCGCTCGAAAATGCACTTGGATAAATTGCCCGTCGCGGTCGACCCGGGGCGCGCCGCCGAGATTAATTATTCGGCGCGCGAGTCGTGGCGGATGCTGGGGATTATGGCAGAGTTCGTCGAGGCGACCGAACGCCTGGCGTCGATCCGTCCGGCGGTTTCGATCTTTGGCAGCGCGCGTACGCCGCCCGACCATGCGTATTACATGCTCACCGAAGACATCGCGCGCAAGCTGTCCGATGCGGGCTTTTCGGTGGTCTCCGGCGGCGGCCCCGGCATCATGGAAGCCGCCAACAAGGGCGCGTATTTCGGCAAGTCGCCCAGCGTCGGCCTCAACATCCAGTTGCCGCACGAACAAAGCGCCAATATGTATCAGGACATCAGCCAGACGTTCCAGCATTTTTTCGCGCGCAAGGTCATGTTCGTCAAGTTCGCCGCGGCCTACGTCGTCATGCCGGGCGGCTACGGCACGCTGGACGAGCTGTTCGAGGCGCTGACCCTGGTGCAGACCGGAAAAATCGCCGGCATCCCCATCATCCTGGTGGGCTCGAAATTCTGGAGCGGACTGGCCGAATGGGTGAAGAACCGCCTGGTCGAAGAGGGCATGATTTCTCCCAAAGACGTTGAACTGATGCGCATCATCGACCGGCCGGAAGAGGTGCTCGATGCGATCTTCAGCCACTATGAAAAACGCGGCTTCATGCCGTCGCTGGCCGAGCGCGAAATCCAGTTCAATCTGTAGCCCTTCCCTTTTGACCTAAGCTGACAATATTCGCTTTCTGGAGCCTGCCATGCGTTATCCCGTTGTGTTGCTGACCCTGATGCTGAGCGGCCTTGCCGTCGCCGCCGCACCGTCCGAGCGTCCGCCCGGACTGAAGCCGGTTCCGGACGGCGCGCCGGGGCCCGGCGATGCGCCTGCGGTGACGATCAAGCCGAGCAGCCAGGGCCGCGTCGTCGAATACCGCGCCAACGGCAAGCTGTACATGCTGAAAGTCATTCCCAGGGTCGGCAAGCCGTATTTCCTGATCGACCAGAAGGGGGACGGCCAGTTTGCGCGGCAGGACAGCCTCGATTCCGGAATGCGCCCGCCGATGTGGGTGGTGAAGGAATTCTGAGCCGTTGCCCGCGCACCGCTTATTCCATTGACGGGAGCCCGGTCGTTCGCGGCGCCCGTCGATGACAGCCCGGCTTGAAGGTTTCTTTTTCAAGCCGATTCGTGCCGTACCAATCAAATCCGCTGCATGACTACTGCATCCAATCAAGACATTCCGCGCAAGGTCGCGGCCAGCCAGGGCTTCCTGTGGCTGGCCGCGGGCTTTCGCCTGTATCGCAAGAACCCCCTGCTGCTGTCCGCCGCGTTCGGCGTGCTGTTCGGCGTGGTGATGGCGCTCGGCCTGATTCCCGTGATCGGCGGGTCGCTGTCGGAACTGGCCTCGCCGCTGATGGTGGCCGGCTTCATGGCGGCGTATCGCGCGCTCGACGAAGGCCGCGAACTCGAACTGCCGAATTTTCTGGCCGGGGTTCAGGGGCCGGCGATTCCGTTGATGACCGTCGGCGCGGTGCAACTGCTGGGCACCCTGCTGATCGGCCAGGTCATGCTCGGCATGGGTTTCGACCCGGCGGCGGTGATGGCTGCCGCCAAGGGGGGAGAGGCTTCGCCAGCGGAAATGCAGGCGATACTGAACCAGGCCATGCCTGCGGTGCTTGTCGGGCTGGCGTTGTTCGCTCCGCTGATCATGGCCACCTGGTTCGCGCCTGCGCTGATCCTGTTCGGCGGCGCGCGTCCGGCCACCGCGCTGGGGGTGAGCCTGCGCGCGGTGGCGAGGAACTGGGCGGCGATGCTGGTGAACAGCTTCGCGCTCGGGCTGCTGCTGTTCTTTGCCGCGCTGGTGCCGATGCTGCTCGGCTTGCTGGTGGCGATGCCGGTGCTGTTCGGTTCGCTGTATGCCTCGTATCAGGCGATTTTCGCGGTGTGGGCGGACGATGCCGCGCCCTACGCGGGCGACAGCTTGGCGTAGGCCAGCGCCAGCCACTTGGTGCCGGCGTCGCGGAATTTCACCTGCACGCGCGCGTCCGGCCCGCGCCCCTCGAAGTCGATGATGATGCCGGTGCCGAACTTGGCATGGGCGACGCTCTGCCCCACCTTGTAGCCGGTGTCGTTGCCGGATTGGCCCTGGCTGCGCGGCATGGGGGCGGGCGCGCGATGGCTCGGGGAAGCGGCGGATTCGCTGCGGCGGTTGAGCGGCAGCAACACCTGCTCCGGCAGTTCATCCAGAAAGCGCGACGGCAGGCCGTAGCGGACCTGGCCGTGCAGCATGCGCGACTGCGCGTGCGACAGGTACAGGCGGCGCCGCGCGCGGGTGATCGCCACGTACATCAGCCGCCGTTCTTCCTCCAGGCCATTTTCCTCGTTGGCGCTCTGCTCGTGCGGAAACAGGCCTTCCTCCAGCCCGGTGATGAACACGGCGTGAAACTCCAGGCCCTTGGCGGCGTGCACCGTCATCAGCTGCAGCGCGTCGTGGCCGGCGCCGGCCTGGTGCTCGCCCGCTTCCAGCGCGGCGTGGGCGAGAAAACGCTCCAGCTCGGGCTGGGCGGTTTCGGCGGTGGCTGACGCCTCAGGCGTTATGTCGGAACCGAGGGCATCCGAAGAGGCGGATTCCTCGGAAAACAGCGCCGCCGCGTTGATCAGTTCGTTGAGGTTTTCCAGGCGGTCGGCGCCTTCCTTGTCGGCGCGGTAGTAGTCCGCCAGCCCGCTGGCCTCGATTACATGGTCGATCGCCTCGGGCAAGGGCAGGTCGCGCGTGCTGGCCTTGATCTCCTCGATCAGCCGGGCGAACCCGGCCACCTTGCCGCCGGACGTGCAGGCGGCCTGCCACAGGCTGGCGCCCGCGCGTGCGGCCGTGTCGGCCAGCTGTTCCAGGGTGCGCGCGCCGATGCCGCGTGCGGGAAAGTTCACTACCCGCAGAAATGCGCCATCGTCTTCCGGGTTGGTCAGCAGGCGCAGGTAGGCCAGTGTGTGCTTGATTTCCTGGCGCTCGAAAAAACGCAGCCCGCCATATACGCGATACGGCACGCTGGCGGAGAACAGTGCGTGCTCCAGCACCCGCGACTGCGCGTTGGAGCGGTACAAGAGCGCCATGTCGGACAGCGCCATGCCCTCGCGGTTGAGTGCGCGCACCTCGTCCACCACGAAGCTCGCCTCGTCCTGGTCGGAATACGCTTCGAACACACGGACCGGCTCGCCGTCGCCCTCCGCCGTCCACAGGTTCTTGCCGAGGCGGTGCGCGTTCTGCGAGATCAGCGTGTTGGCGGCGGTGAGGATGTGGCCGTGGCTGCGGTAGTTCTGCTCCAGCTTGATCACG
>NCIH01000059.1:0-16753 GCA_002281975.1 Hydrogenophilales bacterium 17-64-11 | reverse complement strand
ATGCCGCGGCTCTCGTACGCGTGGGCGGAAATGTCCTCGTTTTCCCAGCTCAGGATCTTGTAGCGCGACAGGATGGCGTTGCCGTGATGGCCGGTGTCGTAGACGCAGTTCTTGCCGTAGGCGAAGTCGGTGTAGACGTGGCCCGCCAGAAACTCGTGCTGCGGCCGGCCCGGCCAGTGCTGGAAGCGGCTGGCACGCAAGCCGTGGCTGCCCTGCACTTCCTGCAGGAAAACGATGTCGGTACCCAGCGTGCCGAGACGGTCGCGCAACTCGTGCACCGTCAGCCGCCGGTTGAATTGCGACAGGCCCTTGTGGATGTTGTAGCTGGCGATATGCAGCGGAAATTCCATCCGCCTATTATAAACGCATGGGCAGCAGGCGAATGGCTGCCGCGTTGCTGGGCGAAAAGCAGCGTTCCGCCGCCGCCGCCCACGGCAGCCACAGGTAGCGCAGATGCTCGCGCGGCGCCAACACGACCGGCAGCGGCGCGGGCAATTGCAGGCCGAACACGTGCTCGGTGTTGTGCGTCACGCCCGGGGCATAGCGGTGGCGCCAGCGCTCGTAGATAGCGTAGCGGTTTTCGATGTCCCATGGCGTCAGCGCGAACTTGCCGGCATCGAGACCGGTTTCCTCGCGCACTTCGCGGATCGCGGTCTGCTCCGGCGTTTCGCCGGCGTCCTGCGAGCCGGTGACCGATTGCCAGAATCCCGGTGCGTCGGCGCGCTCCATCAGCAGCACCTGGCCGTCCGCCGTATGGATGACGACCAGCACCGAAACGGGGATCTTGGGCGCGATCAAACGATGCGGGCGTTGAGCGGGATGCCCGTCGCCATGATGGCGATCAGGCGGTCGATATTGGGATGCTTGCCGGGGTGCGTGCTGGCGTCCTCGGTGTGCTCGGCGAAAATCGCCAGCCCCTCAGCGGCGGCCTCGGCGTCGATTGCGCCGTATTGCTGCGCGAGATGCGCATACACCCGGAACGAACCGGCGGTGCCTGGCGCATTGGCGATGGCCGCAACTTCAACGCCCGCCGCATCGGTCAGCACCAGCTTGTCGCCCGCGAATTCGGGCAGGGTTTTCAGGGTGTCGGCAAAGTTCATTTCAAGGTCCTTTTTCACTCCGCGATGGTCCCGATGCGATGTGGCAGCGCTGCCCCCTTGGCGCGATGGCCCGCACCGCGCGACCGCCGGCTATCGGCCCGGGACGGGCCGCCTACAGTTGGCCGGCGTCTGCATTGGCATTCCTATAAACACTCCGGTTCAAGCTGCCTTGTCGCTGCCCGCGGTATTGCGCAGGCGGATGTGCAGTTCGCGCAACTGCTTTTCGTCGACCACGTTGGGCGCGTTGGTCATCAGGCAGGAGGCGCGTTGGGTCTTGGGGAAGGCGATGACGTCGCGGATCGATTCGGCGCCGGTCATCAGCGTCACCAGTCTATCCAGCCCGAACGCCAGGCCACCGTGCGGCGGCGCACCGTATTGCAGGGCGTCGAGCAGGAAGCCGAACTTCTCGCGGCGTTCCTCCTCGCCGATGTTGAGCGCGGCGAACACCTTCTCCTGCACGTCCTGGCGATGGATGCGCACCGAGCCGCCGCCGACTTCCCAGCCGTTCAGCACCATGTCGTAGGCCTTGGAGAGGCAGCGGCCGGGATCGGTGGCGAGCCAGTCCTCGTGGCCGTCCTTCGGCGCGGTGAAGGGATGGTGCAGCGCATCCCAGCGGTTCTCGTCCTCGTTGAATTCGAACATCGGGAAATCGACCACCCACAGCGGCGCCCAGGCGCGGCCGTCGACATGGCCCTTCTCGTGGCCGATCTTGAGGCGCAGCGCGCCGAGCGCATCGTTCACCACCTTGGCGCGGTCGGCGCCAAAGAAGATCAGGTCGCCGTTGGCAGCGCCGGTGCGTTCGATCACGGCGGCGAGCGAAGCTTCGGAGAGGTTCTTGACGATGGGCGATTGCAGGCCGGATTCGTTGAGCTGGGTGACGTCATTGACCTTGATGTAGGCAAGACCCTTGGCGCCGTAGATCTTGACGAACTCGGTGTAGCCGTCGATCTCGCCGCGGCTCAAGCTGGCGCCGCCGGGAATGCGCAGCGCGGCGACGCGGCCCTTGGGATCGTTGGCCGGGCCGGAGAAAACCTTGAACGCGACGTCCTTCATCGCGTCGCCGACGTCGACGATTTCCAGCGTCACCCGCATATCGGGCTTGTCGGAGCCGTATTTGTTCATCGCCTCGGCGTAGGTCATGCGCTGGAAAGCGGCGGGAAGGGCTATGCCCTGCGCCTTCTGCATCATGTCGCGGATCATGCCCTCGACCAGGTTCATGATCTCCTCCTCGCCCATGAACGAGGTTTCAAGATCGACCTGGGTGAACTCGGGCTGGCGGTCGGCGCGCAGGTCCTCGTCGCGGAAGCACTTGGTGATCTGGAAGTAGCGGTCAACGCCCGACACCATCAAGAGCTGCTTGAACAGTTGCGGCGACTGCGGCAGTGCGTAGAACATGCCGTCGTGCACGCGCGAGGGCACCAGGTAGTCGCGCGCACCTTCCGGGGTGGAGCGCGTCAGCATCGGCGTTTCGACTTCCATGAAGCCGTGCGCATCAAGGTAATCGCGCATCAGCTTGGAGACGCGATAGCGCAGGCGCAGGTTCTTCTGCATCGGCTCGCGGCGCAGGTCGAGGTAGCGATACTGCAGGCGGATGTTCTCGTTGATGGTGTCGTCGTCGATCTGGAACGGCGGCGTCAGCGAGGGATTCAGCACCTCCAGTTTTTTGGTCAGCAACTCGACCATGCCGGTCGGCATGTTGGGGTTCTCGGTGCCGGCGGGACGCGGGCGCACCAGTCCCTCGATCTTCAGCACGAATTCGGAACGCACGTCCTCGGCCAGCTTGAAGGCCTCCGGCGTGTCGGGGTCGACCACCACCTGCATCATGCCCTCGCGGTCGCGCAGGTCGATGAAGATCACCCCGCCGTGGTCGCGTCGGCGGTGCGCCCAGCCGCACAGGGTGACGGTGTTGCCGATATCGGCGGCGGCGACTCCGCCGCAGTAATGAGTACGCATGCGCTATTCCTGATTAAATGCCTGGCCTATTGAATACCGGGGCGCGGCTCGCCTGAAGCGACGCCCATCGAGACGATGTATTTCAATGCGCGGTCGACCGACACATCCAGCTCGACGACCTCGCTCTTCTTCACGTAAAAATAAAATCCGTTCACCGGGCTCGGCGTGGTGGGAATGAACACCGCCACGTGTTCGTCCGGCAGTACCCGCGCCACCTCGTCCGGCACATTGGTCTGGAACGCCAGCGACCACGCCTGCGGGTGCGGATAGCGCACCAGCAGCACCTTGCGGAAGGCGTGCCCCTTGCCCGACAGCAGGGTGTCGGACACCTGCTTGACGCTGCCGTAGATGGTTTTCACCACCGGGATGCGGGTCAGCTGGCGCTCCCAGAAGTCGATGATCTTCTGGCCGAAGAAATTGGCGCCAAACATGCCGGTCAGCACAATGGTCAGCAGCGTCAGGATCACGCCGAGACCGGGAATCCGCATCCCCAGCCAGGCCTCGGGCTGCCATTCGGCGGGCAGCACCATCAGGCTCTGATCCATGGTGCCGATCAAAAGATTGAGCACCCACAGGGTGATCCCCAGGGGCACCCAGATCAGCAGGCCAGTAATGAAATAACGTTTCATTCGTTCCAATCAGTCAAAAACGAAGAAGCGGGCGGCTTGCACCGCCCGCTTCCAGGTCGACCCCGCCGCGTCAGTTACACGCCGGACAGGCGCCCGTACCGCAGGCTGGCGAGGGCGCTTCGGGCTTCGTTTCGGCCGCTTTGCCGCCACTTCCCTTGAAATCGGTGGCATACCAGCCGGTTCCCTTCAGGGCAAAGCCTGCCGCCGTGAGCTGCTTGGCGTATTCGGCCTTGCCGCACGACGGGCAATCCGTCAGCGGCGCGTCGGATATTTTTTGCATTTCGTCTTGCGAAAAACCGCAGGACGCACATTTGTAGGCATAAATCGGCATGATTCGCTCAGATAAATCAAGAAGTTGCGGAATTATACCGAATATGAGGCAGGTCTTCGCCAGTTCAATGTCGCATCCTTGAACGGAATTCGTGCCCGGCCCCGGGGTTTCCTTACCAGTCGGACATGAGACTCAGATAGGCGCGCCGGCCAAACAGGTTGTCATTGCGAAACTCCTCGTAGCGCGCGCCTCCCAGGTTCTGGCCGACCAGGGCCAGTTCCAGCTGATGTCCCGCTGCTTTCCAGCGCCTGGCCAGACGTGCGTCGACCCGGGTAAACGCCTTCGTGATGTCGCCGTCGCCCAGCCAGTACATGGGGCCCACCCGGTAAGCCCCGATACTGGTTTCCCAGCCGTCGGCAAGCTTGAATATTCCCAGCGCGGAAAAGTTATGGGTCGGCGCAGAGTGCGCGATATCCTTTTCCTCCGCTTCGATCTTCACGCGCGCATAGGACATGACCAGATCGAGCCAGTATTGCGGCGTCCAACGCAACTGAACATCAGCGCCCCGGATATCGACGCTATGCTGATTGCTGGCCTGAAACAGCTTGGGAAAGACCGCCCCCGGATCATCGCCGATATCCAGTGAGCCCACCATTCGACGGACCTTGTCGTCGAACAGCCGGACATCGAGCTGCAACCGCAAAGGGCGGACATGTCCGATGTAGCCAATTTCCCGGGACAGAATCCGCTCGGGCTGCAGATCATCCGCAGGCGCAAACACACGGTCGACCGGATTTCCGCTTACGGTAAAGAAGCGCAGGTCTCCCTTTTCCTCGAAAAAAGTGGGGGATCGATAGGCCTGGGTGATGGATGCACGGAAGGCATGGTCGGCCGACTGGAGAAAGTTCACTGCCAAACGGGGCGACACATCAAAACCGCTCAGGTAATGATGCTCAGCCAGAGCGCCCGCATGGACGATCCAGTCCGGCACGGGGCGCCACTCGGCGTTGCCGAACAGGCGATACAGCGCGCCGGCGCGCGTCTCTTTGCTGTAAAAATACGCTGGCGACTTCACGCCCTCCCAGCGCGCTTCAGCCCCCCATACCAGACGCAACCGTTCGCTTGCCCGCGATATCATCTGGAACTCGATGTCTTCCCGCCACTGGGTGTAGCCGTAATCCACGGGTACCAGGCCAAAAGGGGTCGGCACGGTAAAATCGTCCTCCTTGCGGACGCGCGCGTGATAGAACTGCAGCGACCACTCATTTTCCGGGTCGAGTACACGCCGGAACTTCAGCTGAAAATGTTCTGTTCCGGTGTCCAGACGCCGCACCGGGTCGACAAAATCCTCGTTTTCCACCACCCCCTGGCGCCAGTCGCCGCGGCTCAAGGCGAACGTGGTGCTTATTTCATCCGTCGGCGAGAGACGATAATCCGCCCTTAAATCCATGTGGCGGGTGGCCGTTTTTTCCGGCTGGCTATCGAAGCGATCGCGCCGCTGGTCCGACACGGTAAGCCGGTAGCGCAGGTCATCCTTGCCGCCCCCATGGCGGAACATGGCGCCGCGCATGCCCTGCCCGCCGGCCTGCACCGAGAGATGGCTACCCGGCACCTGGGCGGCATCCTTGGTGATGATGCTGATGATGCCGAAAAAGGCATTCGACCCATAGGTTGCCGAATTGGGGCCGCGTACCACCTCGATGCGTTCGATATCCTCGATTGACAGCGGAAGCGACGACCAGGGCACCTCGCCGAATGCAGCGGTATAGACCGAACGCCCGTCGATCAGCACTTGCATCCGCCGGGAAAAGGCATCGGCCAGTCCGTGATAGCCGACGCCCCAGGTATTGTCGCGGGTATAAGCCACGCTGAAACCCGGCACCAGGCGAAACAGGTCGGGAATGTCGCGAAAGCCCGAGGCGCGGATCATGGCTTGGTCGATGACGGTGACGGCAGCGGGCGTCTCGTTCACCGGCTGCGACAGACGCGACGCCGACAGCACCACCGGCAAGTCGTCGAGAAAATCGGATTCGGTGATCTCCGCCCGCGCCAGGGCAGGAGACAGCAAGCCCCCGCCTAGCAGTAGCGCCATGCTCAACGCGCCGGATGCCATGTGTTTTTTACCGTTCACCCCGTGTCGGCGCACCGTGCGCGCCGCCCTCCTCTCCGCCCGTTTATTATGAATGCGAGGGTTATCGGCCGACCGTCCTGTGCGCTTGGGGCTCAGAACGGAATATCGTCGTCCATGTCGTCGAATCCGCTGCTCACAGGCCGCTGCGCCGCCGTGGGAGCGCTTGTGCCCGCCGCCTGGGGGTTGCCGCGCGGCTGGCTGCGCGGCTGCGGGGACTGGTTGAAGCCGCCGTCGTCCATGTCGGCCATGCCGCCGCCGGCACGGCTGCCGAGCATCTGCATGCGGTCGCCGCGGATTTCGGTGGCGTATTTCTCGATGCCTTCCTTGTCGGTGTATTTGCGGGTGCGGATTGAGCCCTCGACGTAGACCTGGCTGCCCTTCTTCAGGTACTGGCCGCAGACCTCCGCGGTGCGGCCGAAAAAGCTGACGCGATGCCATTCCGTCGCTTCGACCATCTGGCCGGTCTTGTCCTTGTATTTGTCGGTGGTGGCGATGGCGAGGTTGGCGACGGCCTCACCGCTCGGCAGATAGCGCATTTCAGGATCGCGCCCGAGGTTGCCGACCAGAATCACTTTGTTGACGGATGCCATGTTTTCCCCTGAATTGAGCTTGAAGTGTTGCGGATTCTATCAGGCCAGCCCGTCAGGCAGCAGCCGTCTCCAGCAGGCTGCGCACGCCGGCCTCGTCCCAGCCCTTGAGGCTGACCTTGAGCATGGCCACGCCTTCTTCGGCCAGCACAGAGGCTTCCACCACACCGGCCACACCGGCCAGTTGCGTTTTCAGCAGGGCGGCCTGATCGGCCGGCATCGCCCCCACCCGGAACATGCGGGTCTTGATCGCGGGCGGTGGCGTCATCGACAGGCTCGCGACCAGCCAAGCCGCCATCAAGGCCACGCAGAACAGGAATACGGCCTGGAAGCCATGATGCTGCGCCAGCCAGCCGCCGAACGCCCCGCCAAAGAACAGTCCCAGCGCCTGTGCGGTGTTGTAGACGCCCATCGCGGTGCCCTTGGCCGACACCGGCGCCAGCTTGGAGATCAGCGAAGGCAGGCTGGCTTCGAGCAGGTTGAAGGCGACGAAGTAGAAGAACAGCGCCCACACGATGCCCCAGAAATGATCGATGCCGAACGCCAGCCCGAATTGCGCCAGCAGCATCAGCGCCACCGCGCCGATGAACACCGGCTTCATCCGGCCGCGCTTTTCGCCATAAATAATGGCGGGCACCATCAGCACGAAGGAGCCCAGCAACACCGGCAGATAGACGCTCCAGTGGTGGTCGGCGGCCAGCCCGCTGTTTTTGAGCGCCACCGGCACCACCACGAACATCGCCATCTGCGCGGCATGCAGCGCAAAAATGCCGAAGTCGAGCCGCAATAGTTGACGGTTGCGCAACACGTCCTTCAGCCGCGCCGGATTGGCCTGGGCATCGGCGTGAAAATGGCTGTCCGCGGGATCGGGCACCCATACTTTGACCACCCAGATGGCGGCCAGCGCCAGGATGCCGGTCAGCGCGAAGATCCCCGGCACGCCGATCACGCGATTGAGCGCCGGCCCCGCCACCAGCGACGCGGCGAAAGCGAGGCCGATGGTCGAGCCGACCAGCGCCATCGCCTTGGTGCGGTGTTCCTCGCGCGTGAGGTCGGCCAGCATCGCGGTAACGGCGGCGGAAATGGCGCCGGCGCCCTGCAGCGCGCGGCCGAAAATGGTCCAGTAGATATCGGCCGCCGTTGCTGCAACGAAGCTGCCGAGCGCAAACACGAGCAGCCCGAAGATGATGACCTTCTTGCGCCCGATGCGGTCGGATGCCATGCCGAAGGGGATCATCAGGATCGCCTGGGTCAGGCCGTACATGCCGAGCGCGAGGCCGACGAGGGTGTGATCGGCGCCGCCCGGCAGATGCTCGGCGTACAGCGCGAACACCGGCAGGATCAGGAACATGCCCAGCATGCGCAGGCCGAAAATCGCCGCCAGGCCCGCTGCAGCGCGTTTTTCGGCGCGGGTCATGCTTTCTGACAGATCGAGGTGAGCCACTGCGGGATTCGGTGAATGCGGGAAGTCCGTTATATTAGCAGGTTGCGAATTACGCTCCCGCCGTCAAACTCCATGGAATACATCCGCATCCGCGGCGCCCGCACCCACAACCTGAAAAACGTCAACCTCGACCTGCCGCGCAACAAGCTGGTGGTGATCACCGGGCTGTCGGGTTCGGGCAAGTCCTCGCTGGCGTTCGACACGCTCTACGCCGAAGGGCAGCGGCGCTATGTCGAGTCGCTGTCGGCCTATGCGCGGCAGTTCCTGCAGCTGATGGAAAAACCCGACGTCGACCTGATCGAGGGGCTCTCCCCGGCAATCTCGATCGAGCAGAAGGCCACCAGCCACAACCCGCGCTCGACCGTCGGCACCGTCACCGAAATCCACGACTACCTGCGCCTGCTGTATGCCCGCGTCGGCGATCCGCAGTGCCCGGAACATGGCATCACGCTGGCGGCGCAGACGGTGTCGCAGATGGTCGATGCGGTGCTGGCGCTGCCGGAGGACACCCGGCTGATGATCCTGGCGCCGCTGGTGGTGGGCAGGAAGGGCGAGAACCTCGAACTGTTCGCCGAGCTGCGCGCGCAGGGCTTCGTGCGGGTGCGGGTCGACGGCAAGGTGCACGAGATCGATGCGGTGCCCAAGCTCGACAAGAACAAGAAACACACCATCGAGGTGGTGGTCGACCGTTTGAAGGTGCGTGCCGACGCCAAGCAGCGCCTCGCCGAAAGCTTCGAGACCGCGTTGCGCCACGCCGAGGGGCGCGCGCTGGCGGTGGAGATGGACAGCGGCCAGGAGCACCTCTTCTCCGCCAAATTCGCCTGCCCGGTGTGCAGCTACGCGCTGCCCGAGCTGGAGCCGCGCCTGTTCTCGTTCAACAACCCGATGGGCGCATGCGCCACCTGCGACGGTCTCGGCCAGATCACCTTCTTCGACCCGGCGCGGGTGGTCGCCTTCCCGCATCTGTCGCTCGCCAGCGGCGCCATCAAGGGCTGGGACAAACGCAACCAGTTCTTCTACATGATGCTGCAAAGCCTGGCGATGCATTACGGTTTCGAACTCGACACGCCGTGGGAATCGCTGCCGCCGCGCATCCAGGACGTGATTCTCAACGGCTCTGGCCGCGAAGCGATCGCCTTCCAGACGCTGGCGCCGCGCGGCGGCTACACCACCAAGAGTTATCCGTTCGAGGGCGTGCTCGCCAACATGGAGCGCCGCTACCACGAATCCGACTCGATGGCGGTGCGCGAGGAGCTCGCCAAGTATCAGAACAACAAGCCCTGCCCGGCCTGCGAGGGAACCCGCCTGCGCGAGGAAGCGCGCCATGTGATGGTCGGCGGCGTGCCCATCTATGAAGTAAGCGCGATGCCCCTGAAACAGGTGCTGGGATTTTTCAAGGCGCTCAGGCTCGACGGCCACCGCGCGCAGATCGCCGACAAGATCGTCAAGGAAATCATCGCGCGCGTCGGCTTCCTCAACAACGTCGGGCTCGATTACCTGTCGCTCGACCGTTCCGCCGACACCTTGTCGGGCGGCGAGGCGCAGCGCATCCGGCTCGCCTCGCAGATCGGCTCCGGCCTCACCGGCGTGATGTATGTGCTCGACGAACCGTCGATCGGCCTGCACCAGCGCGACAACGACCGCCTGCTGGCGACGTTGAAGCACCTGCGCGACATCGGCAACTCGGTGCTGGTGGTCGAGCACGACGAGGACGCGATCCGCGCCGCCGACTACGTGGTCGACATGGGCCCCGGCGCCGGCGTGCACGGCGGCGAAGTGGTGGCCGAAGGGACGCCGGAGGAAATCCGCCTGAGCCCGGCCTCGCTCACCGGCCAGTATCTTTCGGGGCGGCGCGCGATCGCCATTCCCGAAAAACGCCGCGCACCCGATGCCGAAAGACAGCTGGTGGTGACGAATGCCAGCGGCAACAACCTGAAGAACGTCACGCTCAACCTGCCGGTGGGGCTGTTCGTCTGCGTCACCGGCGTCTCCGGATCGGGCAAATCGACGCTGATCAACGACACGCTCTATACCGCGGTTGCGCGCCACCTCTACGGTTCCAGCGCCGAGCCCGCCCCGCACGGCGAGATCCACGGGCTGGCGTTTTTCGACAAGGTGATCAACGTCGACCAGTCGCCGATCGGCCGCACCCCGCGCTCCAACCCGGCCACCTACACCGGCCTCTTCACGCCGATCCGCGAACTCTTCGCCGGGGTGCCGGAAGCGCGCACGCGCGGCTACGGGCCCGGGCGTTTCTCGTTCAACGTCAAGGGTGGACGCTGCGAGGCCTGCCAGGGCGACGGCGTCATCAAGGTCGAGATGCACTTCCTGCCCGACATCTACGTGCCGTGCGACGTCTGCCACGGCGCGCGCTACAACCGCGAGACGCTGGAAGTGCAGTACAAGGGCAGGACCATCCGCGACGTGCTGGAAATGACCATCGAGCAGGCGCACGAATTCTTCGCCGCGGTGCCGGTGGTCAAGCGCAAGCTGCAGACCCTGCTCGACGTCGGCTTGGGCTACATCCGCCTCGGCCAGTCCGCCACCACGCTGTCGGGCGGCGAGGCGCAGCGCGTCAAGCTCGCGCTGGAACTGTCCAAGCGCGACACCGGGCGCACCCTCTACATCCTCGACGAGCCGACGACGGGCCTGCATTTCGCCGACATCGAGCTGCTGCTGAACGTGTTGCGGCGATTGAGCGACGCCGGCAACAGCGTGGTCGTCATCGAACACAACCTGGATGTGATCAAGACCGCCGACTGGCTGATCGACCTTGGCCCCGAGGGCGGCGCCGGCGGCGGGCAGATCATCGCCGAAGGCACGCCCGAAGCCGTGTCCGACAACCCGGCCAGCCATACCGGCAAGTATCTGCAACCGGTGCTGGCGCGACACTGAGATGGCCGAACCCATTCGCCTCTCCAAGCTGATGTCTGAGCGCGGCCTGTGTTCGCGCCGCGAGGCCGACAGCTACATCGAGCGCGGGCTGGTGTTTGTCGACGGCAGACGGGTGAGCGAACTCGGCACCAAGGTCGACCCCGACTGCGCGATCCGCCTGGATAGCACCGCCAGCGCGCAGCAGCAACAGCGCGTCACCATCCTGCTGCACAAGCCGGTCGGCTATGTATCCGGCCAGCCGGAGCCGGGCTATCAACCCGCCGTGGCCCTGATCCGCCCCGAGGCTCAGTGGCGGGACGGACGCGCCAGCCCGGCCTTTCATCCCGCTCATCTGAAAGGCCTGGCGCCCGCCGGGCGGCTCGACATCGATTCGACCGGTCTCTTGGTGCTGACGCAGGACGGGCGCATCGCCAAACAGTTGATCGGCGACGATTCCGAGATCGAAAAGGAATACCTGGTGCGGGTATCCGGGCGCCTCGATGAAGCAGGTCTCGTGCGGCTCAACCACGGCCTCTCGCTCGACGGCCACCGACTGCGCCCGGCCAAGGTCGGCTGGCAGAACGCCGAGCAGTTGCGTTTCATTCTGAAAGAAGGCCGCAAGCGCCAGATCCGCCGCATGTGCGAACTGGTCGGCCTGCAAGTCGTGGGGCTCAAGCGCGTGCGTATCGGGCGCGTGCGGCTGGGCGACCTGCCGCCGGGGCAATGGCGTTACCTGCGCCCGGACGAGCGTTTTTGAGTCTCACAGTGCAAATAAACGCCGATAAGCTTGTTCCCGGTGTGTTTTGGCATTATTAATAAAAAGTGCGGGTTGCCAGGCTCGCATTTCCTTTACATTCAATCCACACCAGGGAGACTTCCATGCAATCCAAACTTCTCATCGCACTTTTCGCTGCCCTTGCGCTGACCGCCTGTAAAAAGGCGGAAGAGGCCGCCTCCCCCGCCGTGGAGCAGGCCAAGGAAGCGGCCGGCGCTGCCGCCGATTCCGCCAAGGAAGCGGCGGGCGCGGCCGCTGACGCAGCCGGCGCCGCCGCCACTGCTGCAGGGGAAGCCGCTACCGCAGCCGGCGACGCCGCTGCGGGAGCGGCCGCCGACGCCGCCCAGGGTGCCGCCGACGCAGCCGCCGCCGGCGCCGACAAGGCGCAGGAAATGGCCGACCAGGCCAAAGACGCCGCCAAGCAGTAATTCCGCTTCAGGCAGCGCAAGCGGCCGGGAAAACCTGGCCGTTTTTGTTTGCCTGGCCAGCGCTGCACGCCCCGAAGCTCAACCCTGCGATCCAGCACCGGTTCTTCCACCTTTACCCGATGAATCCGCGCACCCTGCTGCTGGACTCGTTTCACGCTGCCGTCGCCGCAGCCGATCCCGCGGCCATCCTGCCGCCGCATCTGCCTGCACCGCCAGGCGGCCGCACTCTGGTGGTCGGCGGCGGCAAGGCAGCCGCCAGCATGGCCGCAGCCGTCGAGGCCCATTGGCCAGCCGATGCGCGGTTGTCCGGCCTGGTCGTCACCCGCTATCGACACAGCCTGCCTACCCGTTGCATCGAAGTGGTCGAAGCCAGCCACCCGCTGCCCGACGGGCGCGGCGAAACCGCAGCCTTGCGGATGCTGGAGATGGCGGCAGGGCTGGGTGAGGACGATCTGCTGCTGGCACTGGTTTCGGGCGGCGGTTCCAGCCTGCTCGCCGCGCCCGTCGCAGGCGTCAGCCTGAAGGAGTTGCGCCAGGTCACCCGGGCCCTGCTGCACGCGGGCGCCCCCATCCACGACATCAACATTGTGCGCAAACACCTCACCCGCCTGTCGGGCGGACAGCTGGCGCGCGCATCAGGCAAGGCTCCGGGACGGGCACTGATCATTTCCGATGTTGTCGGCGACGACCCCAGCACCATCGCATCCGGCCCCTGCACGCCCGACCCGACCACCTGTGCCGACGCGCTCGACAGGCTGGCGCATTTCCGCATCGCGCTGCCCCGCGGGGTTCAACGCCATCTCGAAGCCTGCTCGGCGGGTGCGCGCGACGACACGCCCAAACCAGGCGACCCGTGCTTTTCACGTATGGAAAACCGCGTCATCGGCCGCGCGCACGACAGCCTGATGGCGGCAGTCGGCTTGTTCGAACAGCACGGCATCCCCGCGCTGCTGATTTCCGACAGTATCAGCGGAGACGCCCAGGCCGTCGCCCGGCAGCATGCCGCACTGGTCCACGCCCGCCTCGCCAGGGGGCCGCTCGCCTTGATCTCGGGCGGCGAAACCACCGTTGCGCTTCGCCCGCGGCATGGGCGAGGGGGGCGCAACAGCGAATATTTGCTGGCTTTGGCGCTGGCCTTGCGCGGTACCCCGGCCTGGGCCATCGCCTGCGACACCGATGGCATCGACGGCAGCGAAGACAATGCCGGTGCGCTGCTCACCCCGGACACGCTTGCACGTGCCCGTGCGCTCGGCGTTCAAGCAGAAAACCTGCTGGCGGCGCATGACAGCCATGGATTTTTTTCCACGCTGGGCGATCTGGTCCTTACCGGCCCCACCCGCACCAACGTCAACGACTACCGGGCACTGCTGCTCGACGCGGATTGATCGCCGTCAATTCAGCCGCCGCACCTGGACCGGGTCGCCGACCGTCAAGCCAAACGCCGTCGCGGCGCTGCCGCGGTTGACTGCAAGCTCCAGCAGGCCCACGCTGTTGACGAACCAGAACCCCTCCCCCTTGCCGACAAAACCAAAACTCTCGCTGTGCCTGAACAATTCACCAGCGGCACTGACGCGCGCATCCTTCGGCGCGCCACGGATGCCGGTCCAGGCGTTGCCGTAATGGTCAAGGTATATCACGCGAGCAAGGTCGCCCGCATCGAACTCGACAGCGAGCCTGTCTATCTGGGTCAGCTTGGCGGCGGGAAACTCACCGCGCGCGATGGCGGCTGCAATTGGCGCAAACAGGTCACGCCCGTGGAAGGTGGCCGACAGGATTTCGGGCTGCCAGTCGATCCGCCATTGTCGGGTGTCGCTGTGCCGCGCTGCAACGATGGACAGCAATCCGTTGTCCGGCCCGACGAACCAGCGGCCGCCAGCCAGGACGACCACGGCACCGCGCGGCGTGCCGACGCCGGGGTCCACCACCGTCAGGAACACGCTGCCGGATGGAAAACCCGGCGCAAACGCAGCGAGCAGATGGGCCCCCGCATGGGGATTGAAGTCCGGCGCCTCGTGCAGCAGGTCCACCACCTGCTGGCTGGGCGCATGTTCAACCAAGCGAGCCTTGAGCTGACCAACATAGGGGTCGCGCACGCCAAAATCGGTAAAGAGAACAATCACGGCTGTTCCTGTGGCTGGCGGGGGAGCCAACTATGCACGACGATGCCGCAAGCCGACAAGCCGCAGCGCCGCTGTGCAACTCCGGCTGGCGCCCAAAGAAAAAAAGCCGGGATACCCCGGCTTTTTCAATCCATTCAACAATACGGCTTATTCGGTTTCGCCCGGCGTGGCGTCGCTGTCCGGGCGATCGACCAGTTCGACCAGTGCCATCGGCGCATTGTCGCCATTGCGGAAACCGTACTTCAGGATGCGCAGATAGCCGCCGGGACGGGTCTTGTAACGCGGGCCCAGTTCGCCGAACAGCTTGACGACCATTTCACGGTCGCGCAGGCGGTCGAACGCCAGGCGATGATTCGCCAGGCTGGGTTCCTTGCCCAGGGTGATCAGCGGCTCAACGAAGCGGCGCAACTCCTTGGCCTTCGGCAGCGTGGTCTTGATGACTTCGTGCTTCAGCAGGGAATTGCTCATGTTGCGGAACATGGCCAGGCGATGGCTGGTAGTGCGATTGAGTTTGCGGTTGGATTGACGATGGCGCATGGCGTGTCCTTTCAGGTTGTATTCTTGGGCAAGGCTGCCTGCCACGGCAGCCCGCACTTTATTGTTTGATTCCGGTTACAGGTACTTGCTCAAATAGTTCAGGGGCGCTCGAGGCCGGCAGGCGGCCAGTTTTCAAGCTTCATCCCCAAGGACAGGCTCTTGGAAGCCAGCACGTCCTTGATCTCGTTCAACGACTTGCGGCCCAGATTCGGAGTGCGCAGCAGTTCGGTTTCGGAACGCTGGATCAGGTCGCCGATGAAGTAGATATTCTCGGCTTTCAGACAGTTGGCCGAACGCACGGTCAGTTCCAGATCGTCGACCGGGCGCAGCAGCAGGGGATCCACCTGCGGCGAACGCGGCAACTCGGATTCGGCTGGCGTACCTTCCAGATCGGCGAATACGGACAACTGGCTCACCAGAATGCGGGCAGCGGTACGGACAGCCTCTTCCGGCTCGACCACGCCATTGGTTTCGATATCGATCACCAGCCGATCGAGGTCGGTACGTTGCTCCACTCGTGCGCTTTCCACGGAGTAAGCCACACGGCGAACCGGACTGAACGAGGCATCCACCAGAATGGAGCCCACCGAACGGGATTCCTCGGAAACCTTGCGCGCTGTGGCCGGCTGGTAGCCGCGGCCACTCTCGATCTTGATTTCCATATCGAGCTTGCCGCCCTTGGTCAGGTGAGCAATCACGTGATCCGGGTTCAGCACTTCGATGTCGTGGCCGACTTCGATATCGCCCGCGGTAACGATGCCCTCATCCGACCTGGACACCTTCAGGATCGCTTCGGACTTGCCATGCATCTTGAAAGCGATGCCCTTGAGGTTCAGGAGGATGTCGACGACGTCCTCCTGAACGCCTTCGATTGTCGAATACTCGTGAACGACGCCGCTGATGCTGACTTCGGTCGGCGCATAACCGACCATAGAGGACAACAGGATACGACGCAGCGCATTACCGAGCGTGTGTCCATAGCCACGCTCGAAGGGCTCCATGATGACCTTGGCGTGCAGCGGGGAGGCGCGATCCACCTCCACAATACGCGGCTTGAGAAATTCCGTAGCGCTTTGCATAGAGTGCGATTCCTTAAGACCGAGTCACAAAGACCGAGCCAACTTATTTGGAGTACAGTTCGACGACCAGCGACTCGTTGATGGTCGACGGCAGTTCCGAACGCTGCGGGGCGGCCTTGTAGGTGCCCTTGAGCGCTTTGGCGTCAACTTCGACCCATTCGGGATAACCGCGCGCGGCGGTAGCTTCCGCCGCCCCCTTGATGCGCAACTGGGCTTTCGCCTTTTCAGACACCTCGACCACATCGCCGGCACGCACCTGGTACGACGGGATATTGACCCGGCGGCCGTTAACCGTGATGCCGTTATGACGCACCACCTGGCGCGCCTCGGTACGCGACGCGCCAAAACCCATGCGATAGCACACCGAATCCAGGCGCGACTCCAGCATCGACAGCAGATTTTCGCCCGTCACGCCCTTGCGGCTGTCCGCCTTTTTGTAGGTCAGGCGGAACTGCCCTTCGAGCACGCCGTAGATACGGCGGATTTTCTGCTTTTCACGCAGTTGCACGCCATACCCGGACAGACGGGCGCCGCTCTTCTGGCCATGCTGGCCAGGCGCATAAGCACGGCGTTCGATGGCGCACTTGTCGGTGAAACACTTCTCGCCTTTCAGGAACAGCTTTTCGCCTTCGCGGCGGCACTGACGGCATTTGGGATCAAGATTACGAGCCATGATTTACCCTAGGATTAGATACGACGCTTTTTGGAGGGACGGCAACCGTTGTGCGGGATCGGGGTGACATCCGAGATCGCAACGATCTTGAAGCCCAGCGCATTCAGCGCACGCACAGTGGACTCACGGCCCGGGCCGGGGCCCTTGATCCG
>NCIH01000058.1:0-16911 GCA_002281975.1 Hydrogenophilales bacterium 17-64-11 | reverse complement strand
CTGTTCATCCGGTTGGCCCTCTGAGAGTACTGAAGCTTCGAGAACTCCAGTTTCCCAGATCCTTCCGGGTGAACAACCTATTGAAACATCACAGCTAGGCGACGTGGTCGCAGTCGAGTCCCCGGCGTTTTACGGGCTGCTGCACGTGCTGGAATCACTGGGACTGGAAGCGCTGGAGATTCCCTCCCATCCGCACGAAGGCATGGCCCTGGATGCGCTCGCCTTTGCATTCGAACGCTGGCCTGTGAAGGCATGCGTGGTCGTACCCAATTTCAGCAATCCACTCGGCTTTTGCATGCCGGACATCCACAAGCGCGCCTTGATCGGCCTGCTGGCCAAACACGGCGTCCCCCTCATCGAGGACGACGTCTACGGCGACCTGGGATTCGACCATCGGCGGCCGTCCACCTGCATGGGGCTGGCACCCGATGCCGACATCATTCACTGCAGCTCGTTTTCCAAGACGCTGGCGCCCGGCCTGCGCATCGGCTGGGTAGCGGCCGGCCGGCATCGCGAACGGATCGAATATCTGAAGTACGTCAGCAGCATCGCCAGCCCCACCGTGCCCCAACTGGCCGTGGCCGAACTACTGGAAAGCGGCCGCTACGAACGTTACCTGCGCGAGGTACGCGGCAAGTACGCGAGTGCCGTGTCGCGCATGGGCGACGCCGTCATGAAATACTTCCCCGAAGGCACCCGGGTCTCCCAACCGCAGGGCGGTTTCGTTCTCTGGGTGGAATTGCCGGGCACGATCGACAGCTTCGAGCTCGCCCGACATGCGCTGAAACAAGGCGTGAGCATTGCTCCGGGGCCCCTTTTCTCCGCGAGCGGAAAATTCAGGAACTTCATCCGGCTGTCCTGTGCGCGGGTCTGGGACGAAAGACTTGAACGTGCGCTGATAGCCTTGGCAGGCCTGGTTTAAGTGTTGAGCGACCTGGTGCATCTGCCCCGAATGGAAGATAACGAGTCGGGGCTAGCAGCCCTCTTTTGCGCTCCGCCCCAAAGCCACCATGGTTCGCCATTCGGCAAATCTAAGTAGAGGATCTCTAGATGGACAAAGTGATGGTAATTACTGGCGGTAGTCGTGGAATCGGTGCAGCCACAGCAAAGCTTGCTGCCTTACACGGTTACGCGGTATGCATAACCTACCTAAAAAACAGTGATGCAGCCAATGCCGTGATTGATGAGATCAAGGCAAATGGCGGACATGCTATAGCGGTCGCGGCGGATGTTTCTTTGGAATCGGATGTAGTCAATATGTTTAAGACCGTGGATACGCAATTAGGTACCGTAACGGCGCTGGTTAACAATGCTGGCATATTGGAGAAGCAAATCCGTGTTGAAAATGTCGATGCCGCACGACTCAGTCGAATAATGGCGACCAATGTCATCGGCCCCTTTCTGTGTGCAAGGGAAGCAGTGAAGCGAATGTCACACAAACATGGTGGGCGCGGCGGATCTATCGTCAATGTATCTTCAGCAGCATCACGATTAGGATCTGCTGGTGAATACGTTGACTACGCTGCATCGAAAGGAGCCATCGATACCCTCACGATAGGCTTGTCGCGTGAGGTGGCCGAGGAAGGTATCCGTGTCAATGCTGTTCGCCCCGCCTTTATCTATACAGACATGCACGCTAGCGGGGGAGAGCCGGGGCGCGTAGACCGCCTAAAGGCATCTCTGCCAATGAGACGAGGCGGACATCCGGAGGAAGTGGCAAATGCCATCATTTGGCTTTTGTCGGATGAGGCATCGTATACAACAGGTACATTTATTGAGTTGGCCGGAGGCAAATAGTGTCTTGTCCAACAACACTACAGCATGGAAAGTTGGAAGCGGCGCGCCTTCATTGGCCGAGTTTCACCGCCAGTCATGGTGAGCGTTGCACGGTATTTGCCTGCTTAGTGCTGAAGATCTGACATAGGGAGCGGTCAGCCTGACCGACAGCTATGGCCGATGAGCGGGCGTGTGGCGTACCTGTCAGGAAGGTCGCCTCGTCGGCCATTGCCGCCATCGGGCTACTGCTTGAATCAGGCTGCAATGCATCGACAAACAGCCCTACGGTGACTTCACACGACCTCACTAATTCCGTGGGGGTTACCCGTCCTTTCGCCTTTCCGCAAATTCCTTCCGCCAATCGCGCAGAGACTCGATATCGGCACGCAACTCTTGTTCCTCTGGAATAAACGCGGGGACTTCATGCGACTGGCTGTGCTCGTAGCATGAATATTTGGTCATTAGATCGTCGATCATTTGGCAATCTTCGGGACGAATCAAATGAAGCGCTCCGATTCGATTGTCGGTCGTCACGCTTCTGCGGTGCCGCTTTACCACCTCGTTGAGCAGGTCGTCCTCGACGGTTCGTTCCAATAGCTTTCGAAAGTCGCTGCAAATGCCCTGTGCCAGGGCCCTGTAAGCCTCGCCTCCCCCGACCTCTCCCTCCTTTTTTGCCGCGCCGAGACGATCGAGCAAAATGTTGTTGGCCGTCCCAGTTTTGCTGCTCCATGCCGCTTGCGCGACAGGATGCCCCGAGGTTCCGGAATAGGACTCGATGCATAGCTGGTTCAGATGCTTTTTCCTCCAATCATCGCCATGCTTTTTGGCGGCGTCGTCCATGGCCCCGTAAAGCGAGAGCCTGTGGGTGAAGACGAGAACCTGCCGCTCCTTGGCGAGTTCGGCCAATCTGCATGCCACGCTCCATTCAAAATCGTGGTCCAGGGATGAGATCGGGTCGTCGAACACGAACGGCGCGGCGTAGGGTTTTTCCGTCACGTCAGCCAGAAACGCGGCAAGGGAAATAATCCTTCTCTCCCCTTCGCTCAATACAAGATCGATAGCCTGGCGTTGCTGCGCAGCTCTCAATTGAAGCCTGTGCAGAACCTTGCCCTTTTCGGTCTTGGTCTTTACGAGTTCGACCTTGATCCTGCCGGCGCCCAGGAGCCGCAGTTCATTGTTGAAACGGCGGACATATGCCTGCGTAATCACCTTCTCAGAGATGGCCCCTGCCTTGGTGGAGACAACGCGAGAGTTTGCAAGAGACTTCCACTCGTCGTACTCCTTTATCCGCCGCAGTCGCTCCACCTCCTTGCGAACCGCGCCCGCCTGCTGCGAGACCCATTGCTTGGCCTCCAACGAAGTCTTCTGTTTTGTAGCCGCCGCGCGATCGAAACCTGCCGCATCTTTTTCGTACTGGATAGCCTGCGCGTCAAGTTGTCCGGAGTAGGCAAGCAGGTTTTGCAGCGTCTCCAAAGCGTCAGGGAAAGGCTTGGCCGCCCCTTGGACTTCTCCGGACATGATTGCCGACCGGGTGTTCGCCGCCAATTCCCACACGGACGATAGATATTTTTTCCATTCGTCCGTTCCGAGGCCAGCCGCCTCGCATATGGTCTCGATCTGCCCCGCCGAGGGGATGTCGGGCAACGATTTGAGAGACTGGCCGTATTGGCTCTCTGCGGCCCTAGCTTCTGCTTCCAGCTTGCCCTGCACGAAGGTTTCGAAATCGCGCAAGCGGCTGCCTGCTTCCTGTCCGATTTCCTGGTGGCAAAGAACGCATCTTGCCCCTTCGGTTACGGGGAATGGAACCTCCGGATAAGCGGTCCCGGAATATTCCCTTGCCGCCTCCCACATTCGACGCCAGGTCTCGCCGCCGACGCCATCAAGCTTCGAGGATGCCACCTGCGCTGCCTCCGTGGCGATTCTGCGTTTGCTCGCCGATAACGAACGCAGACTCCGGATTGCCGCCAGATTTGTCTCGCCATATGCCTCGGCGCTCGTCCGAAGCATTTCGACAAGCTGATCGGCCTGCCCCTTCGTCGCCCGCTTTTGCTTTGCAAGCGCGGCAGCGTCGGCTACTTTCAGCCGCTCCGCAATGTCCGTTAATTTCTTGGCGTCCTCCTCCGTCCATTGGAGGAGCGTTTCAAGACTGGCCTCGGTTATTTCGGGACGGAGCGCTCGGTAACGTTGGATAGGCTCGGTGAGGGAGAAGGCCGGAGGCGGCGCCGGAAGCGCGCCTGTCAACGCGTTTTGCTCAGTTTGAAGCATTGCCTTTACTTGGTCGCATGCCCAAGCCAGTACCTCGAACATTCCGACGACAGGCGGGGTGTATGAGGCCGCGCTCTCGTTCCGAAGATAGTGGGAAGCCTCTTCGCTGTCGAATACGTCCATCGCCCGAAGATCTACGACATCGGGACCGTTCGCATCCCATTCAATATCTTTTTTCCCCTCTGATATCTCATAGGCTATACGGCATTTTTGAGAAGCAGGCGCCGCCGCAAAAACGTTTGGTTTGAGAGGAACAGCCCGGGGCTTTCCTGATGCTTTTTTGAGAATCCTGGTGTATCCGGACTTTCCTGACCCGTTATGGCCGTAAATGACGACAAGGTTGCCGTTGCCCAGAAGCAGAGGCTGTCTCGGGGCCAGGTTTTCGATTCCGCCAATCTCCCCTAGAGACGATATGCGCATCTCGCCATCAATTTCCGGGACATTGAGCAACTCATCAAAAGCCCGGTGATTTGTAGTCTTCCGGCCCTCCGGTGTCTTGAGCATCGAGCACAGATCGGAGAGATCGCCGGCCCCTAAATCGCCCTGCCGCAACAGTCGTTCCGCCGCCTCCTGCAACCAATCCGGCTGCGTCAGCAGCCAATCCAAAATCTCATTGTGAATCTCTTCCACATCATCCTCCCCGAGCCATCCGAACTGATCGGATTGTTGTTATGCGGACATGGTATCAGCATCAACTTTCCCGGGTTTCAAGGCGTCTTCTGGCTCACCAGCTTTCACTTGTTCCAGTCCCTATGTTCGTAGGATTCCATGTCAGTCTCTTGGCTGTTGATCGGAGTCTGATTGTTCGCCACAGATCGGTCGGTAGCTATGAGCAGTGCTGATCGGCAGGTAACCGATACATAGCTGACTGAAACGGCCAGCGAGGCGAGTGTCCGTTCAGGCCGGAGGCTGTGTGGAAACTCCCCTCAAATTTCCTAAACTGATCGCAGTTGTATCAGCGAGGGAAATGCGGCATGAAGCGATTCATCGAAGGCGAATCCCGTAGCCAGATCACCCTGCTACCTGAGTCTCTCGACGACTACATTTCTGAGGACAACCCGGTCAGAGCGGTTGAAGCCTTCATCGACGAACTGGATCTGGGTGCGCTGGGCTTTGCGGGAGTGCGCCCTGCAGTCACGGGGCGTCCGTCGTATCACCCCTCTGTTCTGCTGAAGCTTTACCTGTACGGGTATCTCAATCGCATCCAGTCCAGCCGGCGGCTGGAGCGGGAGTCTCAGCGCAACGTCGAGTTGATGTGGCTCACCGGAAAGCTGGCGCCGGACTTCAAGACCATCGCCGACTTCCGTCACGACAACGGTCAGGCGATCCGCAATGTCTGCCGCGAGTTCATCCTGCTGTGCCGGCGGCTCAATCTGTTCACCCAGGCCATCGTGGCCATCGATGGCAGCAAGTTCAAGGCGGTCAATGCGCACGACCGCAACTTCACCCGTGCCAAGGTGGATAAGCGGGTGAAGGAGATCGAACGGAGCATCGATGAATACCTGGTGGCGATCGAGACGGCGGATCGCAATCCGTCGGAAGTCACGGAAACCAAGACGGCCCATCTGAGCAAGAAGATCGAGACCCTGAAGCGCGAGATGCGAGAGCTCAAGGGAATGCAAGCGAAACTGGAGGCTTCCGGCGGCCAACTCTCGCTGACCGATCCCGATGCGCGGGCCATGGCCACCAGCACCAGTCGTGGCCTGGTGGGCTACAACGTGCAAACTGCGGTGGAGACCGAGCACCATTTGATCGTGGCGCATGAAGTGACCAACGTAGGCTCAGACCGACGACAGTTGGCCAGGATGGCAAAGCAGGCCCAAGAGATTATGCCGGGTCAGGAGCTGCAGGCCATCGCGGACCGCGGCTACTTCAACGGCGAGGAAGTCCTGGCCTGCGATCAGGCGGGCATTACTGCCTACGTATCCAAACCAATGACGTCGGAAGCCAAGGCCGAGGGCCGGTTCGACAAATCGGACTTTGTCTATCAGCCCGATACCGATACCTACCGCTGCCCGGCGGGCAGCCAGCTCATCCGACGATTTGCCCGAGTGGAAGCGGGACACTTGATTCACCGCTACTGGAGCTCGGACTGCCCACGCTGCCCCATCAAGGCCCAGTGCACGCCAAGCGACTACCGCCGGGTTAGCCGCTGGGAGCACGAGGATGTGCTCGAAGCGATGCAAAAGCGGCTGGACGGCAGACCGAATGTGATGCGCATCCGAAGGCAGACAGTGGAACACCCGTTTGGCACCATCAAATTCTGGATGGGGGCAAGACACTTCCTGATGCGCACCCTTGAGCATGTGCAAACCGAGATGAGCTTGCATGTCCTCGCCTACAACCTGAAGCGGGTAATACAGATCGTTGGGATGAGACCCCTGATGGCAGCCATCAGGGCCTGAAAGGGCCTTTTTGCGCTCCAAACCAGTCGAACAAATTCGGCACTTCTGGATGTCTCGGCGACAGACTGAGTTCCTCCGGTCGCCTCGCAACGATTCATCGCAACGTTTCCACACGGCCTCGCCGACAACCTGCCTGTCATGGCAAGGTAGTCGACTGTCGCATCCTCCGCCAGAGCCGCCGTTTGCACACCACGCCACCTAGGTCAGCAACGCACACCAGCCTGCTTGGATTGCCAGTAGATACCGCGCTAATGGCAGCGCCTTCAGGACGCATCCTCTAACTCAGCGGACCAATGCCGCCCCCATTTTTCAGCATTCTTGTAATCTCTTCAGCCGGCCTCGGCTTGCTGAATAAAAACCCCTGGGCGTAATCGCAACCAAGTTCCTGCAGCAGGGCGAGTTGCTCGGCGGTTTCCACGCCTTCTGCGATGGTCTTCAGTTCCAGGCCGTGCGCGAGCGCGATGATGGTGCGCACAATGGTGTCGCTGCTTTCGGATTGCCCAAGCGTGCTGACGAAACTCTGGTCGATCTTGAGTATGTCCACAGGCAATCGCTGCAGATAGCTCAACGACGAGTAGCCCGTTCCGAAATCGTCGATGTAGATCGTGAAGTTGTGCCTTTTCAGCAGATCGATCTGCCGAATGGTCGTTTCGACATTGTCCATCAGTTCCGACTCCGTCAGTTCGATGGAAAGCGGATTCAGGCCGTTTTGATTAATGGCACCGGCGGCATCTGCAAGACGCTCGAAGAAACCGTCTTGCCGCAACTGTTGAAACGATATGTTGATCGCCACGCTCATTTCCATGAATCCGGCGTCTCGCCAGGCCTGGATTTGTTGGCATGCGGTGTTCAACACCCAGTCACCCAGCTCGACAATCAGGCCGGTCTCTTCGGCGACGGGGATGAAGCGTGCCGGTGACACGGGGCCAAACTCCGCGCTGTTCCATCGTGCAAGCGCTTCGAGACTCACGATGCGGTACGAATGAATATCCACCACGGGCTGGTAATACAAGGCCAGGCCCAGATCGTCCTTGATGGCGTGCCGGAGCGCCTGTTCGAATTTCTCCCGTTCACTGGCGGCTTGCTGGATCGCGGAAGAATAAAAGTTCACCGCGTGGTTGCGGCCATCCTGACCGCTGTTGCAGGCAAGCGTGGCATTCACGAGCAGGCTCGCCGCATCCTCGCCATCGTCCGGATATATCGCGGCACCGCCTCGTATGGCCAGGTGGATTTCGCTCGTCGGGTTGCGAAAAATGGTGGGCAGCCCGGATATGAGGGCCTGGGCGAGATGAATTGCATCCTGCATCGATGCGATATCGACGTAGACGATCGCGAACTCGTCGCCCCCCAGGCGCGAAACCGTATCGCCTTCGCGGACGTGGCCCGACAGGTGCATGGCGAGCATGTTCAGGACGTCATCGGCGACGTGATGGCCGTGCACGCCGACCAGCCGATGGAAATCCGTGATGTTGAGTACGACCACGCTCACGTGGCGATCATGGTAGCGCGCACGCAGCATTGCCTGCTGCAGGCGGTCTTCGCAAAGGGTTCTGTTCGGCAAACCGGTCAGCGCGTCGTGATACAGCAGATGATCGATGCGCTGATCCTTGTCGATGTATTCGAGCCCAAGCGAGATGTCCGCCGCGAGTTCCTGGAAAAGGTCTACCTCCGGCGCCTCGAAGAAATGTGCCTCGCCGGCGTAGAGCCCGAGTACGCCTATGACTTTGCCGTCCCGCCTCAGCGGAAAGCCCGCCAGTGCCCCAAAGCCATGCACCCGCGCCAACGATCGCCAGGACGCATCGTCCGGGCCGCCTATCCCGATGTCGTTGCAGATGACCGGATGCGCCTGGGGCATGGCAGCCGTACATGGACACAGGTCTTCACCGGCTTGTGCATGCGGCGTCAGGCAGTGGCGATCGACGAAGTCCTTTCCCTCCCCATGACTCGCCATCTTCACGACGCGCCCCGTATCAGGGTCTGCCATGCCGATCCAGGCAAATCGCAATTTGCCGCGCTCGACGGCAATACGGCAGGCCTCCTTGAGCAATTCGTCCTGTACGCGGATTCTCAGAATGGCGCCGTTGATGCCGCTGAGCACCTCGTGAATTCGGTTGAGTCGATCGATTTGGTGATGATTCCGTTGCAGCGCTTCGCCCAATCGGTTGAACTCGGCGGCGAGGGTCGCGATTTCGTCGCGCCCCTTGATTGCGGCGCGCGCAGAAAAATCGCCGGCGGCCATTTGCCGGGCAGCCGTCGACAGCAGACGTGTGCGTCTCATCACCAGCATCTCGCTGCCAAACCATGCAAGGACCATGATGCCGAGGAAGGCCGCCGCCAGAAAGACTGCGCGCGGCAGCAAATCGGCGTTGAGCGCGGCCAGGATTTCCTGGGAAGGGATGCCGACCAGGATGTAGCCATTGCGCTCTTGGCCCGAGCCGATGCGCGCCAGCGCGTAAATCCGCTGTATGCCGTCGACGCCGCGCCCTTCCCGGATCGCCTCCGCTTGTCCGCTTTCAATGAACGCCTTGGCGATCGGCACATCGCTTGTCAGGTTGACGCCGGTCCATTTACCTTCAGGGTCCGGCGCGCGCGTCAAGATGACGCCATGACGATCGACGACCGCGATGGCCGAGCTGGGAGGCAACTCGGCCAAGGGTGTAAACCGCAAGAGCCAACCCAGGTTCAACGCGGCGTACACGACGCTCTGAACCTGCCCACTTGCGTCAAGAACGGGTTGCGCGATGATCTGGACGGGCTTGTTCGTGAGCCGGCCGATCTGGTACTCGCCTATGCTGAGGCGTTTGGTCGCGACGGCCGTCCTGAAATAGGCGCGGTCGCCAAGATAGACAGGTGCGCTTGTTTTCACGCCGCTGCAGGCCACCTGGCCATCCGGACGGATCACGCCAAAATTCGTATAGTTGAGATTGCCGAACAGCAGGCTTTTCAGCAGCGAATCGCAATTGGGCGTATCCAGGGTGCGCACCTGCGGCAGATCCGCCATGAGGTTGAGCAGTTGTTCCGTTTCGGCGACGCGAGCGGCGTGATAGTTAACGGTGAAACGCGCGAACTTCAGCACCGAGTGCTCGATGTCCGCTTTCAGATGGCGTTGCTGTTCAACGGCTGTGTCCACGACCACTGCCAGCGCCGGCAGCATCGTGATCAGCACGAGCAGCATGAGGCGAGTGCGCAGCGTCATTGCAGACTCACCTTAGATGCCGCGTGCCTCGGCATCCACGACGTCGCATACAGCTTGGACCAGCAATGGCCTCGTTGCAGACACGGCATGCGCCTCCCTTGACCTTAATTGTTGATATATTCGTATGGTTTTTGCTCTTATAGCCAAATCGTAAAGGCAATGCAACGCCCTCAAGGTACGTTATACAAGCGGCAACCGCATTCTTGCAATCTAGGAATTCGCCATTGATACGTGTCCGGGTGTCCGCGACACCCACAAATTTCGCCCGCCCCAATTTCGCGCCATTCTGTATTAACCAAATCGGCTTTGGTGTGCGCATCCGCATTTCGACTGTATGGCTACATGCCGCGTCGCGAGCAGGCGGGATAGTCCCCACCCGCCAGAGCCGCGCCCGGCAGGTGCAAAACCAAGACCAACAGAGACCACCGATGGGTACGCTCAGTCCCGCAACATAGGTGGACCGAAGGCAGATAACGTTATCTATGCTCATAGACTTCACAACTCGCACTCCCAGCCACCGTCGCCGCGCCGCTCGCCGAGGTCTGGCGCGCCCACATCACGCCCGCCGACATCGTGCAGTGGAACGCCGCGTCGGACGACTGGCACACCACCGCTGCCTCGGTCGATCTGCGCGCAGGCGGTGCGTTTTCCTCGCGCATGGAAGCGAAGGACGGCAGCCAGGGCTTCGATTTCGAGGGCGTTTACACGCGCATCGAGCCGCTGCGGCTGATCGAATACGCATTCGGCGACCGCCACGCGCGGGTGGACTTCGAAGACACGGCGGACGGCGTCAGGGTGCGCGTCGAATTCGAGCCCGAGACCACCTTTCCGGTCGAAACCCAGCAGGCCGGCTGGCAGGCGATCCTCGACAATTTCGCGCGCCACGTGACGGCGCGCGCGTAAAACCAGGGAGAGACCATGCCTCGCATCCGTGTTCTGGTCGGCACCCGCAAGCGCGTTCACCCTCACGTCCGACGCCGCCCGCCGCGTGGGGTTCGAGGCCGCGATCCGGGAGATCCCCTTGGTCATGGAATGCCTGCTCATCACCGGCCAGACGGCCGACACCCAGATCGAGGTCGTGGTACGCAACATGGATGCCTTCCGGGAACTGCTGCTCGACCGCATCACCCGCATCCCCGGCGTGCGTTCCAGCTTCGTGCTGCGATGGGTGGTGGACAAGACCGCGCTGTCGGCTTCCGGCTAAAGCGGCGTCCGGTGTACTGGACCAGGTTGTCCGTCAGGCGTGGGGTTTGCACATTCGGACGGGGCGACTAAGTGGCCCGTCATGTCTGTTGGCAGCCTGAAGCCGGGACGATCCGCTCAAGCGGTACGTTCCGGTTCCTCCGCCATCCCCTGCATCCAGCCCCGGAATGCCGCCACCTTGGGCGATTCGACCCGGTTCGCCGGCATGACCAAGTGATAGGCCATGCGTGTTGCTGTGGTGTGATCGAGCAGCCACGCCAGCCGGCCGGCCTTCAGGTCGTCCTCGACCAGGGTGCGCCAGACCAGCGCCACGCCGAGCCCGGCAAGTGCGGCCTGGATGGTGAGGTTGCTTTCGCCGAAATGCTTGATGCGCAGCGGCGCGGCCGGGATCACGCCTTGCGAGGCGAGCCAGGTTTCCCAGTCCGGGAAGGCCATGTTGCCGGTGTGCCACTCGTCGTTGAGCAGCGGCTTGCGTGCAATGTCGGCGGCGCTGGTGATCTCCGCCGCCAGCGCCGGGGTGGCGACCGGAATGATGGCCTCGGGCATCAGCCGCTCGACGCCCAGACCGGGATAGTTGCCGTCGCCGAAGCGAATGGCGCAATCGACGTCCTCGATCGCGAAGTCGACCAACCGCCGGGTCGCCAGCAGATGCAGCTCGATCTCGGGATAGCGGGTCTGGAAGTCATCCAGGCGCGGCACCAGCCAGCGCGCGGCGAAGGTGGGCGGGGTTGACACCACCAGCGGGCCGTCGCAGGAATCGACACGCAATTGCGCTGCAGCACGTTCCAGCCGGTCGAAGGCATCGGTCAGTAGCGGCAGCGCGGCTTCGGCGGCATCGCTCAGGGAAAGCGTCTTGCGGCGCTTAAACAAGGGCCGGCCAAGCTGATTTTCCAGTTGTTTGATCTGCAGGCTGACCGCCGCAGGCGTGACGTGCAGTTCCGCCGCCGCACGGGCCATGGACAAATGGCGGGCGACGGCCTCGAAGGTACGCAGGGCGGTCAGCGGCGGAAGTTTGCGAGTCATTAGATTTGCTTAACTCTCAAGCAAAAAAGTATCGTTTGTTCAGTGAAGTATTCGCCGCTAGATTGTCTTTCAGTTTAGGAATTATGAAGAGCTGACACCATGCCGGTCAATTCTGTCTACCTGTTGCTCGCGACTTCGGCGTTCTTCTGGGGCACCAATTTCGTCCTCGCCGGCCCGGTGCTGGCCGACCTGCCGCCGTCCTGGGCCGCTGCACTGCGTTTCCTGCTCGGCGCGGCGCTGATGCTGGCCATCGCCAGACGCAAGGGCGACGACCTGCTGCAACTGGCACGCCGGCACTGGCCCGCGCACGTCCTGCTCGGCCTGCTCGGCATCGTCGGCTTCAACGTGTTCTTCTTCCATGCCATGCAGGACACCTCGGCCGACAATGGCGCGCTGGTCATGGCCACCAATCCGCTGCTGACCACGCTGCTGGCGGCCGTCCTGCTCGGCGAGCGCACCTCGGTGCGCCACCTCGCCGCGCTGCCGGTGGCGCTGATCGGCGTGGCGGTGGTGATCTCGCACGGCGACCTGGGCCGGCTCGTCCGCCTGCAGGTGGACCGGGGCGATCTGCTGATGCTGTGCGCCAACCTGATATGGGCGCTGTTCAATGTCGCCACTCGGCGTTTCATGCCCAAGGTTTCGCCGGTCGGTAACACGGCCCTGATGATGTGCGCCGGCGCGGCCGTTCTGACCGTGGTGGCATTCCTGGGCGACGTGCCCTTCGTCCTGCCCGGTCTGCATGCCGGCGTGGCACTGGCGATCATGACGGTGGGCGGCACCGTGCTGGCCTACCTGTTCTGGGGCATGGGCATCCAGCAGATCGGCGCCAGCCGTGCCGCCCTGTTCCTCAACCTGGTGCCGGTATTCGCGATGCTGGTCAGCGGCGCGTTGGGCACGCCGCCGACCCCCGCCCAACTGACCGGCGGCGCGATCGTGCTGGCTGGCGTGAGCCTGGCCATGATGCCGGTGCGCCGGCGGGCGACGGCGTGACCGCCCCGGACGACGGAGGAAAGGGGAGCGGTTGCCGTCCCTGCTTCGGGTACCGCCGAGTAAGATGCCGTCTATCGAACTGTCATGCATCCAGTGCATCGCCATGACTTACGCCTACCGAAATGCTGAAGAATCAGACAGGGAAGCGATCTATCAACTGTATCGTTTGGTGATGCGTGGTTTCATTTCTGATATCTGGGGTTGGGATGAGCAGTGGCAGCTCAGTGATTTTTCTACCCACTTTGATCCCCGGGAGATTACGCTGGCATTGAATGAGCAAGATCTGGTCGCGTATTCCCACGTCGAGAATCGAGATGGCCAGATATTCATAAGGATGATCGTTGTTCATCCGCACCATCGGCGGAATGGGATTGGGACACGGCTTCTTGCATCCGTTATTGCTTCGGCTGGCAGGAAATCCAGGAACGTAGGACTGGAGGTCTTCAAAATCAATGAAGTGGCAAAGGCGTTCTATGAAAGGCATGGCTTCAAAGTGGAAGGCGAAACCCCCAGTAGCCTCGTCATGGTCCATGCATGATCCGGAGCTCTAACCGGCTCCGCGCCCCTGAGCTCAGTTAGGAGTCTCCATGAATCACTTTCTCGGTGGAATACTTTTACTGTCCCTCGCAGGTTGTGCCACTGCGCCCCTGTTCCAGAACAACATCACACCTAAGCAGGAGTCTACTGTGGAATCAGATCGTTATGCCCGAGGCTGGGAGAAGCTCAAGGAAATCGATGGTCATGCAGGAGAGCGAGTAATTGAGGCACTCAAAGACACTTCTCCCGACCTCGCCCGCTACACCATTGAGTTTCCATTTGGCGACGTTTATTCACGCGGTGTTCTTTCACTAAAAGAGCGTGAAATTGCAACCGTTGCCGCATTGACCGCTTTGGGAAACGCGCAGCCACAACTAAAGGTTCACATTCATGGCGCGCTTAATGTCGGTTGTACAAGACAAGAAATCATTGAAGTCATGATTCAAATGGCAGTGTATGCAGGGTTTCCGGCCGCATTGAATGGCACCCTCGCAGCCAAAGAAGTTTTTGCGGAGCGCGACAAGGCGGGGCAATCAAATTGACCACTCCTAACATTGCGTATATGGACTCCGAAAAGCAGCGCGCCCCTGAGCTACGACGTTCGGCACCATGAAAAGCGCCTGGTTGGATGTTCCATTGGGCGACTATGAGGCGCATATGGCGCTGCCTTATGTCGGCCAGGCGCAGCTTCTCGCAGAATTGCTGGCAGATGCGCTTGCAACGTATGGCCCGCGTTCGATCGCCTTGCTCGGCTGCGCCGGCGGCAACGGGCTTGATCGAGTGGCCAACAGCCCTGTGGAGCGCGTCGTGGGTATCGATATAAACCGTGCTTACATAGAAGCAGCCCGTGCCCCCTTCGGGCATCGGAACGCCGGGCTTCGATTGATTGCCGGGGATATTGAGAAGGATGAATTCGCATTCGAGCCGGTTGAGATGGCCTTTGCCGGGCTGCTCTTCGAGTACGTGAATGTTGCGAAGGTATTGCCACGAATTTACTCGATGATCCAAAAGGGAGGCACGCTGATAACAGTGGTTCAGTTGCCTAGTGCCATCGCGGAGGTAACACCATCGCCCTACACGACATTGGGCGTGCTCTCCGGCGCATTTTATGTCGTGTCGCCTGCGAAGTTGGCAAGGCTGGCCGCGGATTCGGGCTTCCTGTTGGAACGGGAACGTGTCGTACGTTCGGCGGGCGGGAAGGACTTCCATGTTCAGGCATTTGGAGTGAATGCCGATGGAAATGACTGAGCCAATTGAGTTCGATACGAGGCACCTTCGGTTGCGCCAGTGGTGCGCCGCTGACAGGGAGCCCTTCGCAGCGCTCAACGCCGACCCAAAGGTTATGGAGTTCTTTCCTGCGCTTCTTTCACGCGCAGAAAGTGACGGGATGGCTGATCGTTGCCAGGCGCTTATCGCCGAGCGTGGCTGGGGTTTCTGGGCCGTCGAAACAAGAACCTTGCATGAGTTCACTGGCTTTGTTGGGCTGCATATCCCTGCGCCAGAGCTACCATTCTCTCCTTGCGTCGAGGTTGGTTGGCGGCTGGCCGCAAAGCATTGGGGCAAAGGTTTCGCCACAGAAGCGGCGCGCGGAGCGCTTCGTGTTGGCTTCGAACAGCTCGGGTTACTGGAAATTGTGTCATTTGCCGCGGCCGACAACTTTAGATCGCGTGCAGTGATGGAAAGGCTGGGTATGCTTGAAACAAGAGAGACATTTGAACATCCCACGATTCCGGTCGGGCATGTGCTTCGCAAACACTGCCTGTATCGGCTGTCACGCGGGCAATGGCTAACAAACAAGCACTTCGAGTGGGACGCTCAATGGACGGCTAGCCCGTTGTCATGATTACCATCCGTCAATGCAACGAAACGGACTTGCCGTCTTGTGGCGTGCTTCTCCAACAAATATATGCTGAGCCACCCTATGGCGAGCATTGGCCAGAAATTCGTGCCACGGCCTATCTTGAATCCTTCTTTCGGATTGATTCAGATGGAGTTCTTGTTGCTACTGCTGATGCAGGAAAGATCGTTGGTGCCGTTTTTGGCTTCAGCTATCCATGGCACACCGGTTCCATTATCTTCATCCAGGAGCTATTTGTTGCCGACCAACATCGTGGCAAAGGAATTGCCGGCGATCTCGTGAGGCAGGTGGTAGAAAATAAGGGTGGAGATTCACACGTGGCGTTGATCGTGCGAGAAGGAACGGTTGCCGCCAGGTTCTACGAGAAACTCGGGTTATCCAAAAGCACACTATATGAACTTCGGTCCGGAACACTCCGCGTCTAACAGACGTTTAGGGATTCAACCATGACCGAACTGCTTCCTTCCTGGCCGCTGTTCTCCGCCTTCCTGCTCGCGAGCCTGGTGCTGGCGGTGACGCCCGGCCCCGGGGTCTTCTACGTCGTGACGCGGAGCCTGGCCCAGGGCCGCCGCTCGGGGCTGGTGTCGGTGGCGGGCGTCGCCCTTGGCAACCTGGGCAACGCGCTGGCCGCGTCGCTTGGCCTCGCGGCGCTGTTTGCTGTATCGGCGGCGGCGTTCATGGTTGTGAAGTACGCCGGTGCCCTTTATCTCGTGTATCTCGGTGTCCGGATGTTGGGTCGTGCGCAGGACGAGACGCCGGCCGCACTGGATCGGGACGCCCCCCTCGGCCGCATCTTCCGCGACGGCTTCATCGTCGCGCTGCTCAATCCCAAGACCACGGTCTTCTTCGCCGCATTCCTGCCCCAGTTCCTGAGTCCGGGGGTGCCGCCCATGTTTCAGACCATGGCGCTCGGCGCGCTCTTCGTGGCCATCGCCGCCGCCACCGACAGCGCCTATGCCTTGGCGGCGGGAGCGATTGCGCCTGCGCTGGCGCGCGCTCGTGGTGTCAGACGCTTTGGCCGGCGCCTCGGGGGCGGCATATTCATCGGCCTGGGTGTCTTCACCGCCCTGGCGGGGCCCCGAGACCCCAGGTAGGCGCTGTTCGGAGGCAGTCATGTTCGTGCTCGACCACGTCTCGATTACCGTTCCGGACCTCGCCCTGGCGCGACCGTTCTACGACGCGACCACGGCGGCCTCGGCGTCGACAAGGTCTACGACCGGGCGGACGCCATCGGCTACGGCATGCGCTGCAGCGCCCTGGAGGACCACCACACCTTCCTGGCGATCTACGAATCCGCGGAGGCCAATACCGACCCTCGCCGTCATTGGTGTTTCAAGGCGAGCACCCGGCCCCAGGTCGTCGCCTTTTACGAGGCCGATCTCGCCCACGGCGGCACGGACGACGGCCCGCCCGGGTTGCGGGCCCATTACCACCCCACCTATTTCGCCGCGTTCCTGAAGGATCCCTTCGGCAACCGCGTGGAGGCGGTTTACCACCGGGGCGAGTGAATGTGGCGGATGGGCTGTGTGAATCGCCCCGGCTTTCCTAGACACTTTCGGGCCGGTTGAAATACTGCTTCTCGTAGTCTACC
This sequence comes from Hydrogenophilales bacterium 17-64-11, assembly GCA_002281975.1. Taxonomy (GTDB): domain Bacteria; phylum Pseudomonadota; class Gammaproteobacteria; order Burkholderiales; family Thiobacillaceae; genus Thiobacillus. Next base: position 67 of record NCIH01000058.1, on the reverse strand, counting down.
GGCGACAGCCGATTGCTGTAACTGTGACGGCGCTTCGGGTTGTAGAACATCTCGATGTAGTCGAACA
>NCIH01000057.1:0-17153 GCA_002281975.1 Hydrogenophilales bacterium 17-64-11 | reverse complement strand
GCCGAGGTGTTGCACGGCGTGCCGGTCAGCGAATTGTGGTGAGGCTCATCACTCTTGCGTGCGCCGCCAGACCGGAAACGGGTCGCGCAGTTTTTTCCAGGCGGTGATATTCATGCCGGGCTTGCCCCCGACCAGGCAGGCGTCGAGACGCGCGCGGATTCGGTCTTCTTTTCGCGGAAGTCGATCAGCGCCTCGGTGTAGCGCGCCTGCAGATTGTTGGGGGTGATGGTCAAGACGGCGCCGACTTCCTTGCGCGCTTCGGCCAGTTTGCCGTCGGCGATGGCGATACCCGCCAGGGCCAGCCGGGCACTGGTATGCCGGGGAGCGATCCGGACGGCTTCGCGATAGACCGCGACGGCTTCGGCGGATTTCCCGGTGGCGCGCAGCAGGTCGCCCTTCAGCAACAGGCTTTCGTGGTGCGCGGGATCGAGCAGCAAAGCCTGGTCGAGATCCTGCATGGCCTTGCCGGCATCGCCGTCGGCCAATGCCAGTTGCGCCAGTGCCAGATGGACCTCGGCGTTGTCGTTTGCGGCCTGCAGCGCGCGCTGTAGGGTTTGGCGTGCGTCTTCCCTGTTTCCCAGGCCGATTGCGGCGGTGGCGCGCAGCGCCAGCAGGGTGGCGGCATCGGGGCCGCTGCCGGTAGGCGCAGGCAATTCATCCAGCACGCGCTGGTATTCGCGCTGTCCGAGCAGCGTCCGGGCGATCAGCGGGTTGACGGTGGCTGCCGCATAGCCGGCTTCACGGGCGCGCCGGAGCTCTTTTTCTGCGCTGGCCAGGTCGAACTGGGCGAGATAGAGCTTGCCCAGTTCATAGCGTGCCTCGGCGTTGCTTTTGTCCTCCGCCACGGCGTTTTTCAGCTGGATCATCGCCGTCTTGTAATCTCCCGCCGCAAGTTTCGCCTTGGCGTCGGCCACCAGGGTGGCGCTGCTTTTCTCGCTGCAGGCGGCCAATAGGCTGGCGCCCAGAATCAGGACCGGCAACAGCCGGGCGGCGGGGCGGGGCATGGGCATTTCCAGGATTGTCCTTGTAGGTTGCGGGCTGCGGGCGGAAGGTTTATTTCATCCCGATTTTCGCCATCAGGTCGTACAGCGTGGGGCGGGTGATGCCGAGCAGTTCGGCGGCCTGGGCAATGCTGCCTTCGCTGTGCGCAAGGGCGCGGCCGACTGCCAGTCGCTCGGCGTTTTCGCGCGCCTGGCGCAGGTTGAACGGCTGCGGTTCGGCATGGGCGGCGTCCAGGCCGAGGTCGGCTGCGGTGATCTGGCTGCCGTCCGCCATGATGGTTGCGCGCTTGATGATGTTTTCCATTTCACGCACGTTGCCAGGCCAGGCATGCGTTTCGAGCGCGCCCAGCGCATCGGCAGTGAAACCCCGGATGTTGCGCCCCTGCTCGCGTGCGTAGCGATCGAGGAAGGCCTGCGCCAGCAGCACGGCGTCGCCGGGCCGTTCGCGCAGCGGCGGGATCTTTATCGTGATTTCGGATAGCCGGTAGTACAGGTCTTCGCGGAAGCTGCCTTCGCGGATCATGTCGGCGAGGTCGCGGTGGGTGGCGCAGACGACGCGCACATCGACCGGAATCTCGCCGCGTCCGCCAAGCCGCTCGATCACGCGTTCCTGCAGGAAACGCAGCAGCTTGGCCTGCAGCTGCATCGGCAGATCGCCGATTTCGTCGAGAAACAACGTGCCTTCGTTGGCGTATTCGATACGGCCGATGGTCTGCTTGGCGGCACCGGTGAACGCGCCTTTTTCATAGCCGAACAGTTCGGATTCCAGCAGGGTGTCGGGGATTGCCGCGCAGTTGATGGCGACGAAGCGCTTGCCGGCACGCGGCGACAGTTCGTGCACGCCGCGCGCCAGCACTTCCTTGCCGGTGCCGGACTCGCCCAGCAACAGCACGGTTGCGTTGGCCGGGGCGACTTTCTCCACGGTGCGGCAGATCTTGAGCATCGGCTCGCTGCTGGTGATCAGACCCTGCAGGGCGGAACCGCGCTGCCTGGCGGCCAGTAGGCGGTTCTCGGCCTCCAGCGCATGGACATGCAGCGCACGCGCAATCATCAGTGCCAGCACGTCGGGGTCGAACGGTTTCTGGAAAAAGTCGTAGGCGCCGAGGCGGATCGCCTTCACCGCATTGCTGCGATCGAGATTGCCGGTGACGACGATGACCTTGGTGGCGGGGGCGAGCGAAAGAATTTGCTGCAGGGCGGCCAGGCCTTCGCTGGCGCCGTCCGCGTCGGGCGGCAGGCCAAGATCGAGCAGTACCACGGCGGGTTCGTGGCGGCGCAACTGCACGACGGCATTGTCGCGGTCGGCGGCCATCACCAGTTCGTAGTCGGCTAGGCTCCACTTCAGCTGCTTTTGCAGCCCGGGATCGTCTTCCACCAGCAGAATCTTTTGTTTGGCGTCGCTCATGCGGCGTCTCCTCGGTTTTCGGGATTATTGTCCAGCGGCAGGCTGAGACGGAAGCGGGTGCCGCTTCCCGGCGTGCTGTCCACCTCGATCGTTCCGCCCAGCGCGCGCAAGGTTTCACGGCATTCATACGCGCCGATGCCCATGCCGGCGCCCTTGGTGGAATCGAACGGCTGAAACAGGCGGGTCCGGATGAATTCGTCGTCCATGCCACTGCCGCTGTCGATGATTTCAACAATGGCCTGTCCGGACTCTTCGAATCCGCGCAGCGTGACGTCGCCGGTCGCCGGCGTCGCCTCCAGCGCATTCTGCAGCAGATGGCCGATGGCGCGGACGAGCCGTTCGCGCTCGGCACGCACGCGCAGACCGGGAGGCGGCAAGGCCAGGATGGGCCGCAACTTGAATGCCTGCTTGCTGGCGACGGCCTCGTTCAGGATATCCGCCAGCGCCACCGACTGCGCCTGCGTTTCGCCGCTGCCGCGCCGCAATTGCGCCAGCACCTTGTTCATGCGGGCGACGGCGCTTTCCACGGTATCGAGCATGTCGGCCTGGAACTCGGGGTTGTGCTTGTGTTTTTCGGCGTTGGCCAGCAGCAGGGACAGCTGGGCGACGAGATTTTTCAGGTCGTGGATGACGAAGGTGGTGGTGCGGTTGAACGATTCGAACTGCCGCGCCACGATGAGCTGGTTGGAGGCGCGCATCTGTGCCAGATGCGCCGCAACCTGGCGCGCCGCCACTTTGAGCAGGTCGCTGACTTCCCAGTTGAAGCTGACATTGCCGAGGGAGTGTTTCAGTACGACAAAGCCGAGCAGTTCGTCGTGCAGCATCAGCGGCACCACCAGCCAGGCGTCGTCGGCGCGCCGAAGCCATGCCGGCACACCGAGATCGCCATAGAGGTCGCGGCGGGTTTTCATTTCGTCCAGATCCACCACCCATTGCTTGCCGGCAAGCCAGCGGATGAAGGGCGAAGCGGCCGGCTCGGTGCCGGTGATGTCGGCCCAGTTCCAGTGGCTGGCGCGTTGATAGGCGACGTTGCCCTCGCGCATCCACAGCGCGCCGCCGGGGCTTTCGAGCAGTTTGGCGAGGGCCTCGACCGCCCGTTCGCAGAGCTGCTCGCCTGGCTGGCCTTCGGTGAGGGTGCGGGTGAAGTTGAGCCATTCTTCGCGGTAGTCGTAGCGGTAGCTGAAAAAATGCTTGGACAGGAATACCCGCAGCCGCGCGCGCAGGGTGCCGGAAATCATCAGCAGCACCAGCAGCATGATGGCGGCGAAGACGAACACGGTCTGTACCACGTCGCCCCATTCGCCGCCGAACAGGCGCAGGTAATAGCCGGCTCCCGCCATCAGCAGCAAATACGCGCCGGCCCCCAGCAAACTGGCGGTATGGAACGCCATGCTGCGCGACAGTCCGACCGGCGCCGCCCATTCCGGGTTGCGCGCCGCGGAGACCGCGATCAGCGGCGTCACCAGCGCCGCCACATAGCCGCGCGCCGCCCATACCCGGGCATCCGCCGCGCCGAACAGCGCGGCGTTGGCATGCAGGTAAAAATCGTAAACGAACAATCCGCCCAGCCCCAGGCAGAGAAACTTGATCGCCCAGCGGTCTTCCTGACGGGTGCCGCGGTATACCTGTTCGACCAGCACCAGCCCCATCACGGTGAGCAGCACCAGCCCCAGGTTGCCGGCCCACTGCGCCAGCACCGGCCGGGCGGGGGCGATGAAAGGAAGCGCGCTGGCGAGCAGCAGGCCGCCGACTAGCAGGCCGCCGAGAATGCGCATAAAACGCAGTGGCGCGGGCAGCGCGGTGGCCGGCGGCAGGCGCAGCCGCAGGATGTAGAGCAGCAGCGCCAGCCAGGCGCCGTTGCGCGCCACTTCGGCGGCGAGTTCCAGCCGCGGCGGCAGCGATCCCCAGGCGGCGAGTGCCGACAGCGCACCCCAGGCGGCGCTGAGTCCGGTGGCGAGTACCAGCAGCCGTCCCTGCGGCCGTCGCCGCCAACTGGCGACAATGAGCCCGGACAGCCCCAGATAGGCCAGGGTTGCCAAGCCGTAGCCGACCGCCGCCAGATGGAGCAGGGTGTCGGGCATGGAGGCGGCCTCAGGCGCGCGCGGTCAGCGCACGCCCTTTCCCCACAGCACCACTTGAGCGGTCTGGAAAAGGATCATCAGATCGAGAAACAGACTGTGGTTCTTGACGTAGTAGAGATCGTACTGCAGCTTGTGCATGGCGTCCTCGTCGGTCGCGCCGTAAGCGTAGCGCACCTGCGCCCAACCGGTGATGCCGGGCTTGACGGTGTGGCGCACGCCGTAATAGGGGATTTTCTGGGTCAGATCCTGCACGAAATAGGGGCGTTCGGGGCGCGGGCCGACGAAGCTCATGTCGCCAAAGAAGACGTTGAAAATCTGCGGCAATTCGTCGATGCGGGTGCGCCGGATGAAGCGCCCGGTGAGCGTCACGCGGCTGTCGTTCTGGCCGGCCCAGCGCGGTTTGCCGTCTTTTTCGGCGTCGACGCACATGCTGCGGAATTTGAAGATGGTGAAGCTGCGGCATCCCTGGCCGACACGTTCCTGACGATACAAAACGGGGCCGGGGCTTTCCAGTTTGATCAGCAGCGCGGTCAGCGCCATGATCGGCAGGCAGACCACCAGCATGGCGGCGCTCACCAGCAGATCGAACAGCCGCTTGACGGTGTCGCGCACGATGCCTTGATGAAACCCCTCGGCCAGGATCATCCAGCTGGCGTTCATCGAATCGAGTTGCAAGTGGCCGTTTTCGCGTTCGAAGAAACTCGACAGTTCGAGGATGCGGATGCCATACAGCTTGCATTTGAGCAGGTCCTGCACCGGCATGCCGCCGCCGCGGCGGTCGCGTACGGCGAGGATGATCTCGCTGATTTGCAGGCGCTGCGCCAGTTCGGGCAGTGATTCCTGGGTGTCGAGAATGCGGGCATGGTCGACGAAATGGTGACTGCCGCCCATCGGCAGGTAGCCCATTACCTGAACATTGCCGACATGGCCGCGTTTGGCCAGCAGCGCTTCGATATGGGCGGCGCGGCTGCCGGTGCCGATCACCAGGGCGCGGGTTTTGAGCGCCCCTACCCGCGCCCAGCGGATGAACAGCGCGCGGCTGAGCAGGATGCCCAGCAGCGCCAGGCCGAACGACAGCAGGAAGGCGCCCCGCCCGACCAGCAGGGCGGGAAAGAAATAAAACAGCAGGCTCATCGCCGCCAGGCCGAGCCCGAAGCTCAGGCCGAGGCGGTGCAGCAGCGCGCGCACGCCGCCCTGCCATTCCAGATCGTAAAGACCGCTCGCGGTCATCAACCCCAGCATGACGACGGTGAAGGCCAGGGCTTTGGGCAGCAGGGGGCTGAGATCGTCCGGGACCGCACCGCTGTCGAGGAAGCGCGCGTTGACTCCGGCGTAGATGGCGCCGCCGAGAATCAGCGCTTCGATCGACATCAGCAACAATAAATTCAGGGGCACGTAGTGCCGGAAAAATCGAATCACGGTTGTTCGCTCGAAAGAGTCATGTGGTGCGATTCAGCATCTTCCATGCCAGAGTGGGTGCGGTGAGGCGGGTCAAATCAGGCTCCGTACCTGCGGCAAGCGCAGACGGCGCGGGCTGCCGTCCGCCTGCAAACGCTTCATGTTGCGCAGTTCGGCGGCGGGGTAGACGACAACGTCGACCGGCGCGCGCGGATCGTCGATGATGAAGCGCGGATAGGCGCGTCCCGCGGCATCCGGCGCACGCTGTTCGCCGGCCTGGTAGGGCGAAGCCTGGCGCATCAGCAGGAACTCGACATCCTTCTGGTCGTCGGTGAAGAGTTGCAGGTTGATGTCGGTGTACCGCCCTGCTGTGCCGTTGAGCACCGGGCCGGTCAGGTGGGGGTCGAAAGCCGCCAGCCGCTCCATATATTCAATAGCGACTTGCCGCAGCAGCGTGAGCTGGGTGCGCGTTTCGTCGGCCTGGTAGAGGGCCTGATAACTGCGCAGCGCCTCTTCGATTTGCAGGTTGTCGGGCAGGTTGTTGCTGTCGGGAGCGCCCAGCTGGCGCGCCGCCTTGCGTTTGGCGCTGCCATAATCGAGGCTGCCGTCTTCCGCCAGCATGCGTGCCGCGGCATGGGCAATGCGGCGGCGCATGTCCTGATGTTTCATAGCGGGGTTCCGGGCGGGGCGACCGGCCGGGCCGGTTCGGTGGGATTGGCCGGATCGCTGTTCCAGTCTGCGGGCGGTGCCTCGGGCGGCGGGAATTCCTGATAAAAGTGCTCCACCATGCCGGTCTCTTTGTTGCCGAGCAAATCGCCCAGCAAATCGCCCAGCACGGTGTCCGGCAGGCGGGCACCGGTGGCCGGATCGATTTTCACGCTGATGATGCCGCCGGGCATCGCCCAGCCGGTCTGCGGCGTCCCCTTGAGCGCCACATCCATGAAACTCATCCAGATCGGCAGCGCGGACTGGGAGCCCGTCTCGCGCCGTCCCAGCGAGCGCGGCTGGTCGTAGCCCATCCAGACGATCGCTACCAGGCCGGGATTGTAGCCGGCGAACCAGGTATCGCGCGCGTCGTTGGTGGTGCCGGTCTTGCCGGCGATGTCGCCGCGCCCCAGCTGGCCGGCACGCGCGGCGGTACCGTAACGCACCACGTCCTGCATCATGGTGGTCATCAGCCAGGCATTGCGCGGGTCGATCACGCGCGGTGCATTGCCGCCGGCGTGTTGCGGGCTGGCCTGCATCAGCAGTCGCCCGTCCTTGTCGTACACCTTGTCGATCAGATAGGGCTTGACGCCGAAGCCGCCGTTGGCGAACACCCCGTAGGCTGCGGCCATCTGCAACGGGGTGACGCTGCCGGCGCCCAGCGCCATGGTGAGATAGGGCGGGTGGCGCGCCGGGTCGAAGCCGAAGCGGCGGATGTAGTCGCGCGCGTAATACGGACCGATGCCTTGCAGGATACGTATCGACACCAGGTTGAGCGATTTGGTCAGCGCGCTGCGCATGCGCACCGGGCCGCTGGTGCTGCCGTCGTAATTCTGCGGTTCCCAGGCGGTGCCGCCGGCCTCTTCTGCGGCCAGCGAAAGCGGCGCGTCGTTGATGATGGTGGCGGGGGTATAGCCTTTTTCCAGCGCCGCTGAGTAGATGAAGGGCTTGAAACTCGACCCCGGCTGCCGCCAGGCCTGGGTGACGCGGTTGAATTTGTTGCGGTTGAAATCGAACCCGCCGACCAGCGCGGTGATGGCGCCATCCTGCGGGTTCAGGGCGACGAGCGCGGCTTCGACCTCGGGCAGCTGCGCCAGCCGCCAGTGCGGTTTTCTGCCCGTCGCCTGCACGCGCACCACCGCACCGGGGCTGAGTTGCCGCCCCTTTTTGCCGGCAACCCAGTTGGCCACCCACTTCAGCGAGTTGTCGGAAATGTCGACCACGGCGCCGTCGCGCAATTGGGCGCGGATGAGCTTGGCGCTGGCGGCCACGACCACGGCGGGCTGCATGTCGCTGACGGGGGCGAGGTCTTCCAGTGCGCCGGCAATGGCGGCTTCGCGTCGCGTGCCGTCGGCGGGCAGGCTGACCTGTTTTTCCGGTCCCCGATAGCCGTGGCGCTGGTCGTAATCGGCTATGCCGTGCCACACAGCCAAATTGGCCGCGGCCTGCTGGGCGCGCCTCAGGGTGGTGACCGCCTTGTAGCCGGAACTGTAGATCGATTCACCGTATTTTTCGAACAATGCCTGGCGCACCATTTCGGCAACGTAGTCGGCGCTTACGTCGGTTTGCTGACGCGCCTGGCGGATGACCAGCTTCTGCTTGACGGCGGCCTGCCAGGTGGGCTGGTCGATGAACTTGAGCGTGCGCATGCGGCCCAGCACATATTCCTGGCGCGCCTTGGCGCGCGGGAAATTAACCACCGGGTTGTAGCGCGACGGCGCCTTCGGCAGTCCCGCCAGCATGGCGAACTCGGCCAGCGACAGCTCCTGCATCGGCTTGCCGAAGTAAGTGCGCGCTGCGGCTTCGAAGCCGTAGGCACGCTGGCCGAGATAGATCTGGTTGATGTAGAGCTCGAGGATTTTGTCCTTCGACAAATTGTGCTCGATCTTCATCGCCAGCATGGCTTCCGACAGCTTGCGAGTCAGCGTTTTCTCGTTCGACAGGAAGAAATTGCGCGCCACCTGCATGGTGATGGTGGACGCGCCTTCCTTGGCGCCGCCGGACAGCAGGTTCGATCCTGCTGCGCGCAATATTCCCAGCGTATCCACGCCGCCGTGGGTGTAGAAGCGCTCGTCCTCGGCGGCGATGATCGCCTGCTTCATGTATTGCGGGACTTTGTCGATGACGATGAAGGCGCGGCGTTCCTCGCCGAATTCGCCGATCAGGGCGCCGTCAGCCGTGTAGACGCGCAGCGGCAGCTTGGGTTTGTAGTCGGTGAGCGCCTCGAGCGGAGGCAGGTTGGGATAAATCAGCGCGGCCGCCAATCCGGCCAGTGCCGTGCCGACTACGCCGAGGCTGACGATCAGTGCCAATGCGTAATGCCACCATTTGGAAAACATCCGGTTCCTTTGTCGAGACGGCACGAAAATGCCCGAAGCATCCGTGTCCGATTTTCCACTCCGGCCCGAGGCCGGCCAGCGGGCCATCCCAATAACCCGCTGTTTTAATTGCCTATTGATTTAGCCCGTCCGGTCAGGCCCCTGTATACAGTAAGCCAGGTGGCCGCCCGGTTTCAAATTTCGGCGGGCCGGATCAATAACGCGATGCCTAAAGTTTCCGGCGATTATAGGCGTTAGTGGTGTTGGAAATTGGACACAGTTGTTCAACTCTTGCAGTGCGGCGAGAAAAAAACTGTTAAAAACCGTGTGTTGTTGCTAGCATCTAAAAATAATAACAAGAAAATGCGCCAACCCATAGAAGCGTAAAGGAAAATCCTTGCACCTGAATATCAATCTGGACTGGCTGTCCGCCAAAAGCCTGCCCATCCTGGGGCTCGACATCAGCACGACTGCGGTCAAGCTGGTGGAATTGTCCGACGCCGGCAAGGGGATGCTGCGGGTGGAGCGCTATGTCATCGAGCCTTTGCCCAAGGATGCCGTGACGGACGGCAATATCGCCAATCTCGATCAGGTGGCCGATACCTTGCGTACCGCCTGGAAAGGCCTCGGCACGCGGGTCAGGAACGTTGCGCTGGCATTGCCGTCGTCGGCGGTCATCACCAAGAAAATCCTGGCGCCGGCCAGCCTGAAAGGCGTCGACCTGGAAAATCAGGTGGAAGCCGAGGCCAACCAGGTCATTCCCTTCTCGCTGGACGAAGTGAACCTGGACTTCCAGGTGCTCGGCCCGTCGCCCGCCAGCCCGGACGATGTGCAAATCCTGCTGGCCGCCGCGCGCAAGGAAAAAGTCGAAGATCGCGTGGCCGCCGTCGAGGCCGCCGGACTCAAGGCACTCATCATGGACGTCGAGTCCTACGCCACGCAAACCGCGTACGAACAGATCGCCCACTTGCTGCCCAATAGCGGCGACGGCCAGACCGTGGCGATCATCGATGTGGGTGCGCAGAACATGCACATCAACATCCTCAACGATAACGAATCGGTTTACCTGCGCGAACACGGTTTCGGCGGCAACCAGCTCAACAACGAAATTTCGCGCCGTTACGGCATGACCAGTGAGGAGGCGGAAAACGCCAAGCGCCGTGGCACGCTGCCCGAAAGCTACGACATGGAAGTGCTGCAGCCCTACAGCGAAACCCTGGCGATGGAAATCGGCCGTGCCCTGCAGCTGTTCACCACCTCCACCCAGTATCGCAAGGTCGATCAGATTCTGCTCGCCGGCGGAGGGGCCATGATCCCCGGCATCGATGAAGTGGTCAGCCAGCGCACCGGCACCCCGACCCTGGTCGTCAACCCGTTTGCCAACATGGCAGTCGGTTCCAAAATCCGGCCGCAGGCATTGACCGCCGACGCGCCTTCCCTTTTCGTCGCCTGTGGCCTTGCCATGCGGAGGTTCGACCCGCAATGATCCGCATCAACCTGCTCCCCCACCGCGAACTGAAACGCGCCGCACGGCGCCGCCAGTTCAACATCCTGCTCGGCTTCGCCGTCGCGGCGGGCGTGGTTGCCGTCATTCTCGGCCACAGCCTGATCGCCGCCCGCCAGTCGGCGCAGGATGCCCGCAACGCCTTCCTCGAACAGGAGATCGCCAAGCTCGATGGCCAGATTGGCGAAATCAAGAAAATCCGCGAGCAGACCCAGGCGCTGCTGGAGCGCAAGCAGGTCGTCGAGACCCTGCAATCCAATCGCACCGAAGTCGTCCACCTGTTCGACCAGATGATCCGTCTGCTGCCGGACGGCCTCTATCTCAGATCCTTCAAGCAGGCGGGCGATATCGTCACCATCAGCGGCTACACCCAGTCGAGCGCGCGCGTGTCCACCCTGATGCGCAATCTGGACAGCTCGCCCTGGTTCGAATCGGCCAATCTGGTCGAAATCAAGGCGGCCACGGTAAACAACCTGCGTGCCAACGAGTTCGTGCTGTCGGTCAAGCAGGCCCGCCAGCAGACGGACGACGCGAATGACAAAGGGGGCAAAGCATGACCCTGGACGAACTCAACAAACTCGATCTGAAAACCCTGGCCGACTGGCCGTTGCCGACCAAGCTCGCGGCGCTTGGGGTGCTGTGCGTGGCGATCGTGGCGGCGGGCTGGTGGTTCGACTGGCGCGGCGGCATGGAAACGCTGGATGCGGCCAAGCAGAAGGAAACCGAGCTGCGCGGCGTGTTCACCACCAAGAAAAACCAGGCCATCAATCTGGAGGCCTACAAGAAGCAGCTGGCCGATATCGAGCAGGCCTTCGGCGCGCTGCTGAAGCAGCTGCCCAACAAGCAGGAGATGGACGCCCTGATTACCGACGTCAACCAGGCGGGACTGGGGCGCGGCCTGCAGTTCGACCTGTTCAAGCCCGAGGCCGAAACCGCGTCCGAGTTCTACGCGGAAACGCCGATCCGCGTCAAAGTCACCGGTGGCTACCACGACATTGCGGCTTTCGTCAGCGACGTCTCCAAGCTGTCGCGCATCGTCACCTTGCAGGACATTGCCATGGAGCCCGCCAAGGATGGCGTGCTGAACATGGATGCCATTGTCAAAACCTACCGCTACCTGGACGATGAGGAACTCATTGCCAGGAAGCAACAAGCCAAGGAGCAAAAGAAATGAAGCGCCTGGCTCCCGTATTACTGGCATTGGGCCTGACCGGCTGCGGCGGCGGCAGCATGGACGACCTGCACACCTTCGTTGCCGAGACCGGCCGCGACATGCAGGGAAAGATCGAGCCGCTGCCGCAGGTCAAGGTATATGAGCCGTTCACCTACAACGCCTTCGATCTGCCCGACCCGTTCAAGCCGAGAAAGCTCTCGACCGGAGGCGGCGGCGGAATGCAGCCCGATCTCAATCGCCCGAAAGAGCCGCTCGAGGCGTTTTCGCTGGAAACCCTGAAAATGGTCGGCGTGCTGGCTCGGCAGGGCGTCATCCATGCGGTGGTCAAAACGCCGGACAACGCGATTTACCACGTCAAGAAAGGCAATTACGTGGGCCAGAATTTCGGCCTCGTCACGCAGATCGACGATAGTCAAATAACGTTGCGTGAAATTGTCCAGGATAGCGCCGGGGACTGGTCCGAGCGCACCAGCACCCTGAATTTGCAAGAATGATTCGTTGCACTGAATTCCAAAGAGGCTGACATGAACGCATTGCCCAAAATTGCCCAGAAAATGTCCCGCAAGGGGACGCCGACTTTCTACAAGCTGAAGCTTGTGCAAGATCGTATGGCCCGCCAACTGTTCGGGATCGCCCTGCTCGCTGGTTTGGTGCTGCCTCTCGCAGTGCGTGCTGCCGACGTGCCGCCCACCGGCAACGCAGTGCAAAGCGTCGAAACCACCACCCTGCCCGGCGGCAAGGTCGTGGTGCGCGTCAACCTCAAGAATGCACTGACAGCCACGCCGGCGGGGTTTACCGTCGGCAATCCGCCGCGCATCGCGCTGGATCTGCCCGACACCGGCAACGCCATGGGACGCAACACGGTGGACGCCAACCTCGGCCCTCTGTCGAGCGTCAACGTGGTGCAGGCGGGAACGCGCACCCGCCTGGTTTTGAACCTGAACAAGGCGGTTGAATACGACGCCAGGATCGACGGCAAGACACTGCTCGTCGCGCTGGGCGACGTCGGTGCCGGTGCGGCGCCGGTGAACGTCAGCCCGCGGTTTGCCGAAGCGGGACCCGGCGCGGCGCGCCACAGCATCCGCGATGTCGATTTCAGGCGTGGCGCAGCGGGCGAGGCACGCATCGTGACCACGCTGTCCGATGCGCAGGCGGGGATCAACATCCGCCAGCAGGCCAACGGCGTGGTCGTCGACTTCATCGGCACCGAATTGCCCCAAGCCCTGCAGCGTCGTCTCGATGTGGCGGATTTCGGCACCCCGGTGCAGACCATCGAAACCTATACCCTGGGCGACAACACCCGCATGGTGATCGAACCCAAGGGCGGCTGGGAGTATTCGGCTTATCAGGCCGACAACAGCTTCATCGTCGAGGTCAAGGCGGCGGTCGACGGCCAGAAGAAAACCGCCGACGGCAAGGTGAAATACACCGGCGAAAAACTCTCGCTCAATTTCCAGAACGTCGAGGTGCGCTCGGTGCTGCAGGTCATCGCCGACTTCACCGGCCTCAACATCATCGCCAGCGACACCGTGGCCGGCAACCTCACGCTGCGCCTGAAGGATGTGCCGTGGGACCAGGCGCTCGACCTCATCATGCAGACCAAGGGCCTGGACAAGCGCCAGAACGGTAATGTGATCTGGATTGCGCCCAAGGACGAGTTGCTGACCAAGGAAAAACTCGAGTTCGAAGCCAGGTCGGCGGTGGCCGATCTGGAGCCCCTGGCCACCGAGTACATCCAGCTCAACTACATGCGGGCGGATGAAGCGCAAACCATGCTGTACGGCTTTGCCTCCGGCGCTTTCCTCAACTCGGCGACCAACAACGCGGTGAACTGTTCGGCGCAAGCCCAGGGCCTGGGCGGCGCGGCGGCGGCGCAGGCGTCACAGAAAGGCCAGGGGGACACTGACCAGAAAGTCCTGACCAAACGGGGACGCGCAACCTATGAACTGAAGACGAATACGCTGATCATCACCGATACCGCACGCAAGATTCAGGAAGTTCGCGAACTGCTCGCGCGTCTGGACGTGCCCACCCGCCAGGTCATGATCGAGGCGCGGGTGGTGGTGGCGACCGATGGCTGGAGCCGCGATCTGGGTGCACGTTTAGGGTTTACCGCCACCAAAAGCGGAAATCTGTTTGGCGACCCGCATCAGGCCGACGTGGCAGGTTTAGGGCAGGCGTTGCCCCCCGTTTCTGGCGCGGCCAACCTGGCTTTGTCTTTGCTGAACCTCGCCAACGGCAATCTTCTGAGCCTGGAATTGCGCGCGCTGGAGGCTGACAGCAAAGGCAAGGTGATTTCCAACCCGCGCGTGATGACTTCCAACCAGAAACCGGCGGTGATCCTCAACGGTACGCAGATTCCCTACATCACACCGGGTACGGCCAACACACCGGCCACCGTGACGTTCAAGGACGCCTTTCTGTGCTTGCTGGTCGATCCGCAGATTCTCAACAACGACTCCGTCATCTTGACCGTTGAGGTGCAGAAAGACGCGGTACGCGACATCGCGAACATTGGCGACAATCCGGCTATCGATACCAAGCGGATCAAAACCCAGGTGCGTGTGAATAACGGCGAAACCCTGGTGCTGGGCGGCATCTTCGACGGCGACGAAACCTCGACCGTGAACAAGGTTCCGCTACTGGGCGATGTGCCGGTGTTCGGTAACCTGTTCAAGACCACCGCAAAGAAAAACAGCAAGACCGAACTAATCATTTTCCTTACCCCGCGTATTCTCGACGAGCGCCTGTCGCTCCGCTGATCGAGGAAGTGGGAAAAACGCGGGCCTGGCCCGCGTTTTTCTTTGCCTCCAATTCAGGGCGGCCTGTGTGTACCGCCGATACAAGCCCAATTAGAATGGCGCCATGAGCAAGCGAGACAATCTTTATCTCGTCGGACTGATGGGTGCCGGCAAGACTACGGTGGGGCGGCTGCTGGCCAAGCATTACGGCTGCCCCTTCCACGATTCGGACCACGAAATCGAGGCGCGCACCGGCGTCAAGATCCCGGTCATTTTCGAAATCGAAGGGGAAGCGGGGTTCCGCAAGCGCGAAGAGGCGGCCATTGCCGAGCTGACCGCATTGTCAGGCATTGTGCTGGCCACCGGCGGCGGGGTGGTGCTGTCGGCGGTCAACCGCGAAAACCTGAAGAAAAATGGCGTGGTGATTTATTTGCGCGGTACGCCCGAGCATTTGTACGAGCGCACGCGGCATGACCGCAACCGCCCGTTGCTGCAAACGGCCGACCCGCTGGAACGCTTGCGCGAGCTCTATAAACAGCGCGATCCCCTGTATCGCGAAGTGGCCGACATCGTGGTGGATACCGGGCGACAGAGCGTGGCGGGCATGAGCCGCGTGCTCTTCGGCAAGCTGGACTTGCTGAGGAGCGGGCTGCCGCTGCCCGATACGGCGGGCTGAATGCGGCGAGCCGTCTGCATGGGGCTGCTCTGCCTGCTGACGGACATGGCGGCAGCCGCAGACTACCGCGTGGATGCGCAAAATTACCGCGATTATTTGCGTCGCTTGCAGCCGGGCGACCGCTTGCTGCTGGCGCCGGGCGATTACCGCCATGGCTTGCCGCTGCACGATCTGTCCGGGCGCGCCGACCGGCCCATCGTCGTCGAAGCGGCCGATCCTGCCGCGCCGCCGCGCTTCATTGCACGGCCGCGCGGCAACACGGTCAGCCTGGTCGATGTGCGTCACCTGGTGTTGCGCCACCTGGAACTCGATGGCGGCAACCTGCCGGTTGATGCAGTCAAGGCCGAAGGCCACAGCCGCTATGCCGATTACATCACACTGGAATCGCTGCATATTCACGACTATGCTGCGTCGCAGCAAAACGTGGGCATTTCCACCAAATGCCCGGCACTGGGGTGGACGGTCAGAGGGAACCGCATCGAGCAGGTCGGCACCGGCATGTACTTCGGCGATTCCGATGGTTCGGATCCCTTCGTCGGCGGCGTCATCGAAGCCAACCGGATCGTGCACACCCTGGGTTACAACCTGCAGATCAAGCATCAAACCACGCGCCCGGCCGAATATGCGGATCGCTACGACACGGTGATTCGGTACAACGTGTTTTCCAAGTCTGACGCCGTTGCCGGCCCGCAGGCGCGCCCCAATGTCCTGCTGGGCCATGTTCCGCTGAGGGGCGCGGGCAGCGAAGACCGCTATCTGGTCTACGGCAACCTCTTTCTGCACAATCCGAGCGAAGCGTTGTTGCAGGCGGAGGGGCGGGTGGCAGTGTACGACAATGTATTCATCAACGGCAGCGGCGATGCGATCCATATCCAGCCGCACAACGATGTGCCGCGCGACATGGCGATTTTCTCCAATACCGTGCTGGCTTCGGATACGGGCATCCTGGTGCGCCAGGGCAAGGGAGCGGCCTGGCGCCAGCGGGTGATCGCCAATGTGGTGGCGGCCACTTCTCCCGTGCTGGGCGGCGAGGCCGCGCACAATGTCACGCTGGCCTATCGGCCCGATTTTTTGAACCTCGCTGCAGCGGAGCTGACTGCGCGCCTGCTGGCGGAGGCCCCGCCGCCGGACCGCTTACCGGCTGCGCTGGCGGGCGAACTCGCAGCCTATCCCGACTGGCAGGGCGCATCGCGCCCCGGCGCAAGGGTGGCGCCCGCCGTGCTGCGCATGCCGGAGGCCCTCCAGCCATGAGCCGCAGCATGGGGACGTCCAGCAAACCCCGCGCCCTGTTGTGGTGGGCTGCGCTGCTGTACAGCGTATTTGTCGTTTACGGCAGCCTGGTGCCATTGAAATTTCATGCGCTGCCGTGGGACGAGGCGGTGGCCCGCTTCGGCGCGATACCCTTCCTCAAGCTCGGCATCGGTTCACGCGCCGACTGGGTGGCCAATCTGCTGCTGTTCATCCCGCTGACCTTCCTGTGGATGGGCGCGCTGTCGGCCGGCCGCAGCCGTTTGCGCCGGGCGCTCGCCACGCTGGCGCTGATTCCTGCGGCCACCGCGTTGAGCATCGGAATCGAATTCACGCAGCTGTTTTTTCCGCAACGCACGGTGTCGCAAAACGACATCCTTGCCGAAACCCTGGGCGGGTTCGTCGGCGTACTGGCCTGGTGGGGGGCGGGCGGGCGTTTCATCGAGTGGCTGCAGTCCTGGCAACACACCCATGCCCGCGCTGCCCTGGCCGAGCGGCTGGCCTGGGCGTATCTGGCGGGGGTACTGGTCTACAACGTCCTGCCGCTCGACCTGACCATCAGCCTGGTCGAGATTTTCCATAAATGGCAGGACGGCAAGGTCAATCTGATCCCGTTTGGCCGTCTGCCTGGGGATGCGGCCTATGCGCTGTACGAAATCGCCACCGACGCCCTGATCTGGGTGCCGCTTGCGCTGCTGTGGCGGCTCGACGGGACACGCAGCGCGTGGCGCGCGTGGGGCATGACGCTGGCCACGGCGGTCGCTCTTGAGATCATGCAACTGTTCGTCTTTTCGCGCGTCAGCGATGTCACCGACGTTTTCTCGGCCGCCGCCGGCGCCGCCCTGGGGAGCGTCGCCGGCGGCTGGCTGGCCGCGCGTGCGGCGCCGGCCGGCCGGCCGCTG